>NZ_JAMYUP010000034.1:0-59170 GCF_040323155.1 Mesorhizobium sp. M0060
ATTGAGGATTGCGGCCCCGCCGCTGCCTGCCTTGTCGGCCTGTCCGAGCCGCCCCGCCGCTAACGGGCCGGATAGGTCGAAGCGCGGCGCGTCCGCCATCGTCACCTTGGCGCCGAAACGGCCGTAGCCGAGATTGGGCCAGTAGCAGACGTCGCCGTTGCGGATGCGGACGATGTCGGACAGCCCATCACCCGACATGTCCGCCAGGGCGACCGTTTGCATGGTGTCGCTCTGAAGCGTTCTCAGTCCGCCGGGACCGCCGTCCACGGGAAGCGACGCGCGCGTCGAGGGGCCGAACCCATCCTCGGCGAGCGAGGGGTGCCAGGTCAGCGCTTCGTTTTCGGTCAGCACTATGTCAGGCAGGCCGTCGCCGGTGAGGTCGACGAAGCGCAGGCCGGGATCGTTCCAGTCGACCTTCGGGGTAGAACGGAAGGCCTGGAAGGCCGCCCAGCCACCGTCTTCTGAGCGCTCGAAAAAGCCGGCTGCAGGGCTTCTCATGTCGACCAGGTCGACGCTGCCGTCGCCGGCGAGGTCGAGGAATTGCCAGTCGCGCAGGGATGGCGCGTTCGGCATCGCCTTTATCTGCTCGGCTGCCGCGAAACGGGCGGCATTGTCGTCGCCGGTTTCGCGCGCTAGCGGCGATTGGTTGCGCCGGTAAATCCAGCCGCCGGGATGGTCGGTTAGAAGGCCGGCGAGGCCCTCGCCGTCGAGATCGACCCAGCGGCTGTGCTCGCCGGCCGCATCGGCCATGTCGCCGAGGGTCACCGTGTCGAGCCCGCGCACCTCCTGGCCGACGACCGGCAGGCTGTAGTCGAACTCAACGGCGGGCAGGGATTTCCTCAGATAGCCGTCGCCCGTGCGCTTATAGCCCGATTGCGTGGCCGAGGCGAGGAAGGACGCCGCCGGCTCGCCGCGGTAGGCAAAATCCGTGGAGCGGACGAGGCCGTCGATGCCGATGTCGGGCTCGCCGGGAAAATGATGAAACATCAGAACGCGCTGGCACAGGCGGTACGTCCTGACGTCGAAACCGGCGCGGAAGGTCGAGAAAGGATCGTTACGGCGCAGCCAGTCGCCCGCGTCGCTTGGACCGGGAGCGACGGCGTCGTGTTCGCCATAGTCGAACACCACTTCGAACATCCAGTCCGCCGCGGCCAGAATGGCGGTGGCGATGAAAGGCGGGCGGCGGCCTTCGCCGTCGACGAGCGGCTTGCGATTGCCGTAGCGGATTGATTTCAGGTGGCGGTTCCCGACGCGCGGCGAGCCGTCGTCGTTCCAGCGGTTGCGCTCCTGTGGCGAGCGGCGGTCGACATCGCCGCCATCTTCGGCCTTGTAGGCGTAGACGATAGCGTTGCCCTTGTCGTCGCGGCTCTCGGAGATCAGCCAGGAGAAGACGCGGCTTTCGTCGGCCGGATCGTAAAGGCGGGACCCGCGGTCCTTGCCGTAGAGTGTCAGCACATTGTCCTGCGATAGGGATCGCCAATGGACATCGCCATCGGCGCCTGTCCAGCGCTCGATGCGGGCGAACGTGCCCTCGATCCGCGGCCGGTAGCGGTGGATGACATAGCCGTCGGCGGTCGTCTCGAAACGCCGGCCATCGGGCTGGAGCACCGGCACCAGATCCTCCGACGAGGATAGAAGGAAGACATCCGACTGGATTTCGTCCAGGTAAAGTGGCAGTCCCTTGTCGGTCTTGCGGGCGATGGCCGGAAGCGCAAGCGACCAACCGAGGCCGAACACGCCGTTTCCTGAACCGGAATTGTAGGTCAGCGTGAGGTTAGGCCCGAAGCCGGCACGGCCGGGGCTGGTGGCGATGGGGATCGACGCGGCCGCGGTGCCAAGTACGGGATTGCAGGTGAACTTCTCGCCTATGCCGCGAATGGCACCGCCGCCTGCGGGAAGGGAAAGCCCGGGAGCACGAAAGACATGCCCGATAGCGTCGCCGGCTGCCCCGTGGGCAGCGTCAGGAGGCCCTGCTGCATCGACAGACTCCGACTGGCGCACGCCGCACCTATCCGCGAACCCTGCCTGTCCCGAATACATTGAACACAGTCACGGCGTACTTTGCAATGATACCTTGTGGCCTCGCCTCTCAAGCGTCTTATATCCGGCGACGCGCATGGTCTTCACTAGCCGAGATTGGGCGGGCATCGTAAAGTTATCGACAAGCCGGCACAGAGATGGCCAGCGAAGTCGGACTTCAAGCTGCCGCGACACGCGAGATCTCGCGCCACGTTTGCAGGGCAGCGCTGCGCAGATCACGATGGTCGGCAGATGAAAGAGCGTGGCGCGGAAAGTGAAACAGATTGGCGATCGGGTCGTGGATGGAGGCAAACCGCTGAAGCTGGCCCGGTGACTTGAATCGCTTCATGATCCGTTCACGTCGTCGCATCGGCTGGTGTGAGTTCTCCGCCCGATTATTAAGGCCTTTGTGCCGGCGGTGCTCGACCTCCGGCATTATCTCTCTGCCGGCGGCGGCGTAGGAGCCGAGCTTGTCGGTTATCATCACGCGCGGCGCATGACCTTGTTGCTTGAGGAGCTTGCGCATCAGCCGCTTTGCAGCCTTGGCATTCCTGCGGCTTTGCACCAGAACGTCGAGGACGAAGCCGTCCTGGTCGACGGCCCGCCATAGCCACTGCTTCTTGTTCTTGCCGGCGGTGGTGACGACCATCTCGTCGAGGTGCCATTTGTCACCCAGGCGGCCGGCTGACCGTCGCCTGATCTCATTGGCAAAATGCCGTCCGAACTTCTCCGCCCATGTTCTGATCGTTTGATGCGAAACAATGATGCCACGGGCAGCTAACAAATCCTCGACCATCCGCAGGCTGAGCGGGAAGCGGAAGTACAGCCACACAGCATGTGCGATGATCTCGACGGGGAAGCGGTGACGACGATACAGCGGATCAGGGACAATCTTCGACATGTGCCTCGGATCGCAGATTTCCGTCAGCCTTCGGTTAACGTTACGGTGCCGTCGCCGCCTGCCATCTGGCTGAGAGTGATCACCGCCCGGTGATCTGACAACGAATGGCAGTTGGTCTTCCGAGAATAACGTTAAGCGCCGTCTGCCGGCGTCTGATCTCGCTGCGACGGGATTAGATTGGCCTACCACCACCCTCGCACGGCGGGGAGGCCGGAGCGGACGCGCGATTCGCGTCCGGGTGTGAAAAAGGTGAACTCCTGCGTGTCCAACAAGCCGTAGCGAGACGCGGATGTCGTAACAGCAAGCGGCCTCAACGCTGGCGGCGGCCTCTGCTCCACCGATGCAGGCCACCGAGCAATCCGATCTTGAAGATTACGAAAAGGGCCACGAGTGCAATCACTGTGTAAGAGATCGGATTTGAGGCGTCGCTTAGACCGCGCCACGATAGCCACCAGGGCGCGCCTGCGTGCATGGCGATCAGCGCGACAATGGCTAGCACTAGGCCTATGGTGTGCAGGTGGCTCATGGCTGCAGACCGTGCCGGGCCTGAGGGTTCTTCCGTGCCGAGAGCGACAAACCTATCGCGAATACGGGCGACGTCGGCGGCCGCCGTGGCTAGCACGAACTGCAGGTTCTTCGTGCCAACCGCGCCGCTAGCGACGATGTTGAGACCCGAGTCCCGGAATTCCGTTATGATGTCGTCGACTGTGCTGACGCCGTGATGGTGGAAGCGATCGATGAAGCCTCCATCCTGTGGCGCTTGCACGAAGTCGACGGCGAGTACGCGACCGGATGGCTTCAGGATTCTGTGTATCTCATGAGCCATCTGATTACGTCCATCGGCAGAAAGATGATGGAGCATCAGCGTCGTCGTTACGACATCGAATTCGGCATCCCGGAACGGTAATGCCTGGGCGGCGGCCTTTTCAAAGGTGACCTTCAGACCGACTCTTCGAGCCTTCGCACCCGCCCTGGTGATCATTTCCGGTGACGCATCGATCCCGTGCACGGTGCCCGTCGGCCCGACCTGCTGCTTGGCAAGTATAGCGAGCGTTCCCGTCCCGCACCCTATATCGAGGACGGACTCTCCAGGTTCGAGCTGCGTCAACCGGAGGATCTTTTCGCGAAAGGCGCGTTCGCGGCCTAAGGTGAACAGCCAAGTCATCAGATCGTAGCGTGCTGCCCAATGTATGACGCGGCCGGGCGCGCCGGCTCCGCTGTTGTTATGCCCATGTTTTCTCATCAGAGACTCCTTGGCCACTCTCGCCGGTTGATGGACATCATGTTCGGAAACTGACATGGTATCCGGGAACGCGTCAACGACCATTCGCGGCAGAATGTCCGGTACCGCACGGTCCTCTGCCATCTGAACGGAAAAAGCTCATGGGAACGGAAAAGACGATAGACCGCCGTGTCGCCCGGACCCGGTCGACTCTTCACCATGCGCTGATCACTTTGATCCTGAGAAAGGGATATGAAGCAATCACCGTCGAGGACATCTGCAATGAGGCAAACATCGGCCGATCGACCTTTTACGCGCACTTCACCAGCAAGGACGACCTCAAGCGCAGCGGCCTGGACGATCATCTGCGCGCCATGCTGGTCGAACGCCAGCGGCATGCGCTTGCAGCGCCAGGCGAGCTGAAAGATCGCAGCTTGGGGTTCGTGCTCGGTATGTTCGAGCACGCGCGTGAACATATAGATCTCTACCGAGCTCTGGCCGGGGGCCGCGGTGGGACTATTGTGCTCGGCAGCATCCGCGAGATTCTATGCGATCTCGTGCGCGCGGAGCTTGCCGCAAACAAGGACAGGAAGCACCCCGATGTCGTGCCGAACGAACTGATCGTCCAGTTCGTCGTGGGTGCCTTTCTGTCGGTGCTGATCTGGTGGCTCGACGGCGGCGCCAAATTGCCGCCGCAACAAGTCGACCAGATCTTCCGGCGTCTGGCCACCGAGGGCGTCCCGTCGGCTTAGATATCAGGCCGAAGAACTGTGTAGCAGTCAGTTGCACTTGCCGGCGTTGCCAATTCACCAACCACCGGCTTTGTTCGACGCATGTCCTTGAGGTCGCGATACACCGCCGTGAGGTCTGTCGACCAACGCCTCCGATACGTGGCTTGCGGCCGTCAGACGGCCGTCGGCGTGGACAGCAGCCACAGCCCGAAAACCGTATATCCGACCATAAAAACGGTCAGCGGAAATTGGCTGAGCGCCGCGCGGCTGCGCGCCGGATGCAAACGGAACGCCAGCCCATGCGCGACCAGAACGGCAAGTATATGGCCGCCGATGATCGCCGCCGCCTGAAAGTTCCAGATGATCCACGCTGCATCGGAGCCCATGATCACTCCCGCCCCGACATTCATGTGCGCCGTGCCGAATAGGTTCCATCCCCGATCAAACGGATCCGAAATAGCGACGAGCGCATTCTGGCCGTTCACCAGGAGGGCCGTCAGATAGTGGGAAAAATGATAGGCGAGCGCGATCGGGACGATCGACCAGACAAGGAGCCCGACCGCTTTTCCGAAAGAGATGCTCCCGGCCAACCGCTCACCGACAAACACTGCGGCGAAGAACACGGCGACAAGTGCGATAAACATCAGCACAAGACCGGCGCTGTTGATTCCGACTAATGCCGAGCGCCCCGGAAATTCGAGCGGATTGACACCATTCGCGCCCAGCCAAGAGAAGGTCTTCGACAGACCGTCGAAGGACACCGAGCTCAACGTCAGCAACAGAAAGAGCATACCGCTCGCCGGCAAGGCTTGCGCGCTCCACAATTTCGCTCCAGGCCAGCAGAGTGAGAGGGCGCGCCCCTCGCTTGGGTGGTCCGGCGTCGTTTCGACGATGGCGAAGCGTGACACCATGCGGAAGAACGCGGACAGAAACTCGCCGCGCCGGCTCCAGCCTTCGTAGCCGAAGATGATCATGCAGACGAAGGTCGAGAGCCAGTAGGCCATGAGAGCGAACGCAAGCCGCGCCGGATCTTCGGGCGCCGGATAGATCAGCTCGAACCAGGCGAAGCTTGCAAACAAAATCAACGCCGGCCAGTAAGCCAGTCCTTGTGGCATTGTGCGATCGCGGAATGCCGGGAAGACGCTGGAGAAAATGCGCCACGGCCCGTACCACGGGTTTGTCCACGACCAAACATTGCCGAATACGCCCTGAAGCAATGTCAGTCCGACCCAGACCAGCGTCCACACCGTTAGCGGAAGTGGATTCGACAGCGGATCTCGGCTGCCGAGAATTCCCGCCGCCACGAGTATGGCGAGAACCGCGAAGGCGAGCGTGCTGATCCAAATGCGCGCGGCGTCGCCGAATTGACCAATTGGCAGGCGGGATGCCGAAATGCGTTCGAGCAGCCTGGGCGGGAGGACAGCCAGAACCAGAAAACTCGCGGCTACGGCCACCGCCCCGCCCACG
The DNA here is from genome assembly GCF_040323155.1 of Mesorhizobium sp. M0060. NCBI lineage: Bacteria > Pseudomonadati > Pseudomonadota > Alphaproteobacteria > Hyphomicrobiales > Phyllobacteriaceae > Mesorhizobium > Mesorhizobium sp. M0060. The sequence continues at coordinate 6,341 of NZ_JAMYUP010000034.1, forward strand.
ACATAATATCCGGTCGGCAGGAGCATGACATAGCCGCGCTCGGAAGCATGGGCAAAGGCTGGGGTTGTGAAATGCGGCACGAGGGCAGCAGCTGATAATGCGATGCCCAACGCTCTCGCAGAGATGCTTTTATGTTCGCTGTCCGCCGCCATCCATCCGTCTTGCCACATGGCATTTGCGAAGGAAAGCGGACTACTGCTCGCGCGAGTGGAGGTGCCAAAGTGGGTGCCCGACTTCGTGCTAGCCCCCAAAGCCCGCTTGGTGAACAGGCCGTATGATGCAGCTACGACTTCGAGTCGAGAGTTGCGTTGTGGACGACGTTCTCGTCCTCTGCCGTCTGCTGCAATACGTGGCAGCTGTGCCTGCGCCGGCCGGCGGCGCATTATCTTCGAAACAGGACCGGAGCGCCCACCGCCAGGATCGTCGACGTGCAGAAGTTGTGGGCCGAACATCTACCAATGGCCGGAACTCGCGGCGCTGTCGATCCTGTTTCGCGAACGCCTGGTGTATTCCTTCGAGAGTCGGCCGCGCTTGTTCGACATTATCTCGCGCAGCATCGAAGGCGTCGCCGGCCTGATCCTGGGCCGGCGTCGCGGTCTGGCAGGTCGCTGCGCGCTGACCAGGCCCCGGATGGATTTCTGATTTGCGTCTGCCCATCCGGCCGGCGCATGGGCTGGTGGGAGAGGTTCGCTAGTTCAGGATCTGGGCAAGGAACAGTTTGCTGCGCTGGTGACGCGGATGCGACAAGAATTCGGAGGGCGTGTTCATCTCAACGATCTCGCCCTGGTCCATGAAGACGACACGGTCGGCGACCTGGCGGGCAAATCCCATCTCGTGCGTGACACACAGCATGGTCATGCCATCCTCGGCCAGCGCGACCATGGTGTCGAGCACTTCCTTGACCATTTCAGGATCGAGGGCGGAGGTCGGTTCGTCGAAGAGCATGATCTTCGGGCTCATACAGAGCGCACGGGCGATGGCGACGCGCTGCTGCTGGCCGCCGGACAACTGGCCGGGATATTTATGCGCCTGGTCCGGGATCTTCACCCGCTCCAGTGCATGGCGGTCTGCTCGGCTTGCCCGCGCCGCATCCTGCGCACCCAGATCGGCGCCAGTGTCAGGTTTTCCAGAATGGTCAAATGCGGGAACAGGTTGAAGTGCTGGAACACCATGCCGATGTCACTGCGGATTACGTCGATCTGCTTCAAATCGTTGCTGAGTTCGACGCCTTCGACGACGATCTGCCCCTGCTGATGCTCCTCCAGCCGGTTGATGCAACGGATCATCGTCGACTTGCCCGAGCCGGACGGACCGCAGATCACCAGCTTCTCGCCGCGATGGACGGTCAGGTTGATGTTCTTCAGCACATGGAAGTTTCCGTACCACTTATTCATGCCGGTCATTTGGATAGCGGGCGGAGCGCTGGGATCGGGCATGGACGGAACGCGCGTTGGGGCGGACAATAACATCAAGGCATTTCCTAGTGGGCGGTCGGGCCGCGCCGCTCCAGGAAGTCGGCGAAGCGGGCGAACGAGAAGGAGAGCGCGAAGAAGATCGCGCCGATGAACAGGAATGTCTCGGCCGCCGGCGACGGCCAGTCCGGGTCAGCCAGCGCCGCTTTTCCGGAGCTGATCAGGTCGAAGAGACCGACGACCAGGACAAGGCTGGTGTTCTTGATCATGACGATGATGGTGTTGGCCAGCGCCGGGATCGCCATCCGGATCGCCTGCGGCAGGATGATGAGATATTGCGCGCGCCAGAAGGGCAGGCCGAGCGCTGCCGCAGCCTCGTACTGACCCTTCGGGATGGCCTGCAGGCCGCCGCGGATCACCTCGGCGAGATAAGCCGCGGCGAAGATGGTGAGCGCGACCAGCGCGCGCACGAATTTGTCGGGCAACAGGGCCTCGGGCAGGAACAGCGGCATCATGATCGACGCCACGAACAGGATGGACAGCAGCGGTAGTCCGCGCACCGATTCTATCAGGACCACGGCGCCTATGCGTATCGCTGGCATGGTCGAGCGCCTTGCCAGTGCCAAGAGAATGCCGACCGGGAAGGCGACGCCGATGGCAACGACGGTGAGGATGAGCGTCACCGGCAGGCCGCCCCAGGATGAGGTTGGAATCTCGGTCAGGCCGATGCCGCCGCCCATCAGCCAGAAGATCAGCACCAGCGCTGCGACCCAGAGCGCCAGCAGCCGCGGGGCCCAGCTGGCGGGCCGCACTGACCAGCCGAGCAGCGCCAGGATGAGCAGACAGACGATGGCGGGGCGCCAGCGTTCGTCGAGCGGATATATGCCGAACAGCAACTGCCCGGACTTGGCGTAGATGAAGCTCCAGCAGGCTCCGGTGGCCACCCGGCACGCGCTTGGATTGGGATCGAACAGCACGGCGTCGATTACCAGCCAGCGCAGCATCGGCGGTACCGTGGCGACGAGCAGAACCCCGAACAACAGCGTCAGGACGGCATTGAGCGGCGTGCCGAACAGGAGCATGGCTGACCGCCGCAAAGCGCCGAAGCGGATCTGTCCTGGCATTGGCTCGGCCGGAAGGGGAAGAGACAGGGCCTTCATGGTTCAGCGCTCCACGATGGCGATGCGACGGTTGTACCAATTGGCCGCGCTCGACAGGCTCAGGTTGAGGGCGAGATAGACGCCGAGGATGATGAATACGCCCTCGATCGAATGGCTGGACTTGCTGATGATGGTGTTCATGACCGCAAGGAAGTCCGGATAGCCGACCGCGATCGCCAGCGTCGAATTCTTGACGACGTTGATGTATTGGCTGTTGAGCGGCGGGACGATCACCCGCAGCATCTGCGGGATGATGATCAGACGCAATATTTTGCCGCGTGGCAGGCCGAGCGAATGACCTGCATCCCACTGACCGCGGCCGACCGAAAGCACGCCGCCACGCACGATCTCGGCGACGAAGCCGGTGGTGTAGATGGTCAGCCCGATGAGGATGGTGCTGAGTTCGGGCGTCAGGTCCTTGCCGCCTTTGAAGTTCGACCCAGTGAAGGTCGGCCAGTCGACGGAGAACTTCGCATCGGCAAGCCAGAGCCCGGCAATGCCAACCGCGAGGATCGCCGGCGCGGTCAGCGGTGGCAGCCATCCTCTTCTCGCCGCCGCCCAGCCAGCGGCCGCCAGTGCCAGGGCGAGAGCAATGACGAGCAATCCCGCGGTGGCGACGTCCATGCTGACGGCCGGCACCACAAAGCCGCGCATGGAGGCGTAAACGCCTGGCAGCGGATTGAGCGCTTCGCCGACCGGCGGCAGCACCTTCCACCACAGCGAGTAGAGAAAGATCAGAAGCACGATCGGCGGTGAATTGCGTGCAACCTCCACCCATACGCGGCAGGTGCCCGCCGCCAGGGGATTGCTGCTCAGCCGGGTGATGCCGACGACGAGGCCGAGCGCGGATGAAAAGACGATGACGACCGCGGAGATGAAGACCGTATTGGCGAGCCCGGTCGCGATCGCCCAGTAATAGGGGTCCCGCGACTTGTAAGTGAGGATTGCTTCCGAGATGACGATCCTTGACGGCATCGTCAGGAAATCGAAGCCGATCGGGATGCCGCGTGCCCTGAGATTGGCGAAAGTCGTGCTGACGAGCAGGGCAGCGAAAGCGGCAACCGCGGCGGCCAGGGCACACTGGATGATGATCGATCTGGTCTTGGCATCGCTCAGCATGTTGACCTCGAGGGTTCGCGGCGTTGGCAGGGAAGGGGAGCGCCGGGCCCGTTCCCCTCCATCATGCGGCTCAATCCCAGGGGAAAGGATAGTTGAGGCCCCCGTCCTTCCACAACGCGTTCAGACCGCGTTCGACCTTTAGCGGGCTGTCCTTGCCGAGATTGCGGTCCCAGATCTCGGCGTAGTTGCCCATTTGCTTGATGACGTTGTAGGCCCACTTGTCGTCCAATCCGAGCGGCTTGCCGAAGCCGGGTTCCTCACCGAGCACCCGTTTGACTTCCGGACTGCCCGACACAAGCTTTTCATCGATGTTCTGCGAGGTGATGCCGTTGGCCTCGGCCCAGAACAGGGCATTCAATGTCCAGCGCACGACGTCGAAGAGTTGATCGTCGCCGCGGGCGACCGCGACGCCATTGGGTTCGGCGGCTTTGCCGACCTTGATGATGTCGTAGTCGTCGGGGTTCTTGGCCACCGAAGCACGCTGTCCGGCTGCCGCAGTGCCGTCGGTGACGTATGAATCGCAGCGGCCGCCGAAGAAGGCGTCGCGCGCCTGAATGGTCGAGTCGTAATAGACTTTCTCCATCGCGATCCCGAACTCTTCCTCGGTTTCCTCGATCGCTTTCTCGGTCAGGCTGCCACCGCCTTGCAGGCAAACGGTCTTTCCATCGAGCAGTTTGGGCTCGGTAATATTGTCGGCCTTGCGCACGAGCATGCCGTCCGTGTCGTAGAGATTGATCCAGACGAAGCGGACAACCGTATCGCGACTGTAGGTGATGGTGGATGTGCGCGACAGAACGTCGATCTCTCCGGTCTGCAGCGCAGGAAAACGCTGGCCTGCGTTAAGCGGCACGTAACGGATCTTCTCCTTGTCGCCGAGGATGGCGATCGCGAAAGTGCGGCAAATATCGGAATCGAAGCCGCGATAATACCCCTTCTCGTCGGGCCGGGAGAGACCGGGCACGCCCTGGCTGGCGCCGCAGCTGACATAGCCGCGTTCCTTGATCTTGTTGATAACCGCCTGCGCGCTGGCGTCCACGGCGCCCGAAGTCAGGCTGGCCAATCCTATCGCCAGACCCGTGAGCCATTTCAGAACTTGATGTTTCATAGTCATTCCCCTTCTCGTTGAGGTTCTAATCATTCGGCGGCCTTGGCGTCGGCTGCTGCGGTTCCGTTGCGCCGGGCTTTAGCAAAGAGTTCGAAGGCCTGGGAAAGGTCGGCCAGAAGATCTTCGAGCGCCTCAAGGCCGATCGACAGGCGCCAGACCGGGCCGGGCTTCAGCCAATCGAGGCTGGCGCGCCCTTTGCGCGGATCGCTGACGGCAATCAGCGAATGCACGCCGCCCCAGCTTGCGCCGAGCCTGAACAGCCGCAGGCTGCGCAGGACATCGGATTGCAGTGGCGCCAGTTCCGGCCGCAGCACGAAGGAGAACACGCCCGCCGATCCGGCAAAGTCACGCTTCCAGATCGCGTGGCCAGGATGACCAGGCTCCGCGGGATGCAAGATCTGTGCGACTTCCGGGCGTTCCGATAGCCAGGCAATGATCTTCCGCGCGGTGGCGTCGGCATGACGCATGCGCACCGGCATGGTCATCAGGCCACGCTCGCACAGCGCGCAATCTTCCGGCGAGACGCCATAGCCCAGAAAGCGCGCTGTATCCTTCAGGCGCCGGAACAGGGCGTGGTCATGCACTGCGACCGAGCCCATCAGGAGGTCGCCATGGCCGCCGGCGTGTTTGGAAAGCGCCTGCATCGACATGTCGACGCCATGAGCGAGCGGCTTAAACAGCAGATGAGAGGCCCAGGTGTTGTCGGCCGCGACGAGCGCGCCGGCCTTGTGGGCCGCGGCCGTGATGGCGGGCACATCCTGGACTTCGAAGGTGGCCGAGCCAGGCGATTCTACCCAGACCAGCCGCGTTCTGCCGTCGATCACGGCCGCGATGCTCGCGTCCAGCCGTGGATCGTAGGAAACCGCCTCGATCCCGAGGGGGCCGAGAAAACGCTCGGCCATGTCGCGCGCCGGGCCATAGAGCGTCTCCGGGATCAGAACCCTTTCGCCGCCACGGCAGACAGCCATGGTCGCCAGCGTCATGGCCGCCATGCCCGACGGGACGACGAGGGCCCGCAATCCGCTTTCCAGCACGGCGATATGATCCTCGAGCTGCCGGCTGGTCGGTGTGCCGTAAAGTCCGTAGCTGAACCCGTCGTACAGACGCTCGACGCGACGCTCGAACGACTCCAGATCGTCAAAGACAACGGTCGAGGCTCGCTCGACCGGCATCGCCACCGCCTGGAACGGTTCCTCGGAGCGCTTGGGAGGGTGGACATGTGAAGTGTCGTCGCGTCGGTTCATGGGGGCAGCTTAGCCGGCTCACCCATTGCCATCCATGACCGCAGCGATAAAGTTAATTCGCTTTTGATATGGATGGACTATGAACCTGCGCGACATCGATGTCTTCAACGCGATCATGATCACACGCGGCGCCGGCGCGGCGGCCGCGCTGCTGGATACCTCGCAGCCGGCCATCAGCCGTTCGCTAGCCAAGCTAGAAGCCGAACTCGGCTTCAGGCTTTTCGACCGCATTCGTGGCAGGCTGGTGCCGACACGCGAAGGGGAGTTGTTTCATGCCGAGGTGAAAGCCAACCTGGTCGGGCTCGACCGGCTCAAGCTGCGCGCGGCACAGATCAAGGAGGTCGGCACCGGTACCATCCGTGTCGCTAGCCTGTCGGCGCTCGGGCATGGGCTGGTGCCGCGCGCCATAGTAGCGTTCTCGCGCCGGCATCCGCAGGTGCGCATCAGCTATCAGGTCCGCACCTCCAACATCGTGCGCGACCTGGTGGCGTCTGGCAGTTTCGATATCGGGCTCGCGGCCGACGAGGTCGACACCAGCGGCGTGCTGCACAGCATCTTCACCACGCCGCGCGCCGTTTGCGTCATGCCGAAGAACCACCGGCTGGCGCGGAAGCAGATGATCACGCCGGCCGATCTCGCCGACGAGACTTTCCTGGCATTGTCGCCGGAAGATACGGCTCGGCTCGCGATGGACAAGATCCTGGCCGCGCATGGGGTACGGCCGCGCATCCTGATCGAAACGCCCTACGGCCTGACCATCGCTATCCTTGCAGCGAAGGGCATGGGGATTGGCTTGGTCAATCCCTCCGTCATTGCGGACCGCATGATCGGCGGCATTTTGGCCAGGCCATTCGAGCCGGCCGTCAATTTCCGCGCGCTACTCCTGCGCCCGCCGGACGGCATCAATTCGACCTTGATCACCGACTTCATTGCCGAACTCTATGCCGCCCGCAATATGCTATCGAGCGAGGCATAGGCAATGTGGCTCGCCGCCTAAACATAGACGCGACCGGTCTTGCCTCAGTAAGGCGCGGACGTCCATGGCCTCACGCAGCCTCGCACGGCGCAAATTCGTGTTCGCCCTTTAGCCGGCTTCCTCGTTTGCAAGAAACCGGACGATCTCGGCGAACGCGGAGCTATCCTGCCAGAGAAATAGATGGCCACCTTCGAACATGCGCAAGGTCGCCCTCGGGAGTCTTCCCACCATGCATTCCTGAGATGACGGTAGAGCGATCCCGTCGTACCACCCGCCACATATTAGAACTGGGGACCCGATTTGGTCCAGGCGCTCCCAGGGGCGTTGTCACGGTAACCGCGTGTCAGGGATCGCTGCGATAGATGCTGGGGACGAACACTTCGCAGATCAGCTACAAACGGCATCGGTTCCCACCCGAGATCATCGCCCACGCGGTGTGGCTGTATTATCGATTTCCGCTGAGCCTGCGTCGTGTCGAAGAAATGCTGCTGGAGCGCGGCATTGTCGTTTCCTACGAGACGATCCGTCGGTGGGGAAAGAAGTTCGGGCTGGACTACGCCCGGCGCCTGCGCCGCAAGCAGCCCAGTCGAAATGATATCTGGCACCTCGACGAAGTCGCCATCATGATCGCCGGCAAGAAGCATTGGTTATGGCGGGCCGTCAACCAGGACGGCTATGTGCTCGACGAGATCGGCTAGACCCGGCGCAACACTAAGGCCGCCAAGCGCGTGCTGACACGGCTGTTGAAGAAGCAGGGCCAGGTGCCGAAGCGCATGATCACCGACAAGCTCGGCTCCTATGGAGCAGCGCGGCGTCTAGTCATGACGGACATCGAGCACCGGTCGCACAAGGGCTTGAACAACAGAGCGGAGAATTCGCATGTGCCACTGCGAAAACGAGAGCGGATGATGCAAGCTTTTCGATCACCGGGGAGCCTCCAGCGTTTCGTCTCGACGTTCTCTGCAGTCCGCAATCTCTTCGTCCCGCCCCGTTCAAAACGCTCCGCCTTTCAGATCCATCTTCACCGCTTGAATGCCATGGCGCAATGGAAAGCTGCTGCCGGCGTGATCGCCTGAAATCATTCCCAAAAGTCACAACGACAGCCCATCTCCGTTTATGTGACATCACCTCTTGGGGTTGATGATGCTCCCGCGGGTCGAATAGAGGTCGCCAAAGAGGTAGCGGCGCCGTCTTTCCCGGCACAAACCAGCTCCTGCGCTCGTCGTTCCACCTCGCTCGCGGAAACGCCCCCGAAATCGCTCGACGGTCATTCGGTCATAAGGAAAGTTCGCCAAGGCACCGGGCGTGTCTTGTTTCTGAGGCGTAGAATGATGCTTGGATTCCTCCACGGTCGTGCCGTCAGGTGTTGGATCCGCAGAGCAACGTCCCGCCGGCCTAATGGTTCACACGCGAGCCAGAACTCTGGGCGCGCTGGGATTGGGCAGGCTAGTACTCCGTAATCATTCGGCGCGGCGGAGCGCAATTAGGAGTCTCGCGAGTGCACCGTGGACTTGCGAAGCCCGTGAGCAAATCGCCGATGGCGGTAACGAATCCGGAAACTCGTCCCGGCTGCGTTGTTCAGCGCTGGCGCCTGATTCCTGGCCGAGGAACGCTTGCCGCGCCAACCCTGCAACCTAGATCACCTCGTGCTGCGCGACTTTATAGGCAGCACAGATTGCGCGAGCCATGGCCGAAAGATTTAAGGCAGAGATCTTGAAAACTTCCGCAGCTGAAATGGTACACGCTTACATTGCTAGACGGCACGCCTCCGTTCCGGCAAAGCTGCGAATCGCGGGGCCAATGGCAATCCGCAGGTCGGCGGGTTCGGGCAACGCTCATTGAAAAATGGGCCGCCGACTTTCCTTTTGGCTGTAAGCTCGCTTCATGGCGCTTGGACACGCTAGACTAACTCTAGCAATCAACTGTAGCGGCCACCTGAACGAGTAAGTAGCGCCATTACCGGACCCTCACCGCCGCTCTCAACAGCGGACCTTCGCTCTACGGCCGGAGTCGACCCGAAGACGACCTTGGCCCGCCGGGTCATGAATGGCAGCCCTACTCCCGCAACTGCCCTTTCCGACCCCCGCGCTGGATCCCGATATCTGCCACGCGGGCCCTTGCAGTTGTTGTCCGGCTGTTTGCGCATGTCACATGTCAATAGCCACAGCCGCGTGACCGCGATCCTGGTTCATTGAGGTCGAACCGTCCGGAAGAAACGCCCTCTCCGAATCGTTCTTCCGCGTCCTTAACGAAATAATTGACAGTCCAACCAAAACGGCGCTCCGTGGTTCGACGGGGATGGATCTTGGCACTCTTGGCGATGCCGGACTTCGCCGTCACGATAGGGAGGATGCAATGCCGACAGTCATTGGCCACCATAACATCACAAAAGGAGCGAAGCACTGGCTCGACTCGCCGAAGCGCAAAGAGCTTTTTGGTCCGCTCGGCGTGACCAACATACGAACATTTGTAGATCCACAAAATCCGACCCGGGTGGCCGTTCTTATGGACGTTCCGGACATGGACGCCATGATGAAAGCTATGCAGAGCAAGGAAGCCGCGGATGCGATGGCCTTCGATGGAGTGGTGCCAGAGTCCTTGGTGATCCTGGTCGAATCGTAAAGGTGATTGCTCCGCTGGCCAAGGTTAGAAGGGTTTGCTCAGCGATTGCCGTGCGGTTCCGGTCATTCTGGAAAGCGCCCATTATTGGCGTAGAGCCCGCTGGGCACTGGCTTCAAGAGCCGGTCCTGCGCGTGAGCGCCGCCGTTGGTCTCGGTCGTGCCAAGATCAGCCGCTACAGCTTGCGCAACCTAATGCCGGCTCAGGTCCGCAAAGCAACTGTTCCGCGCGTTCACGCTGGACTTCCGCTTGCCACCCCGAGGCTGCCATTGCGCGCATACGCAACGCTGCGAATTTGGCACTTCAACCGAACAGGAAAATGCCTTTCTCTGCGCGGGATTAAGATTACTTAATGGCGACTTTGAGCCGACCGGACCTGAGTGATATTCATAGAGGTGACTGGGTGGATCGCCGGCTGCCGCGTGCATGGCGGCCCTACACGCGGCTCGCGCGGCTGGATCGGCCAGTGGGCATATGGCTGACGTTGTTCCCTGTTGGGCCGCATTGATCCAAGCGGCACATGGTATCCCCGCCGTTCAGCAATTGGCGCTATTCACCCTTGGCGCGTTTCTGATGAGAAGCGCCGGGTCCACGATCAATGACATTGCCGATCGCAGGTTCGACGGCCACGTTGAGCGGACCCGCTTTCGCCCTCTGGCAAGCGGCCAGATCGGCATGGTCCCAGCAATCGCCTTTCTGGCAATTCCGCTTGCGCTTGCGGCGTCGCTCCTGCTCTTCCTGACGCCCTACACGCGCCTGATCGCCACTTGCGTATTGCCGAAGGGCTGGCGGTTTCTAGTTATCGCGTCCGGGAGCCCAGGATCCCGAGTCACGCTATGTGAGGAAAAACATTCCTCATTTAGGGTGAGATAGGCGAAAAATTGCTTCACTAGGCCAAAAAAGGCAACATTGAATGCATCTAAATTCAATTCGGTAGATTTGACGCGAGTTCAACGGAGGCGGAAATGACCAAACCTCATTTCATGAAACTGCTCGGCGCACTGGTCGCCACATCTGTCCAGTTCGGCACGCTCGGTTTCGCGTTTGCCGATACCACCATTCTCAACGTGTCCTATGACCCGACGCGTGAGCTCTACAAGCAATTCGACGAGGCTTTCACCGCCCACTGGAAGTCCGAGACCGGCGAGACCGTCACCGTCCAGCAGTCGCATGGCGGATCGGGCGCTCAGGCTCGCGCGGTAATCGACGGCCTCGACGCCGACGTGGTGACGCTGGGGCTGCAAGGCGACATCGACGCGATCGTCTCGAAAACGAAGAAGATCAATCCCGACTGGCGGACGAAGTTCGAGAACAATTCGGCGCCTTATACCTCGACCATTGTCCTCCTCGTCCGCAAGGGCAACCCCAAGGGCATTCACGATTTTGGCGATCTCACAAAGGACAGCGTCCAGGTGATCACGTCCAATCCCAAGACCTCCGGTGGTGGCCGGTGGGCCTACCTCGCGGCCTGGGCCTGGGCCAACACCAATGATGGCGGCGATGAAGCCAAGACCAAGGAATTCGTCGGCAACCTCTATTCCCATGTTCCGGTGCTTGACACCGGCGCGCGTGGCTCGACCGTGACCTTCGCGCAAAAGGGCCTGGGCGACGTGCTGATCGCCTGGGAAAACGAGGCCTATCTGGCGCTGGACGAGTTCGGCGCCGATCAGTTCGAAATCGTCATCCCGCCGACCTCGATCCTGGCCGAGCCGCCGGTCGCCGTTGTCGACGCCAATGTCGATGCCAAGGGCACACGGAAAGTTGCCGAAGCCTATCTGGGCTATCTCTATTCCAAGGAAGGCCAGACGATCATCGCCAAGAACCACTACCGTCCGGCGAAGCCCGACCTGGTGCCTGCGGAGGATCTCGCCAAACTGCCGGAAATCAAGCGGATCAGCATCGACGATCCAATTTTCGGCGGATGGATGAAGGCGCAGCCTTACCATTTCGGCGACGGTGGTATATTTGACCAGATCTATAAGCCGGCCCAATAGCATTTAGATCAGGACGACATGACCACAGCACGCCCGCCAAGGCGGGGTGGCGGTTCAGACAGCCGAGCGTCATTCCGGGTTTCGGATTGACGCTCGGCTTCTCGCTTGCCTTCCTCACCCTCCTCATTCCGCTGTCCGGGCTGATCTGGCGCTCGGCGGCGCTCGGCTGGACCGACTTCTGGGCGATCGTCACCGATCGCCGCACCATCAACGCGCTTGAAATCAGCTTCGGCACCGCCTTCATTGCCGCCGCTGTCAACGTCGTCTTCGGCACGATCGTCGCCTGGGTGCTGGTGCGCTACAACTTTCCCGGCCGCCGCATCGCCGATGCCATGGTCGACCTGCCCTTCGCGCTGCCGACAGCGGTGGCCGGCATCGCGCTGACCACGCTTTACGTACCGAACGGCTGGATCGGAAGCCTGCTGATGCCGCTCGGCATCAAGGTCGCCTACACGCCGCTTGGCATCGTCATCGCGTTGATCTTTATCGGCCTGCCTTTCGTCGTTCGTACCGTGCAGCCGATCATGGAGGAGATCGACAAGGAGGTGGAGGAAGTGGCCGCAACGCTCGGCGCCAATCGCTTCCAGATCATCAGCCGCGTTCTGCTTCCCGGACTGGCGCCGGCCATCGTCACCGGTTTCGCGCTGGCTTTCGCGCGCGGCGTCGGCGAGTACGGTTCCGTTATCTTCATCGCCGGCAACCTCCCCTACAAATCCGAGATCGCGCCGCTTCTGATCGTCATCGCGCCATCTCGGTCGTGTCGGGCCACATACGCGGGCTAACCAACACCATGCCGCTGCATGTTGAAATCCTTTATAACGAGTACAATGCCGCCGCCGCCTTTGCCGTCGCTTCGCTGCTTGCCGGCCTGGCGCTCGTCACGCTGGTCTTGAAAACACTTCTCGAGATGCGCTACGGCGCCGAGATCGCCGCGACGCGCGGACACTGACAAATGCATGTCGCCCAAAAGTGTGTAGCGGTTTTTGGACAACGACATGCATGAAACAAAGATTTGATGTCGCCCAAAAGTGGGAACCGGTTTTGGGATAACGGCATGCATCAACTACAAAAGGGATTTGCATGGAAGTTCGCGTTGCCAACGTGCGCAAGGAGTTTGACCGGTTTCCGGCCCTCCACGACGTTTCTCTCGACATCAGGTCGGGAGAACTGATCGCGTTGCTGGGGCCATCCGGCTCCGGCAAGACGACGCTGCTCAGGCTGATTGCCGGCTTGGAGCGGCCGACCCGCGGAAAAATCTTCTTCGGCGAAGAGGATGCCTCTCAAAAGTCGATCCAGGAGCGCAATGTCGGCTTCGTCTTTCAGCATTACGCGCTGTTTCGCCACATGACGGTCGCCGACAACATCGGCTTCGGCCTCAAGGTCAGGCACGGGCCGTCACGCCCGTCGGCGAAGGAAATCCGCCGCCGCGCCTTGGAACTTCTCAACCTCGTCCAGCTTTCCGGTCTGGAAAAACGCTATCCGGCGCAGCTTTCGGGCGGCCAGCGCCAGCGCGTGGCGCTGGCCCGCGCCATGGCGATCGAACCGGCCGTGCTTTTGCTCGACGAGCCGTTCGGCGCGCTCGATGCCCAGGTGCGCCGCGAACTGCGCCGCTGGCTGCGCGACATCCACGACGCCACCGGCCATACCACGGTCTTTGTCACCCATGACCAGGAAGAGGCGCTGGAGCTTGCCGATCGCGTCGTGGTGATGAGCCAGGGCCGCATCGAGCAGGTCGGCACCGCCGACGAGATCTACGATACCCCGAACTCGCCCTTCGTTTATGGCTTTATCGGCGAATCGAGCTCGATCCCGGTCAAGGTCGAGGACGGCCAGGTCTGGATCGCCGACCGCCCGATCGGGCTCTCCGCGCCGCACGCACCGCAAGGCGAAGCGACATTGTTCTTTCGCCCGCACGATGTCGAACTGGTGGACGAATGCAACGGCTGCATCGCCGGCACGGTCGCCGCCAGCCGCCGCGTTGCCGGCACCAGGCGCGTGGAACTCGAAATCGGCGGCGAACGTCGCCGGGTCGAGATCGAATTGCCCGTCGACCATCCGGCGGCGCAGAAAAGTCGCGTGGCTTTTAGGCCGCGGCGCTGGAAGCTTTTTCCGGCTGGTTGATTACGAGGCGATTACCAACTTGTGCACAACAAGACGTTTCGGCCCGCTCTTTCAACGCGCCTTAGCGAGAGCGCAAGGGTCATCGGATTTTTCGGGGAAGCCGCAAAGCCGTAGTGCTCGTAGAAGGCTTTCGCTTCGTCCGATATGGCATGAACAAGAAGGCCGCGAATCCCGAGGATCGTCGCGGCGTAACGCGTGCGCAGAACGGTGTCTTGCAACAGCGCGGCGCCTAACCCCTTGCCTTGCCAGCTTGTGTCCACGCTGCTCGAATGTCGCGCGGTATACGTCGAGCAGCCTGATGGAGCAGGTCTGCACGGCCTTGCCGTTCAAGATGGCTTTGGTGGACCGCGATCACGTTCCCGGCGGAAACTCGCTGTCGGTTGTCTCCCATCCTTTGATGGGCATCCACGTCATCGACCGGAGCAAGCGCTGCGTCAGCGGATAGTGGTGTCGATCCACGCGTCTTCGCCACAGCGGCGCCAGGAGCCACCATTTCCGGCGCTTCTCCAATACTGACCTTCGCGCGCTACGGCTTGACGCGATTCGGAGCTGACCTTCAAAGATATTTTGACCGATTGAAATCTCCTTGGGGTGCTCATGGCTCTAGATGTCATTGGTGCAGGCATGGGTCGCACTGGCACATATTCGCTGAAGCTCGCGTTGGAGCATCTTGGGTTCGGGCCGTGTCATCACATGGCAGATGTCCACGCCAATCCCGAGCAGAAGGCGCTGTGGCGCGCCGCCGGACAGGGACAACTCCCGACCTGGGATGCGGCATATGCCGGCTATCTTTCCGCGGTCGATTGGCCAACGGCGCATTTTTGGCGCGAAGTGAGTGACCACTACCCTCATGCAAAGGTTATCCTGACAGTTCGTGACCCGGAAGCCTGGTATGACAGCATGGCGCAAACAATAGGGCTCACGATGGATGCTGCTACCAATGATCCACAGTCCTTTGGTGTGGCGGTGGTTGGAAACACTGTCTTTGGCGGTCGATTTGATAACCGTGAACACGCAATCGCTGTCTATGAAGCACATAACGCTTCCGTGAAATCAACGCTGCCACCTGAACGCCTTCTTACTTATCAGGCCTCCGAAGGGTGGGAGCCGCTTTGTGCCTTTCTCGATGTACAGTTGCCTTCCGAACCGTTTCCACGCACCAATTCGACTGCCGAATTTCGTGCTCGCATAGGGCGCTGAACGGCGGTTTTCCACCCCGGCCGGACCTTCCCGAGCCTCATCAGGCAATCTGATCTATGAACGCGCCAACCGACCACATGCGCCAGTAGCAGTCATCCGATCGGACGAATCGAATGACCGCTTTGGCTAGTTCGGTTCGAAGCCTTAGGCTTCAAAGAGATGCGCTTAAACATCTTGGATTCGAACGCGCAGCAGTTTTGCCGAATTCAGGAACACCAGGACATCTGGCCCCAAGTGCAAAATCGCTGCCTGGATAGGACCGATCCAGCCCATCAGCGCTGCGGTAATGCCCAAAACATGCACAACACCAACGCCGACGAAGATATTCTCCTGAATTGTCCGGTAAGCGCGTCGCGCAATCGCGCGGGCGCTGACAATTCTTGCCAGGTCATCCTTCATCAATGCGATGTCGGCGGCTTCCAGCGCTGCCTGCGTGCCGCCGCCCCCCATCGCAATGCCGACATCGGCGCGTGCCAGCGCCGGCGCGTCGTTGATCCCGTCGCCGACCATCGCCACGCGATGGCCCTGCTTTTGCAATTCGGCGATGGCGGCGACCTTGTCCTGCGGCATCAGATTGGCACGCACTTCATCCACGCCGAGCTCGTTGGCGATGGTCCGCGCTGTGGCCTCATTGTCACCCGTCACCATCACCATGCGCTTGACCCCGGTTGCACGGAGCTTTGCCAGCGCTTCGCGCGCACCTGGTCGCAATGTGTCGGCAATAAAAATCACGCCAGCGAATTTCCCATCGACCGCGACGTGAACCGGCGTCTGTCCGCCCTTTTCGATCGCATCGGAAAGCGGCACGCCGGCCTCGCGCAACAACAATGCGTTCCCGACCAGCACGGTGCGTCCGGAGACCGTCGCCTTCACACCGCGCGCCTGCAACTGCTCGTACTGCTCCGGTTCCGGGACATCGATTTTCATCCGGGCGGCATAGTTGACGACCGCTTTCGCCAAGGGGTGAGCGGAGCGCCGATCGGCGGCGGCGGCAAGGCTGATCAGATCAGCTTCCGAAAGCGTGCCGTCCTGCATCTCCACGCCGACAACCTCGGGCTTGTTCGCCGTCAGGGTGCCTGTCTTGTCGAACACCAGGACGTCGACCTTGGCCAAAGACTCCAGATAGACGCCCCCCTTGACCAGAATTCCACTGCGTGCGGCTCGCGCAATGGCTGCGATAATCACCAGAGGAGTCGCCAATCCGAGTTCGGCAGGTGATGTGAAAATCAGCAGAGTGACGATCATCCGAACGTCGCGGGTATAAAGATAAACCGCAACGAGGAAGATCAGCACGACCGGGATCAGCCATGACGCGACCTTATCCGCCAGTTTCTGGACGGGTGCCTGTTCCGCTTCGGCATTCTCGACCAGACTGATGATGCGGGCAAAGGTGGTGTCGGCACCAACCTTCTCGGTCTCGATGTCGAGGGCGCCGGATTCGACGATGGTTCCGGCAAAGACATCGGCGCCATCGCTCTTGTCCTTCGGAATGCTCTCTCCTGTGATCGATGCTTCGTTGACCGAAGCCGCTCCACCGACGACGGTGCCATCGACCGGGATCTTCTCGCCGGCCCGCACCAAGACAACGTCGCCCGCGCGCAAATTCTCGATCGGGACCATGCGTTCGCCACCTGCGTCCCGCACAAGCGCCACCTGCGGCACTGAGCCGATCAGGTCTTTGATCGAGGCTCGCGCTCGTTCCATATTCACATCGGCGATGAACTCCGCGATCAAAATGATCACCATGAGGACCGCGCCGGCGACGGTCTCGCCTCCGATCAGCGCCACCACCGTGGCAATGGTGACGAATATTTCGGTACCGATCTTGCGCTCTTTTACGAGATCAACGACGCCGGTCTTGACGAGCGGATACAAGCCGATGGCAACCGCCACCCACAAGGCTTGTATTGGAATGAGCTGCTGCCAATACAGCAACGCCATCAAGCCGGTAAAAAGGATGCGCGCGACTTCGGTCCAGCGTTCGCGCGTCATCAACACTCGCCAACCCGATGGAACCGTCTTAGGCGCCGGCTCAACGCTTTCCGTGGCTGCTGTCTCGGATTTCATGATTGGCTCGCTATCTCGGATTGCGGTCTTGGGTTGAAGCATGAGCGCATCAGGCCCCCGCGGCGGATAGTCCTGTCCAGCCATGGTATCCGACATAGAGGCCAACGGCGATGAGAAATAGCGCGCCCAGCGCGCGCGACGGTCGGCGGCCCCTACCGTGACGAGAGTAATCCCGAAGCTTGGCGATCCTGTCCCACATGCATGCCTCACGTCCACACCCGGAGGGATTGCTCCAGCCTGTCGGCGATCTGTATGACGACATAGGCGATCACCATGTAGATCACGACGGCAATCACAAAGGCTTCGAGGTAGTAGAAGTTCAGCGCGGCGGTCAGTTGGGACTGCGCGAAGATATCGACGACCTCGATGGCGAATCCGAGTGAAAGCGCCTTCATGATGACCTCATCGAGGTGGTCAGCTCGGGAATTGCCGTGAGGGCCACCTGGGGAAATAGGACCCGTCGGAACAGTTGGCTGCTTGTGTAACCCAGCGAGTAGGGGGTCGGAACAAGAACCGTTCCCAGCGACACGCTAACGTCGAACGGAGCATGAACGTCATGCGGCGTGGCGTAACCGAGCCGGAAGTCTGAGCGAACGGAATCCTTCAGGCATCTGATGTTCTGCATCCCAGGTGTAGATGCCGGTCAGGTTGATGTGCTCCCAACTCAGCCGCGATACGTGCTTGAGCAGATGATCCGGAATCTCGCGATGCGTTTTGCGTAAGTAGGTAACGGCCCGTTCGATATAGACCGTATTCCTACGATCGCACTGACGACGAGGTTGAGGCCGGAGGCGCGGAACGCCTGGCTTTCGAACGACCGGTCACGGATTTCACCACGCTCGTGGAAGAAAACGGCGCGCTTCAGCTTATGCGCAGCCTCACCCTTGTTGAGGCCGGCCTGGCAACGCCGGCGTAGCGCCGAACTTGAGTACCATTCGATCATGAACAGCGATCGCTCGACCCGGCCGAGTCCCGTAGCGCTCGTGCGAGTTGGCTTTCCTTCGGAGATGCGGATAGTTTCTTCAGGATCGTGGACGGCACTAAGGATCGCGTGGTGATCGACGCCGCCAGATGGAGGAGATCATCCCAGTGCTCGAGGATCAGGGTGGTGTTGATCGGCGCCCCGATGTGGTTCGACAGCGCCGGGTATGCATCGCCTTTCTCGAACGTGTGGAATTTCCGGTCCTTGAGGTTGCACAGTCGCGGCGCGAAGCGTTTGCCTATGAGGGCGAACAGACCGAAGATGTGATCACTCGCGCCGCCCCTATCGGTAAAGTGTTCCTGGATGTCGAGGACCGTGTCCTGATCGAATAGCCCATCGAGCACATAAGCAGCCTCACTTTCGGTCGGACTGATGGGCAGAATGCTGAAGTAGCCGTACTGATCGGAAAGGTGGCTGTAGAACTTTGAGCCGGGTTCGCTGCCGTAATGCAGATTGATGTCGCCGCGCTTTGCGGCTCGGTCGCTCGCGCGGAAGAATTGGCCGTCAGATGATGACGTCGTGCCATTGCCCCAAAGGCGAGAATGCGGATGGCGGGTGTGTGCGTCCGTCACGCAGGCCTGCGCCGCGCGGTAGGTCTCCGACCGTGCATGGAAGGTTCTCATCCAACTGATCTGGTGAGCGCTGATGCCTTTGGACGCGCTGGCCATCCGTTTCGGACCAAGGTTGGTCGCATCCGCCAGTACGCCGGCCAGCATGGCCGAGACATTTCTTGGGACGTCGCCGGTGCGAACATGCGTGAAGCTATCCGCAAAGCCGGTCCATTCATGCACTTCCCTCAACAGGTCGGGAACCTCGACCATTGGATGCGGCGTCCATCCCTGGATGGCAATCCCGGCACAACACCCAGCGGGGATTGCGAACCTCCACTGTGCCGAACACCGTTTGAATTCGACGCGTCGTATAGTCCTTGACTGGCCGAAAATTGTGGCAATCCGGACAGACCCGTCGAAACAGGGTGTAGGTTTTCGCCTCCTAGACTAGGTCGCGACCACTGTTTGCAGGGCGGCCATGATCTTCTTGCCATCCTCGATCGACAGGTCAAGGTCTCCGCCACGCGGACGCTCATCGCTTTTGTCGATCCGGACCTCGTTTCGACATCGCCGAATTCGTTCCTGCTCTCGATCGTGATCGTCCATTCCACCGCCATCGCCGCCGCCTTAAACAAAGTAACGGTGATGGCCCAGTCGGCGCTAACAAATCGTGGCCGCGCTCACCCCAGAGAAGTTACCGGTCCCAATGCCTCGATGCCCTCGAGCGCTTCATCCACCGAGTTACTGCGCAAGAACGTTGCTGATCTCGACCAGGTTCGAGCGCACGCGCAACATGTAGAAGCCAATTGTCGTTAGGTGATTCGGCAACAGCCAGCCATCCTCGCGGCCATTGGCGATGATGAAGGGCTGGATGCGCAGCGCCGAGACGAACTGCGAGTCCATCGTGTCCCACAGGCTCTGCAGGTGCTTTTCCTTGATCACGTCCTCGAAATCGGCCTCGGCGCCTTTCATCAGCCCGTAATAGGCATAGAGCTGGCCATAGGCGAACCAGAAGCGATCGTCGGCGCGGAAATCGAACCAGCCATTGTTGTAGTGCTCAGCGCGCTCCTTGAGGATCGCCGAGGTCGAACCGATGTCGGACGAGATGCGGTCGATATACTGCTTGAGATTGTCAGCGCGGGCATCGAACACCGTCTGGCAGGTTTCCAGCCGGGCGTTGAAGGCGCGCAGCTTGCGCACCGCATCGCGATAGTAGCTCGGCGTCGGCGTCTTCGGGCCGAACGGGTTCAGGCCGAAATACCAGGTCTCTTCATCGAACTGCAGATTGCCGCGCGCGTCCTGAAGATCGGCGTCGATCTGCGAAGTGGTGCGCACGCGGCCGAGATTGTCGGCAAGCTCGGTCGCCGTGCGCCGCACCGCCTGGTTGATGCCGCGCTGGAACGAGGCCTTGTTGTCCATCCACGGCGTGTGGTCCCAGTCGATGCCGAACAGGCCGAGCTTGTAGAGGATCATCGACGACACCCAGGCATTCTGGTTGACGTTGAAGTCGGTCAGGTCGGCCGCCAACTGGGCGATCGCCGAATTGCCACAGGTCCTGGCGGCGTCGGTGCCGGCACCGGCGGCGACCTGCTCGCCGGCCGACAGGTTGCGCTTCTCGAATATATAGGTGTCGGGATAGTTCGGGTTGAAATTGTTCCACCACTGGGTGGCGTAGAAGAAATTGGCGTAGAGGCCGATCAGCATCAGCAGCGCCAGGCCGACCACTGCCTTCAGGATCCAGCCGCGCTGCGTATACCAACGCCCGGCCCACACGAACGGCCACAGGATGACGCCGATGGCTAAGCCGATGCCGCGGCCGATCCACTGGAAAATCCGGGTGAAGAAATTCACGATCGGATCAAGCATGGCGATGTCACCCCCTCAGTCAGTCAAGCCGTAGAGGCGCATGCCAAACGCCACCTTGTCTTTCAAATATGTGGTTTTCAGAGCGTCGCGCTGGGTAAGCCATTCTCAGTTTGGAGCCGCATGGTTATCGACACACGATACCTCGCTTGGCCATCTTGCACGCGACCGGCAATTCCGGCGCGCTTTATGAGTTCGCTTGAGTGCACTGTTTGCTTCCATCTGATGTCGATAGATGTTCGCCAAATGCAAGCGGAATTGGTCTCATGACAGCCAGCTTTTCCGGCATAAATCTGTCCTGCCATCCGACGCAGGTTCGCGAGTGTCCGGCCACCAACCACGATCATTTCGTGCCATCGATGAGAAGCGCCTTGAGTTCTTCGAGCCTGTCGTTGGTGAGCCAGCCGTAATAGTTCTCGACGGGCAGGGTGCGGCCGGTCTTGTCGGTCACGGCTTGCCTCAACTCACGTGCACGTCTGCGCGGCTGGCCAACATTGTAGAGCGTGGCGGTGATTCCGGGATTACCGGATATATCGAACCCCTGTTCCCGATAGGCATCGATCGAATCCCGGATGATCGCGGCGATGTAAACAAGACTGCGATCAGGATCCATGACGTCGCGATAGATCGCCTGCGGGCGATCGGGCAACAATCGGGGAAGCTTGCTGACCCGGCTGACCATGTCTGTGACCTGCAGGGCTGCAAGCGGGCTTATCTGTCCCAGGCCGAAGGTCTGCCCCGCATAGAAGGGTTGGAAGAAGGCCCGCTGGAACGTGATGGGTTCGTAGTCGACGCCATCGACCTTGCGACCCCGGAATGTCTCTTCCCAGACCTGGTCACGGCAGCTCCAAATCAGCGCGCTGCTTTCGAGAGAAGAGCAGGATGCGAATTCGGGCCGCTGGACGAATGACTGGACCGGAGTGCCCCTGTAGCTGAAGGAGAACTTCAGATCGGCATAGGCGAGCGCCTTGACGTAATAGGTCTGAACCGAGTCGACCACGCTGATATTGTAGGTGTGCTCTCCGACGAGAGCCGCGACGATGTGGATCGGATCGATGCCATAGGCGAGCGCCGCCTTCCTGATCTTGCCGACGAGTTTGCGGTCGTCCCGTATCAAGGCGGTTATGGCCCGATACTTCTCCTCGTACGTCGTGTTGAATGCCTTGGAACGAAGCGCGGACGCTCTTGGGATCACCGGTTGCTCGGCAAGACGATTGCCCGTCGGGACGACTGTGACAGTCTGCGCCACGGCTGGGGCCGTTCCGACACAAGTTGCAACGATCGTCACCGTCATCAAAAAGGGCTGCAGCTTGGCTGTTGGCATGAGGCTCCGTTGGCAGCCTCCGGCTCCGTGAAGGGATGCAGGGTGTGCCGTCATATGGTCATGGCAGTGTGCTTTCGAGCCTATAACAGAGAGGCGGAGGTTTTGCGAGCCGGCAAGGTGTTCGGATGCAAGGACGCTGGAAAAAATGTTCGGCATCCCGTTACCTAAGCGCGCCGACGAGAAGATTGTCTTCGCTTAAGATGGAAACCCACCGTCTCGTGTTGTATTCCGCTTGGCGCTTCAGGTAGTGATGGTTCGTCTCGTACCAGGGACGAACCCTATTGGTCAGATTATCGAGAATGAAATCGCCCTTGTCGGTTCGAACCGCCAATACAGCGTGCCCTTCGCCATCGGACTTGCGCACTGCCGTCAAGAGCAGACTGGAGACGCGAAGGCCTTTCGCATCAGCGTTCGCCGATTTTCCAGTGCATAATCCTCGCAATCACCCAGATTATCGTCAGGATAGGACCAATATTCTGGAACTCCATTGTGTTCCATGTCGCTCACCGGCTTGACGCGGTGGTTTACGGATACGTTGACGCCTACGAGCGATCGCAAAAGTCATCGGTCATGGTCGGCGAATGCAGGGCAGCTCACATTCATGCGAACAAACGGACGGACAACGCAGCGATCGGTCATTACGAATACTGTCGGAACTATCGCGATGATTGCTCGATCGTCACGCGCGACCCGAAGCCCGTCGAACTGACCCGCTCCTTGTGTGAGACGCTGATCGAAATCAACAACAGGGCCAACACGACGATCATGGCCATGACGGACATAGATACCCGGTGTCGAGGAGAAATGGGAGTATCCCTATAAGGGATTTGGCGACTGCGACGACATCGTGCTGGAAAAACGTCGCGAACTGATGAGACAGGGCGTGCCCCCGCAAAACCTTTTGGATAACGGTGGTCAGGCAGTCGAGCGGCGAGGGGCACGCGATGCTGAGCGTCAACACGACCGCCGGTGACTTCATTCTCGACAATCTGGAGCGAAGGTCCTGCTGTGGTCGGACACCGGATATACCTACCTGAAGCGCCAGTCGCGATCCAACTCCGGCCATTGGGAAGCGATCGAATCCCAACAGAACATTCTCGTCAGCGGCACGAAATAATCTCAGGACGCTGACAGGAGACCGGCGCCAAGAAGCAGAAATATCGAGGCGCCGAGCCCGATCCGATAATAGACGAAGCGTATGTAGCTGCGCGTCGAGACTAGCTTCAGAAAACCCACGATCGCGACATAGCCGACCGCGAAGGACAGCAGGGTGGCCAGCGCGGTCGGACCGGCGCCGACCGGACTGTCTGCCCCCCAACTCGCATAGAGCTGGAAGAAGCCCTAAGGCGAGCACGGCAGGTATCGCCACCAGGAAACGAATACCTGGCGGCGGCCTCTCGCGTGTAACCCATCAGCAGTCCGGCGCTTATAGTGCCTCCCGATCGCGAAACGCCCGGGATGAGGGCCATCGCCTGGGCGGCGCCGAACAGAAAGCCGTCCCACCAGCCCAGATCGCGCAAAGCCTTGCGCTTGGCGCCCAGCCGGTCGGCGGCCGCGAGAACCAGCGCGAAGACGATCAACATGGTTGCCGTGAGATAGAGGTTGCGGGCCGGACCTTCGATCAGGTTCTTCAGCAATAGTCCTAGGATGCCGATCGGCAGGGTCCCTATGATCACCAGCCATCCCATGCGGGCATCCGGGTCCAGCCGTTCACGGCGGCCGGCCAGGGAACGCAGCCATGTGGCGATGATGCAGATGATGTCATGGCGGAAATAGATCAGGGCCGCGATCTCGGTCCCGATCTGCGTAATGGCGGTAAATGCGGCGCCGGGATCGCCGGCCGGTGGCAGGAATTCACCAACGATCCGCAAATGCGCGCTTGAGCAGATCGGAAGAAATTCCGTCAGTCCTTGAACCACTCCTAGGATCGCCGCCTCGCTCCACCCGATTTCAGCCAATTGCACTTCCTTTGCGTCCGTCACGATCTCACGATCTTCCGGCAACCTGAACCGACGACTGTCTTGGGTGTCAACGGCGATAGAGCATTGGGCATAGGTTTTGTTGGCTTTTGACGAAACCGTTTGCAAGGACGAGCAGTTTCCTAATTCGGGCTGCGGTGAGAATTTTTGATGAGCACAAATCGGTTCAGTTTCTGAGTGCCTGCGCCGGCGATTGCCGGTATGCAAGCATCGACGGCACCAGAGCGATCAGACCCGTGATAGCCAATAACACAAGGGCGGACTGCCAGTCCTCGCTGCGGAACTCGACGGGCAATGTAAAGCCGCTGGCTCCGCTCAAGAGGTGCGCACCCGTCCTGGCGGCCGTGTAGCCCAGCCCGAAGCCGAGAAGCACCCCTGCTGCGATGATTGCGAACGTCTCCAGCCAGACGATTTCAAACACCACCGCGCGCGGCGCCCCGAACGCGCGCAAGGCACCAATCTGCCGGCGCCGCTGCATGACGTGAAGGACCACGACAAGCAGGATCGCGGCGGCGACAAGCGCCTGCGCTCCGCCGGCCACCAAGGAAAGCACGCGTCGCGCATCGCCGAGCGTCCCGTAGAGCCTCGTCAGCACCTCGCCCGGGAAGATCGCGACGGTCCGATCGTTGCGGTGCGCCTGTCGCAGCTTATAGGCGTCAGCGACCGTACGCGGTTTGACCACGATGGCTGGCAGGCCGGGTGTGGATGGATCGAGGACGGCCTCCGGATGGATCGGCTGGTCGAACTCGCTTGTCTCTGCGGCCCCTTGGGCGGCAGCCTGCAGGAGCGGCGATCCTGTTCCCGCCCGATCGCGTTCATGAATGTGCCAGACCGCTTCGATCGGAACGATGACGGCTCGGTCCCAGGCGGTACCGGTCGGCCTCAGCCGTCCCACGACCGCGTAGGTGACATCATTGTGCATTGCGGTCGCCTGACGGACCTGGCCGTGCGCCGGGTGAAAGCGGCTTCCCATGTTCTTCGCCACGGACGCTCCGACAAGCGCTTCGCCGAGCTTCTCGAACGTGCGTCCTTCGGAGACGCCGCCCAGTCCGTCGACCAGCGCTTGCGTCGTGCCGACGATCGGGAAATCCTCGACGAAATCACCGAACCCGACGGGGGCCGCCCAGGCCACACGTTCGTCCCTGATCAGCCCCGCCAGTACATTGCCCGGCATGAGCGTCAAGGGCGCTGCCTGCAGGAACACGGCGGACAGCAGCAATTGGGTCTCGCTGCCGGGCGCGCCGACTACCAGATCGAAGGCGCCCGCCGCATGTGCGCTACCCAACCGAAGCGCCCGCTCGCCGAGCGTGACAGCGACGCCGAGCGCGGTCGCGAGCGCGATGAGCAGCGCCACCGCAGCCACGCCGATCCAGTGTCGCTTCAAGTCCGCAGCGACAAACCGCAACAAGGGTCATTTCCTTCGCGTGAGGGCGGCCGCAGAACCGGCAGTATGGTTACCTCGGCTGATGGGATTCGCGACCGATCGTGCGCGGACGTCAAAGAAACGCCTCATCATGCGTGGCCGCGGGCTTGCCGGTGTCGCTGACGACGGCGCCAGACTCCAGATGGATCACGCGATCGAGGCTTTCGATGAGGCGTTTTTGGTGGCTCGCCACGATCAGCGTCGCACCCGCCTGGTTGGAGAGTCGCAGTAACAGATCCGCGACAGAGGCCCCGGAATCGGCATCGAGACTGGCTGTCGGTTCGTCGGCCACGATGATTGCCGGCCGCCCGACCAATGCCCGAGCCACCGCGACCCGCTGCATCTGTCCACGAGACATGGTTTCGACCGGCTGATCGGGACGATCTATATCGACCAGTTCGAGCAACTGCATGCCGTCCGCTCTGAAGTCGGTATTCGAACGGAGCCGCGACAGTCGGCTCGGCAACAGCACGTTATCGAGCGCCGAGAGGCCGGGGAACAGGTGGATCTCCTGCATGACAAGGCCGACATGCATAGCGCGCCAACGGTCGCGACCAGCTTCCGAAAGACCGGAAAGATCGGTCTCGCCCCATCGAACCGAACCGTTCCGAACGCGATCGAGCCCGGTGACGACGTTCAGGAAGGTCGTCTTCCCGCACCCGGACGGACCGGTAACGGCAACTTTTTCGGTTGGCGCGATTTCCAGCGCGGACAGAGCCAGCGCAGGCCTGCCAAGACCCTGAAACGACATCTCAAGGTCACGGATCGTCAAACGGAGCATTTGCGGTCAGGCCGTGCGGAAATGCGCATCGACGATGCGAAGGAGGCTGACGAAGCCGGTTTCCGGGTCGGTCCATGAACCGACCTCCAGCCGCCCGCTCACCTCGATCGGGGCATTGGCCTGCTCGAAGGTCTGCGCCTCGTCGAGGTAGATGACCACGATGTTGTCCGGCCAGTCGGCGTCGGAGGAACAGAACGGGCAAAGCGCCATCGGGATTTCCGTGAGCACGAAGAAATTCGCCTCGGCCTTGAGCGGCGGCGCCATGAAGCCTTGCATGGAGACTTCCGCTTCCGCGAGCCCTTTCACCTTGTCCGAAAAGCTGAGCCCGAGAACGCTGATCTTTCCATAGAGCTCATCGAAGCCAAGGGTTGCCGTTGCCGTGGAAGCGGAACTCGCGCCAGTCATCTTGACCAGTGCGACGGCCGAGCCAAGCAGCACCAATTTGCGGCGGGTGATCGGGCGCTGTTTCATGAGCGAAACTTGCTTCCGGCGTTCTGCTCCAGGCGCCGTAGCGTCAGGAGCCATGTCGCGACTTGGTCCATCAAGCCAGATCGGCTAAAGTGCATCAGTTCGTTGCCGGCGCAAGAGCCAGGGCATCGGCAAGCACGCGATAGACGTCGCTCTCTTCCATATAGCCCTTGAATTCCTCGGCGCCAGGGCCGGTCGCCTGGAGCACGACATCGTCAACGGCGTGGACGGCCGTGTCGGCCGTCTTCGGCAGATTGCCGACGCGCAGGACCGCACCCGGAACGTCCTTGTACTTCTCGTTGGCGATGTACTGCTTCGCCCCGTTCTGCACGGCCGGCTCGAACGGACCATCCAGCTTCGGACGGAAGGTTTCGTAGTAGTCGGGAAAGTTGCTGGCGAATATAGCCAGTCGCCGCGTGACGTCCACCTTGTCGGGATAACCGTCGCCGTTCTCGTCGGTGTAGTTCGGGAAGCCCGCATCGGCATAGACGCCGACCTTGTCGCGCATCTCCTCGCCCGGTTTCTGGTCGTCGATGGTACCGATGATCGACACGCCGTGCGTGTGATCGCCCGTGGCGACGATCAGCGTGTCCGGATGCGTCTTGGCGAACTCCATCCCGATGCCGACGGCTTTGTCGAACTCGATGGTCTCGAACAGCGACCGCTCCCAGTCCATCGGATGCGACATCTTGTCGACGGACGCCGCTTCGACCATGAGGAAGAAGCCGTCCTCGTCCTTGGAAAGCTGATCGAGTGCGGTCTGCGTCATCTCGACAAGGCCGGGCTGGTTCGGGAACTTCTCGACGCTGCCCTTCTTGAGGAATTCACGGTCGAGTGTCGTGTCCATGTTGCCGGTGTGGAAAAGGCCGAGGATCTTGCCGGTGTTGGTTCCCTTGGCGGCCACGAGTTCGGTCTTGTCGGTCGCCAATGTGTAACCGGCATCCCTGAACATTGCGATGTAGTCCTTGTCGTCCTTGCGCTTCGAGCCCGGCGTGCTCTGCGGCAGGAAGTAGGCGGAGCCGCCGCCAAGGACGATTTCGGGCTTGACGACGAAGAACATGCCGACAATGTCAGCCTTGTCGGCGCGCAGGCGGGTATGGGCGACGACCGCCGCAGGGGTGGCGTCTTCCACCTCGGCGGTTGAGACAACGCCGATCGACTTGTTGCCGGTGCGCCGCAGCGCCTCTGCGATCGTCTCGACCCTGGGGTCGTCAAGGCTGGCCTTGGTGCGATCCGCATAGACGCCGAGCGCGTTGACAGCCGTCTTGTGGCCCGTCATGTAAGCCGACATCGTGTTGGCGCTATCGGTTGAGATCGCATTGGTCGCGGACGTGCCTATGAAGGCCATGTGATCGAGGTCGTCCATGTTGAGGCGCCCGTTGGCTTTGCCTTCCGTCATGCCCTTCGACATGATGCGGGCGCCGGTGCGATGCGCGACCGAAAGCCCGTCGCCGAGGAAGAAGATGACGTTCTTGGCCTTGGGCGTTGCCGGGGTGCCGAAAACCTGCCAGCTCACCGACTTCATTTCGTCGCCGGCCTTCGCCTCCAGCTTGTAGGTACCAGGCTGCGAAATGCTGGCTGCGCGGATCAACAGCGCCGAAGCGTCGAAACCTTCTTCCTTCTCGATGAATTCGAATTTCTTGCCCAACACGGTTTCCGCCGGCTGGCCGTTGATCGTAACCGTGACTTGGTCGGCGCTAACGACCTTGTCGAACTCGACCTTCACGTCGAAAGGCGACTGCGCCAGGATCGTGGCCCGATCAAGCGGGTAGACCGTCGCTGCCCCCGCAACGGTGTTCAAGCTTGTTGTTATTGCGAGTGCAGCGATAAGACGGTGCATGGCAGGCTCCGGGTGGGTTCACGGACAATGTTCGGCGATGTCCGTGTCAGGGATGTGACATGGCAGGAAACGCGCGCCGACCAAAAACGACGAATTTGCCACGTGTCGACGTCACAGACCACGAACAAGCGGTCATTATTGCGTCCGAGCGGTGACAATCGCGACCCATCTCGCGCGTTTCGAGGCGCATGGTGCGCAGCTCGTCTCGGGCTGTCTGTTCATCGGATCGTCGAAGAGCCGACGTTAGCCGGTGCGGGCCTGCAGATAGGAGAGCATGAGGAACTGTGGGGCGGTCACGCAGCTTTGCTGCGCTGATCGGGTCTTGGATTGTCGTTTGCCATGCCCGGATACCATTCCGCGAAGACTGCTTTGAGACTTCCGTCGAGTGTCCGGGTGCGGCCATTGCTTCGCCCGTTGCCTCGTGGGCGCTCAACGCGAGGTGCAGTCGTGATCCAAAAGGCGCTCGGCCGCTGAGCTTTCCCAATTGGTCAGGATGTAAAATCCCGGTCTTGCGCCGGCGAGTTCGGCGCCAACGACGACGACATTTACGTGATGCATGGCGCGCCGGGCCTGCGGCAGGCCGGAAGCGATGATGCCGACTACGTTGGTCGTTTCCAAATCCGACTTGTCGACTGCCTTGATCCAATAGCGTTTCCCCATCAGAGCCAAAGGGAGAAGCTGCCACGGACCTTCCACCTTCGGCCCCTTCAGGACAAGTTTCTTTTCCACCGACACCGCAACGCAATCGATATGGATGTGGAACTGATCCTGGGATCGCTCAGTCCTGGAATTCACAGCCATGGCGATGGCCGTTCGTGGAAGGTGACGTCCGAGGCTCGCCGAGACCTTGCTTCGTGCTTTCCACGCCCGATTCCAGAGTTGGGAACTGCCCTGCCAACGGACAGACGGGCTTTCAAGGCCGGCAACAGCCGTAAGTGGCGTCAACAGAAACTCGGTCCGGTATCGGGGTGATTTAATGAGAGCTGAT
Source organism: Mesorhizobium sp. M0060 (assembly GCF_040323155.1). Classification (NCBI taxonomy): domain Bacteria; kingdom Pseudomonadati; phylum Pseudomonadota; class Alphaproteobacteria; order Hyphomicrobiales; family Phyllobacteriaceae; genus Mesorhizobium; species Mesorhizobium sp. M0060. Next base: position 35,557 of record NZ_JAMYUP010000034.1, read on the forward strand.
CCAGGCACGCCCTGCCTGGGCAGGATCACTTCCTCGCAGGGGAAAGCGCTGCCAAGATGCGCTGCGGCAAGAGCGCAGGTCTGCACAACCTGCCAGAGCGCGTTGCGATGCGCTGAAGCGGAGCCGACGTCGGTGACCGCCGCAGTCAGCAACGCGATTGTCAAACAGAGCACGGCTGCAGCACGGCAGTGGTGGAACAATGGTAACCTGTGAAGGGATTTTACAGCGAGGGGAATGCCCGAGATGAGGTTTTGAGTCCCGGCGCGCAGTCGGCGAAACCGAAACGGTGAAGGTGGAGCGGCTGGGAGCCTCGCGATGGTTCCGATGGGCGACTGCTCTTCTGCCCGATCACTGGTTTGATGACGTTTCGGCATTAAACCTCGCATCCTTGGCCGTGACCGACGTCAGTTCAGATTCTGCGCCCCGCTCAGCGGCCGGATCGAGATTGCTGTCCTTCCCTACTATGGCCTTGTCAGCGCTTCGCGGCACGTCCTCCATCGCATTCTGAAGCATCGAGCGGGTTTCCTGCAGGTCGAGTTCCTTGTCGGCTTGACGTACGGCGTCGTCAAACTGCTTTCGAAAATCGCCCGCAATCCGATTGAATGTCTTCATCATTGCCCCCGCCGATCGCATGACTTTTGGAAGCTCCTCCGGGCCGAAAACAACCAGCGCCACCACGAAGATAACCAACAGGTGGGTCATGCCAAGTCCGAACATCGGTACGTCCTCTCGCGCATATCGCCGGCAGCGACAACCTCTCCGCGGTTTGCGGCGACCGATCCGGTTGAATGCCTCGACCTACGGCGCCAAATCCAACCATCATAGCCTCTCGCCTGAGCCATTCCAGTATGCGGCCGCGGGAATGTCGTTCATACTACGAGCCATGTGGCACCACTCGTCAACCCGAATATCAGGCGCACGTCTGGTAGGGATATTCGCAACCGTGCTCGCAGCAAGCGGACTCCTCGCTGGAGCCGATGGCACAGGGCCCAGAATATTTGAAGCAGGCGCCTACTCCTTTTCCGACGAACTCGGCGGATTCCGGATCATTGCCGCTTCGGGAGCCGGAACAAGGGCCGATCCCGTCGTGATCACCGAGGAACTCGAGTCGGCAAGCCCGGTAACCCTCACCATACGCGCCATCCGGCCGGTTCAGCCATTCGGTGCCTCCGGCAACTATGCCACCGGGTTCATTTCCCTAAGGATCGTTGCCCTCAACAACAGCGGTCACGCCTGGGTCGAATTCGAGTTCGAGTTGCAGGAGATTCTCAACCAGCCAAGCGATTCCAGCGACGGGCTTTCGTTCGACCAGGCGCGCCGCGAAACGGATGCAATTCGGTCCGATAGTTTCGCCGAATTCAGTCGTGAATTCGAACCTTATGACCATCTTCTGTTCCGGAAAGGCGAGGTCCATCCGCTGAGCACGGTTTCGTTCTCATTCCTGGTGACTGATTTCACGCCGACTGCGCGGCTCTATCTCGTTCAGGACCCGCGCATTCCCTCAACATGAACGTGTCGCGCATCATCGCGGCCGTTGGTTCGAACAACGCTGCTCGTCATGTATGCCGGCAGTTTGGCAGGTGTCGTTGGGCGCGGCATGCCGATGGATTTGCTGGTCATTTTGGTCGCTTGGCCGTGCCTTTGATTCGGGCCACAAAATAGGGACAACAGGGCAAAAACCGACGCGAACGACGATTGAGGATCGTGAGCGCCCGCGGTACGAGTTCTCCGCCGAGTTACTTGTGAAGCGTTCACACTAGCGACAGTTCCGGATCGTGCTATGATCTTGCGCATGAGGACGATCACGGCCTCTTACATTCTGGTTTTCGCGGCGCTCGCTGCAACGCCCGCGCGGGCCGAATGCCAGTGCCTCGCCAACGGCCACATTTTCCATCACGGCGAAATCGCTTGTCTGCAATTGCCGTCAGGTCCTGAACTCGCGCAGTGCGACATGGTTCTCAATATTTCGTCATGGAAAAAAATTCAGGATGGATGCCCCGAGGCGACGGCGCCGTTTGGCTTGCCTGTCAAAGGGGACGAGCAGAAACCAGGCGAAGGCGGAGATAAAGCCAACGATTTGGCTTTATCAACAGCAAACGCCCGGAGCTAAAGCGAAGCGCAGTTTGCGCGCATCCAACAGTGCGACGCAAGCCCAACGCATACCCTAGCGGTGTTCCAACACCGCTAGGAACCAGCCCTATGGATGAGCTTCCTGTTGAGATTCTGCTTTCCTGTCAGTCCTTCTTGTTCCGGTAGCTTTCAATGGCTTTGCCAACCATGTCGATGGCGACGTTGGCGCCACCAAAGCCGTTCAGCTCAACGGCCTTGCGGCCTTCAGGTAGCTGCTTGTAAACTCGAAAGAATGCCTCGATGCGCTGTCGTTCGATGGCCGGAAGATCATCGATGGTCTTGACCCCGTCATATTGCGGATCGATATCCGTAGCCGGCACAGCGATGATCTTGTCATCCGCTTCGCCGCCGTCGACCATGTTGAGCACGCCGATGGCGCGGACTTTGATCAGAGCACCGGGCACAACGGGTTCCCGGGTGAAGACAAGCGCATCCAACGGGTCGCCGTCGCCGCCCAACGAACTGGTAACGGAACCATAGTTGGCCGGATAGACGACCGGCATGGACTGATATCGATCGACGACGACATGGCCTGTCTCGGCATCGATCTCATATTTGGTGAAGCTTCCCGCCGGAATCTCGATAACCGTGTAAAATTCGCTGGTGTCTTTCGGCTGCGGAAAATCGAAAGCTGTGACGAATTCGGCGAAAGCGGGCTGCGTGCCCAGCAGGGCCGCAAGCGCCATGACAGTCGGCAACGCGCGCATGGTTGTCTCCAAAGGTTGGACGGGCAGGGCGCCCTGCATCCGCCTAGCCACCGTATGTGACGGCAGCATTACAGGGTTCCGTTATTGAAATTGGATGACCGTATTTGCACCGATCCTGCGGCGAGCAGAAATGGGCCGAGATAGAGCGCTGACGAGTGATGAGCGTCTATGGGCGTTTGCGTTTATGGGCGTTTAAGAGACGGTGGCCGCTTCAAATGTGCTATTTCAGGCGAGCCCATTTCCGGCAAGGGGATAGCTTGCGTCGTAACTCCTGCCAATCGGGCACGCTACACCCACAACACGCCGTTCGGCGAGAGCTGCCACGTAGACGCCTCGCGGCTCAGTGCGACGTTGTGTGGCAATCATCAAAAAGCAAGTGAAACTCCAACTTCAGTTGAAGTCCTTCGGAGACTACGCCACCTTGACCTTGAATCATTGCCAGGGTTCGAAATTCGTGAACGAAGAGACAACAACACCACGTCCGCTATACTCCACTGAAAGGGCTGCTTCATGTCGGGAATGTCGCGCAGGGGATTCTTGCTGGGCGGCACGGCAGCAGTAGCTGTCGGCGCTGCAGGCGGGCTGATTGCCGGCAGGGCCGTAGCAGCCGATCTGACCTTGCCGGTTTCAGCGATCAGTCGGTCGATTTTGCCCGGCACCGTCACCAAAGGGATGATGAGTTTCGGTGCGGGCGGGCCGCCGCCCACTCTGCGTTTATTGCGAGGTAGGCCGTTTTCCATAGACGTGGTCAATGATCTCGATGAAGCGACGAGTGTGCACTGGCATGGATTGCGCATCGCCAATGCCATGGACGGCGTGCCTTATCTCACCCAGCGTCCCATCGCGGCGGGCGAAAGCTTCCGTTACACTCTGACACCGCCGGATACCGGCACCTATTGGTATCATCCGCATTGCAACACGCTCGATCAGATGGCCCGCGGTCTGACAGGCATGCTTGTTGTCGAAGATGACGAAGATGCCGGTTTCGACCAGGATTTGCCGCTCAATATACGCGACTTCCGTCTCGGCGAAGACGGCCAGTTCATCGAATTGTTCAAGGCACGCAACGCTGCGCGCGGCGGCACGCTGGGTACGGTCTCGACAGTAAATTGGGAAGTCACCCCGATTTACGATCTGCCGGCGGGCAGCCTTGTGCGCCTGCGTTTGGCAGTCACGGATGTCACCCGTATCGGCACTTATGACCTCGATGGCGGAACGGCCAAAGTGATCGCTCTTGATGCCAACCCGCTGCCGCAGCCTGTTGCGCCTCGGGGCATTGTCATCGCGCCCGGCCAGCGCGCCGATATCGCCCTCCGCGTGCCTGATGGCGAAGACGAGATCGTCAGCCTGAATCTCAGAACAGCCAAGGGACCTCGCGTTCTCGTCCGATTCCGGCCTATCGGCGCCAGCGCGGGGCGGACGCTTGGCGAACTCAAGCCGCTGCGGCCGAATCGCGTACCGGAGCCGGATCTTACCGATCCCGAGACAATGGACTTCGTCTTTGGCTGGTCGCCCAATGGTGATGCGCCGGCGCCGGGTGTTTGCGGCACGCTCGGCTACACCTTCTGGTCGATCAACCGCGTCGCCTGGCGAGGGGACGCGCCGGGGCCAGTTGATCCGCTCGCGGCTCTAAAACGAGGCAAAAGCTATGTTCTGCGCCTTCGCAACGAAACGCCGAACGATCATCCGATCCATTTGCACGGTATGTCTTTCCGTCTGCTACGCTCCGACAAGCGCAAAATTGCGTCGCTTGTAACAGATACGGCCCTTCTTAAATCGCAAGAAGTGATGGAAGTGGCGTTGGTCGCTGACAATCCGGGTAATTGGGCATTCCATTGCCACGTCATTGAACATCAGAAGAGCGGCCTGACCGGTTATTTGCGTGTGGAATGACGCGGTCCTCATCCAGGGTTGCGTTGCCGAGGGCGTGAGAGGGTCGAAATTGGGCGAGGCGGAGCGTCCAAGTTCTCGCCGCGCTAATGGCGCTACTGCTCACGGGCGCCGGAGCGGCCGGCGACGGGTGCTGATCTGTGCATCTGATCGAGCCTCTGCTGAGTGGCCTCCCGGGCTCGCTCGCCAACGCCGGTTCCCATGCCACCGCGGTCGCGATTGCGTTCGTCATCATCACGGCGCTGTAGCTCATGCTGGGCGATCTGGCGCCCGCTCCGGATCGTGCTATGATTTCGCATGAGGACGTTCCATGCCTCTTGCATCCTGGTTTTCGCGGCGCTTGTTGCAACGCCCGCGCGGGCAGAATGTCAGTGCCTCGCCAACGGCCGGACGTTCCATCACGGTGAATTCGCCTGTCTGCAATTGCCGTCTGGACCGGAACTCGCGCAATGCGACATGGTTCTCAACATTTCGTCATGGAAAAAAATTCAGAGCGGCTGCCCGGAGGCGACAGCGCCATTGAGTGTGCTCGTCGAAGGGGGCGAGCAGCAATCAGGCGAAGCCGGACACAAAGCCTTAACAACGACGAACACTCCGACCTAAGACGAAGAGCAGGCTGCGCATCAGCCACAGAGATCTCTTTCGGCAAGGCGTCAACTTTGGGGTGAACTGTTACACTACCGTCACTTGATTGCGCTGACCAGCGGGTTGTCGCCATCGAGGGAGACCCAGCGCCCCGTGTCGGTGCCGGCTTGCCTCTTCAGGAAGCGGTAGCCGGTCTGGTCCCAGCGGCGCACCGTGTCGGTGAGGTTGTCGAGGATGAAGTCGCCCGTGTCGGTACGAACAGTCAGCACTGCATGACCCTCGCCGTCGGGCTTGCGAACAACCGTCATCAGCAGATCCGACACAGGAATGCCGCTGTTTATCAGACGGCGACGCTTTTCCAGCGCATAGTCTTCGCAATCGCCGAAACCACTGTCCGGATAAGCCCAGAATTCGTCCTGTCCGTACTGGTCGAGATCGCTCATCGGCTTGACGTTGTTGTTGACCGTCAGGTTAACGCTCGTAATCTGCCGCCAGAGTTTTCCGGTCATGTGCTCCGGACCATTGTCGCGTGAGCGGATCTCACATTCGGCCCGATGGGATTTGCAGAAATCGTAGTGACCGATCGGCTGCGAGGTAAAGCCACCGATCGGCATCGATTGTGAAGCCGTCGCCGCCGACCACGTGGATATTATCGCAATGATTGCAACGACCGCACCGCCGCCCAACCGTACGCACAACCGCACTCGTGAGGAACTCATCCGACCCGCCCAACCACCTTTGTTAAGAATGAGTTAAGGTCGATCCCGTGGGTTCTGTCAATCAGAGCGGGAGGAAGATCCTTCTGAATGGTTACTTGCGCCGTGTGCGTTGCTCGGCCGCTACACGTCTGCACGATTTCCGTTTCCTGCGCGGCAGGTCTTTGCCAGAGGGACCGATATGGTGAGATGTCAACCGTCGGTCACGCTTGGTGCGAATTGGAAAGTGATGAATGAGCCTCGATGAGGTCACGCAAGCGACGATCGCGTTTATCCGGACGCATGAAGCATGGGGTGTTCCGCTGGTGCTCGTGCTGGCCTTTGGGGAATCGCTGGCGTTCATCTCTCTGTTGTTGCCTGCAACCGTGATCCTGATCGGTGTCGGTTTTCTCATCGGCGAAAGCGGTATCGCATTCTGGCCCCTGTGGCTTGCCGCCGCCATTGGGGCGGCATTGGGGGACTGGCTGTCCTTCTGGATCGGCACGCGGTTGGGAAACGGGGTTTCGCACTATTGGCCCCTGTCACGTTATCCAAACCTCATTCCGCGCGGTCACCTGTTGTTCGAGCGATCGGGGGGTGGCCGGGGTGTTCTTTGGGCGCTTCTTCGGTCCTTTGCGCGCATCCGTGCCATTGGCGGCGGGCATCTGTAAGATGCCCGCCTTGACGTTTCAGATTGCCAACATCACCTCAGCCTTCGTCTGGGCCACAGGTATTCTGGCTCCCGGCGCCTTCGGCCTCAAATGGCTGCAGGCGTGGATTTGATGGGCACCAAAGGCGGACCGTCATTGTCTGCCTCTGGCAAGGGCAGGAATCAATCGTAGGCGGCGCGAACGGGTATGCTCCCCAGTTCAGTTCGAGTTCGAATTTCGAAGGCGAAACAATCCGCAACTCAAGAGAATTAGGCACGGTTTCGTCTTGAACTCGTAGCTGGTTCCTTTGACGCCGCTGGCGCAACCGTAGGAGCCAACTTGCCGCCGCTACTCGAGGCCAGATTTGCAGATTTCTAGTGCGACAAAAGGACAGGCAGGCGCAGATCGCCCAGAACGCCCTTGGTTGCGCCACCCACGACAAAATCTCTCATCCGGGAATGGCCGTACGCACCCATGACAAGCAGATCGGCGCCCATGCCGACAGCGCGCTCCTGAAGCGTAACGCCAATGGGGCGATCTTCCGCATCGATTGAGACTCCCTCAGCGGGAAGGCCACGCATTCTCAGGCTTAAAGCAAGGCTTTCGCCAATATCGCGCAGCGGCTTTTCGATTGTCACCGTCAGTACGGTTATCTTTGCCGCACATTGCAGAAACTCATACGCGTCGGCAACGGCCCGGGCCGCAACGCGACTCCCATCCCAAGCGATGATAACATGATCGATTGCACCAACATTTGCGCTTTCCGGCAGAATTATGGTCGGTCGGCCCGAACCAAACACAACCGCGTCAACGGTCATGCGCGCAGTCTGGTTATTTGGCTCCAACCCAATCAAAGCAAAATCGAAATAGCGTGACTTCACTGCCGCAACATCGCTGACAGATGCCGGCTGAACAGCAATCTCCTCGGTTGTCAGGGACGATCCGACACGTGCCGCTTCAGCTTTCAATGCCTCCAGCAAATCGAGCCCGTGCTTGCGGCTGGTCGCTTCTGTCTCCCGGATCATTTCGGGAAGGTTGATCAAGTATCTCGACACCGGGTTGGAAATACCCGGGATATCGACATTGATCGTTAATGCGTGAAGCGCCGCGCCAATGTGCTTGACCACCGCGATTGCGTTTAATGCGATTTTGGTGGAATTCGCTTCCGGATACGTCACCAGAGGAAGTAAGGCAATCTTATTCATCAAACCTCAGCTCCATGATTTCGGCCGCTGTCGAGCGACCAATGGCCCAACGCGTGTTACACACCTCAAGCCTCCTACTTCAGCCCGCCAAAAAACTCAGACGACCGAGGTTCGCTATCGCCTACCTCGATATTCCAAGGCGATCTTGCGCCGCATCGATTCCGTCCTGAACGGTCGTGGCTATAATGGCAGGCATCGATGACGAGAAATGTCAACAAAGATTAGCCCGTTTGTTGCCATGAGCGCAGTGGCGCCCGCAAGCATTGTTTTGACAGTAACGGCAGCCGAGGATGTGGCGGAAACTCCGCTGTTCACGATCCGCGCCGGGGACCATCGGGGTTTGACATCTGGGGATCCGCGTTCTGCGATCATCCTTCCTGAATCCGGATACCGGCCAAACCTGGATGCCTAGCGAAGCTGTAACGCAGCCTGGCGCAACCGACGCGCCAGTGTTGTGGTCCCTACATTATGTCCGGCAGGCTCCAAGCAGACACAAGAGCGGGAGGGGTTGAAGCTGTCGATCGCGCGCTTTCGATCCTCGGGTGCTTCACAGAGCGCGACGAAGGTTTAAGCTTGGCCGAGATTTCTTCTAGAACAGGCCTCTACAAAAGCACGATCCTTCGGTTAACGGAATCCCTTGTCCGGAGTGGCTACATTGTTCGCATGGCGGACAAGCGCTTTGCTGCCGGCCCTACGCCGATGATATTGGGCTCATTCTACCGTCGTCGTTTTAGAGGCCTTCGTTCGGCCTCTCCTTTTGAGCCTTGTTGAACAGGCGAATGAAAGCGCATCGTTTTTTTCGAAAGGAGGGAAATCGCAGCATTTGCCTGTTTCGTGCAGACTGTCGCCATTTGATCCGGGATCAAATCCGAGAGGGCGATGTGCTTTCGCTTGACCATCATGCAGCTGGCCAAGTGCTTGCTCGGTTTAGTCTCGCTAAGCCTAGAATGCGAATAGCTCTTATGGCGAAGATTCCGTTTGTATCGCTCGGGGAGGGCGATTCTGAAACAGCGACGATGGCCGTACCGGTTTTTTCAGGCAGCGAGGGCTTGGCCGGAGCGCTGGCTGTTTCTGGACCGCTGACCAGATTTACACCGGAAAAGCTGGTCAACATGAGACCGCTTTTGCTGGAATTTGACGAACGCCTATCGACATCCCTTGCGAGTAGCCAATATTTACAAGCGCGCTCATAGAATGGTCGTCACTAGAGCGTGTGTGCCCAAGGGCACGGGAGCAGCAGTTGGGGCGGATTGTAGCCTTCTTGCCTTTGGAAGCGGTTAAGCGTGATGACAAGCGAGGCTCCAAATCGGCTACTCTGCTCGATTCATGGCAAGCGGCCCCGCCAAACATGATTGGAATCGACATCGGGCGCTTGAGGACATGACTGCCAGTGAGTGTCCGAGCAACAACGCGCACAATCAAAGCGATAGTGGCGATCTGATCCGCTGGGCGGTGGCTGCTTTCAATTCCGGTAATCACGACCAAGCGATGCATCTGTGCGCATTGGGCCTGGGGCAGCACCCGGGCGATCCAGCGCTTTGCCATCTTCTGGCGGCGGTCCTGTTCGCAAGGGCAGACATGCCGGGGGCTCGTGCGCGCATCGAAGCGAGCCTTGCCGTTCGCCCGGACAATGTGCCTGCCTTGATTCTGGCATGCAGGATTGCCCGGGCCGAAGGCAGGTTTGAAGCGGCGTTGCAACAGCTGGATCGCGCAGCCAAGCTATCATTGCAGGCGGAAATCCTCATCGAGCGAGCACGTACCCTTGATCAGGCAGGCGACGCCCCGGCCGCGCGCGAATGCTGGACACTTGTCTTGCAGCGGGATCCGAAATCCCAGGAGGCGGCGGCGCGCCTCGGGCGCCTTGCCTGGCAACGCGGTGCGCCTGCCGAAGCGGAGGGCTTCCTCGAACGCGCTGTCGCCGGCGGTGGGCATCCGGCTGCGTGGTTTGACCTCGGGCTGGTGCGTCAGGACATGCGCAAGTTCGGCAGCGCCGCTCAAGCCTATCGGCGGGTGCTGAAGATGAGCCCGGACGCCCCGGAAGCTGCCGTCAATCTGGGTGTCGTCCTGCAGGAAGTCGGCGACCTCGACGGGGCCATGGCTGCGTATTCGATTGCCTAGAGTCTGCGCCCATCCACGTTCGGCGTCATCGCCATGGCACTCACATCGGCGTCCGGCGGCCGGCTATGGCTTGATGAGGAAGCGCTGCGTCGCTCACTCGCTGGTGGAGCGTCCCCGCCTGGCGCGAAACCGCTTGCGGTACACACCGGGCGTTGACAGGACATCGGCGACCGTCTGCGCATACGATGCCTGCCGCTTTTCATCGAACACCCGGTATTCCAGCTGCGGCTCAACCCGTGGAACCGCAAAGCACTGCGCGACCGGGGTTCCTTTCCTGAGCAAGCCGGAAAACTCGGGCTCAGTCCAGACCGCCGGGAAATTAATGCCTCCATCGTTGAACCGGTCGGAATCCACCAGGCCCGTCACCAGCCTGAAGGGCAGATCGTCGCGATTGACCGGATGCGTCGCGAACAGCGACCAGCCGTCCTCGACCTGTATGGTCCAGAAGCTGTTGAATTTGAGGGCGGCTTGACCGGGAGTGGCAAACGGGCTGCCTGCGAGTTGCCCCGGCGTGTGGAAGCTCAAAGGCGCTCGGGGGTGGTTCCCGGTGACCGGGTCCGGAATCTGCCAGTCCTAGGAAAAGGTCCCTTTGTCGGCGATGACGTCGCACGGCAGGAGGATCATGAAGCCATAGGTCATCGCATCGATAACGGGCGGGCACTGCTTGAGCGTGCGAATGTCGCGGCCGTGGATCGCCGAAAAGGAAGTAGCGGGCATTGTGCGCAGCCAATCCGGCAACGCGCCGCGCGCGAGGATCGGGCGTGGCAAATGCTCGACCAACATTGGATCACATCGGAAAATGACACGCATCGTCGCCTCCCGGCATTGCGATACCACGATTGCCGATCACACTCCAAGCGGCGATAAGGCAAGGGCAATGCTCCGTTGACACTTTGGACAAGTTGGCGAGTTTTTTTAATACAGGCGAAACCCATCCGTCCGCTAGCCCAAGCCGTTCCAAAGGCCATCAGGGAAGGGAGCCACGCAGGCAACCAACTGCCGCGTCATCATGACTAACGGCAGAATCACCACCACGACTGCCGGGTTTGCGGGATAAAGGAAGGGCGCCGCCGAGCAACCACGCAAAAATGAAAATGACGACGCCTGTCTTGCAGGAATCCGGGCATTCTTACTCCGATGTTTCTTGCCGCCCCGTGGGAGAGTTCCTTCGTGCGAGCAGTTTGTCGATCCGCCGGCCATCCATGTCCACGATCTCGAAGTGCCAGCCGCCATAATCAAAATGTTCCCCGACCTCAGGCAGATGCCCTAGTCGAAACAGGGCAAATCCTGCGATCGTATGGAAGTCGCCTTCAGTTGGCCGTGCCCGAAAACCAAGGCGATCGAAGGCGTCCTGGGCCGACATCATACCATCCACGAGAAGGGAGCCGTCTTCACGCTCGACGATATCCGGCTCTTCGCCTTCGATGTTGGGCAGGTCGCCGGCGATGGCTTCGAGCAAATCGGTCTGGGTAACAATTCCTTCCAGACTTCCGTACTCGTCGAGGACCATTGCTATGCGGACGGGCGCCTTCCTGAACTGCTCCAGCACTTTGAAAATCGGCGTTGATTCATGAACGACGAGCGGCTCACGGATGATCGCCATCGGATCGAGAACCTGCCCGTCAAGAACCTGGTCGAGCATGTCCTTCTTCAGAACCATGCCGAGCAGTTCATCGATACCGCCCTTGCCGACAAGGAGCTGCTCATGGCGGCAATCGCGGATCGTACGAAGAATCTCGGTTCGGTCATCATTCACGTCGATCCAGTCGATATCCGGCCGAGGCGTCATGATGTCACTGATGCGGCGCTCGCCGATATTGAAGACCCGCTCGACCATCTCCCGCTGCGCCTGCTGCAACAGCCCGCCTTCCTGACTGGCCGAGATCAGAAGCTTCAGCTCGTCTGGCGAGTGCAATGAATCCTCACCGGTTCCCGGGCGCAGGCCGCAGAGTCGCAGAACGAGGTTGCCGAGACCATTCAGCATTAGAATCGCCGGCCTGAGCAGAAAGAGGAACAGACCGAGCGGACGCACGACCCAGAGCGCAGTGTCTTCGCTGCGCTGGAGCGCCAGACTCTTTGGTGCGAGCTCGCCAAGCACGATGTGAAGCGCGGTGATGATGATGAAAGCGATCGCGACGGCGACAGTGTGTGAGCCCGCAGTCGCCAACGACCCCAGCAGCCCGATCAAGAGAGGCTCGACGAGATGCGCGAGAGCAGGTTCGCCGATCCAGCCGAGCGCCAGCGATGAAATGGTGATGCCGAGCTGGGTCGCCGCCAGATTGGCATCGAGATTGTCGACGGCCCGCTGGAGCGCTGCCGCGTTCAGCCGCCCAGCCGCAGCGAGTTCGGCAACTCGGCTTCGGCGCACGGCGACCAGGGAAAACTCGGCGGCGACAAAGAAGCCGTTTGCGGCCACGAGTAGGAGAACCGATAAGATTCCAAGAATGTCGCTCAAACTGCCATCGCCTGTCGGCATGATATCCTCTTAATGACGCAATTGGATACGTCTCTGAAGCGCAAATGATGGCATTGCGCAATCGCTATCAGCATCACGATCGCCAGAAGCATAATCCCCTGATGGCGATGGTGGTGCATCTACTAGCGACTGATCACGGTGCGGTCGAACACGTTGAATGCGGCAAGGTGCATGGTCCAGCCGTGGCTTGCAGCGCGGGTCATGTACCGACGCGCCCCGTTCTTGGCGTGGATGCGCAGATCACATGAAGGCAGACGCCATCACGCAGCCCGTCGATAAAGCTCAAATGATTGGACAGCTTGAACTGCTGACGGTAACAGGGCTGAAGCCAACGCGTGATCTGCAGATGATGTCAAGCGCCTCTCCGCAAAGAGGTGACGCTTGATAGGCGGCTGCTTCCGTGCAAATGCTCCGGCATGCGAATTCTCCTCGTCGAAGACACGCGCGACGTTGGCGAGGCTATCAGCCGCCGCTTCGAAACGATCGGCCACGCAGTCGATTGGGAGACGGACGGCCGTGCTGCCGCAGAGATCCTCGATTTCACCTGCTACGATCTCGTCATCCTCGACGTCATGCTGCCCAGCCTCGACGGGTTTGAAATCGTTCGACGGCTCCGGCAGGCAAGGAATACCACCCCGGTTCTGATGTTGACGGCCCGTTCCGAGATAGAGGACCGCGTTGGCGCGCTCGATCTCGGCGCCGACGACTATCTGGTCAAACCGTTCGATTTCCGGGAATTGGAAGCGCGCGCCCGTGTTCTGCTCCGGCGGAAAAGCGGCGAGGCGACCAACATCGTACAGTGTGGCGATGTCGTGCTCGACCGCGGCAGCCGCTCAGTCCGAGTAGGCAGGCGCGAGGTGCAATTGAAACGACGCGAGATGACGTTGCTTGAGATACTGGCGTCGCGGCCAGGCCGCGTCTTCAGCAAAGATGAACTTATCGATCAGCTTTTCGGGTTTGACGAGCCGGCCAATCAGAACGCGATCGAACTTTATGTCGGGCGGCTGCGCAAGAAGCTGGAAGGCGCCAAGGCGCAGATCGTTACCGTGCGGGGCGTGGGATATCAACTGGCTTCCGATGATACCGGCTGAGCCTTCCCTTTTCACGCGCCTGGCGGTCCGCATCTCGCTGGTGCTGGGCCTGGGTGCGGCTCTTCTGGTGAGTGCGGCGTCGTACTACGCACGTACCGCCGCCGATGACGCCTATGACCGGCTTCTGCTTGGTGCGGCCATCCAGATGGCAGACAGCCTTACGGTTGAATCCGGTTCGCTTATTATCAACCTGCCGGTATCAGCTTTTGAACTCCTGGGCCTCGCCAGCCGCGATCGCATCTTCTATCGCGTGATCGGCCCTTCCGGCGCGACGCTGACAGGTTATGCCGATCTGCAAACAGAAGTTGATCTGGCCGCAATACACGATGTCCCGGTATTGGAATCGGCGCATTATCGCGGCGAACCGGTTCGGATTGCGGTGGTGGCGCGCGCACTGTCCGATCCAGCCGTATCCGGTTGGGCGCATGTCATCGTTGGGCAGACCACGGAAGCCCGCCGCGCGCTCGCGGGTGAATTGACTCTCAGGGCGACCGTCCTCCTGGCGATCATGAGCATATTGGCATTGGCTGGAGCGATGATTGCTATTCGCTATTCTCTGCAACCGGTCAAGCATCTCGGAGCGACGCTCCGCCGTCGCGATCCACAAGACCTGACGCCGGTAACGGTCGTCGTACCGAGAGAATTGCGGCCCTTCGTTACTTCCATCAATTATTTCATGAGTCGGCTCGACGAGCGCGTGGAACTCCTGCAGCGCTTCATCGCCGACGCGGCGCACCAGATCAGAACGCCGCTGACGGCGCTAACGGCGCAGCTCGATCTGTTGAGTCAAGCCAAGCTGGACAAGTCGAGCCGCCAGCATCTCGATCGCGTACAGCAGCGCGCCAGCGAACTTGCGCGCCTGACCAACCAGTTGCTCAGCCACGCCATGGTCATCCATCGTGCCGATTCCGTGCAGCTTCAGCCGCACGATCTGGCAGATGTCGCACGGCGCGCTTTCCGTGCGGCGGTTCCGATAACTATCGATCCGGACATCATCGTCTCCTTCGAGGCGCCTGACGACGAGCCGGTCGTGCTTGCGGACGCCGTCAGCCTTCGCGAAGCGATCGTCAATATCATCGACAATGCCTTGCGCCATGGAGTGGTGTCGCGCCTTGAAGTCAGAGTACGCAGCGACGGTACACGTGCCCATCTCGAGGTCGAAGATGACGGACCGGGCATTCCGCGGGGCGAGTGGGAGCGGGTTACGCAGCGCTTCGAAACGTCCAAATCTCATGACGGCAGCGCAGGTCTTGGTTTCGCCATCGCGTCGGAGGTTGCGGCGGCTCACGGTGGCGCGCTGACCTTTCGCGAGACAAGCAAGGATGGCGGGAAGGGCACGCAAGGGTTCACCGTCACCTTGACGTTGCCCATCGCGACGGAGAAGACCGGATGATAACGGGAACATTGCCGACATTCGGTTTGATGGCTGCCGTCGTCTTATGCATCGGTCACGCGGCAAGAGCTGCTGAAGGAAGCAGCGCATTTTTTCCTTCGTCTCAGCCGGAGAAGAACCGACTGTCGATCCACGCCGCGACCGATCTGGCGGCAATGGAACCACTGATCCGGGATTTTCAGTCCGTTTTCCCCAACGTGGCAGTCGACTATGTTGAATATGTCACCAACGACTTGCAAAGGAGTGCCAGTGAAGCCTGTCGGACGGACGCGGTGCTGGGCGACATCTTGTTGTCTCCGTCGGTCGACCAACTTGTGAAGCTCGCCAATGACGGCTGCGCGGCGCCGCACGTGTCGGCCGAAACCGCGCATGTCGCCAATTGGGCAAACTGGCGCGACGAGGTATTCGGCTTTACCTACGAACCGGCCGTCTTCGTCTATAACGCCCGCCTCGTGCCGTCCGGCGACGTACCGCGCACCCACATCGAACTCGCCGATCTTCTCAGGCGGCGGATCGATTTTTATCGCGGACGGGTCGGAACGTTCGACATCCGACTTTCGGGCATCGGCTACCTATTGGCGTTCAGTGATGCGCGGCAGACGACGGCGGTCTACGGTCGGCTTCTGGAAAGCATGAGCCGAGCGGAAACTGTGGTGCGTTGTTGCACCGCGGAGACCCTTCAGGACGTTGCAAACGGGAGCCTATATATAGGCTACAATATGATCGGGTCATACGCCTACGCGGCGGCCAGGGGCAATTCCGACTTGAGGGTCGTTGTCCCGCGGGACTATGCGCTGATACTCAGTCGTGGCGCGCTCATTCCGAAGACGGCGCCGAATATGGACGTTGCCAAACGATTTCTCGACTACCTTCTGTCGGCCCGGGGACAGAAGGTTGCCAGGGATAGCGCCTTCTTCTTTGCCGAGAACGGGCAATTGCCTGAGGGAGCGGACGGCCCGGAAAAACTTGGGGAGTCTGGTATCGCGCGCGCCATACGCATCGGCCCTGCGTTACTTGCCGTACAAGACGAGGCGTTGCGCCGCCGCTTCATCGAGGATTGGAGCAAGTCCATGATCGATGCGCAGGGCCAGCGACCGTGACGCGTAGGATGCCGCCCCAAGATTTCAGCAATCCCGCAATACGTCGATGTGGCCGATCCCGCTGTCATCGACAATCTGATCACGACCCATCGGGCCTAGTCGGCTGAGCAAACCTCGACATCGCCGTGACAGGTTGGTGACAGGTCAGGATGATACTCGCCTTTTGTGCCTGGAGGAGGTACGATTTAGGCGAACTTGGAGGAGACCCTAATGAAAAATCGTCTTGCGACGATGATGGCCGCGTTTTCGCTGTCAGCCGCTTTTGTGACGCTTGCCGCCGCTGCCGAGATCCCCGCCGGGTATCCGGACAACTACAAGGATCTAGTGGCCGCCGCCACCGCGGAAGGACACCTCAGCATCTATTCGACGACCGATGCGGCGCTGGTCCAGCCCTTGCTCAAGGACTTCGAAGCAGCATTCCCCGGCATCGCCGTCGAATATTCCGACCTCAATTCCACCGAACTCTACAATCGCGTCATTGCCGAAACCGCTTCGGGCCAAGGCACGGCAGATGTCGCATGGTCTTCGGCTCCGGATCTGCAGATCAAACTTGCCGCAGACGGCTATGCGCGGGAATACAAATCCGTGGAGGCGGCCCACCTTCCGGCCTGGGCGTCCTACAAGGACATGGTCTATGGTACCACCGCCGACCCGGTGACTTTCGTCTACAACAAGCGTCTCGTGCCTGAAGGCGATGTTCCCGCAACCCACGCCGATCTTCTCAAGCTGATGACTGGGAAGACCGCAGAATATGATGGCAAGATCGCGTCCTACGATCCGGAAAAATCCGGTGTCGGCTTCTATTTCTACAACCAGGACGCCAAGAACTGGACCGATTCCTGGGCGCTTAACAAGGCTTTTGGCAAGGCCCATATCAAGCTCTACAGCTCCGCCGGCTCGATGATCGAGAAGGTCACGTCTGGCGAACATTCCATCGCCTATGGCATCTTCGGCTCATATGGCCTCGCCAAGCAGGCCAAGGACGAGAACCTCGGTGTGATAATCCCGAAGGACTATGTCCTGGTGACCACCCGCGCCACCGTCATTCCGGCGGAAGCCCAGGATCCCAATGCTGCGAAGCTATTCGTAGACTATCTGCTGTCGGCGCGCGCGCAGAAGCTGATCGCCGACGACATCAAGCTCTATGCCGTTCGTGATGACGTTGAAGGGGCAACCACGCTGGCGTCCATAAAGGCCGCCGCCGGTGAAAACGTTCACCCGATCGCGCTCGACGACAAGCTGCTCGAAGGTCTCGACGAGACGACACGGCTGGCGTTCCTCAACGAGTGGCAGAAAGCCATGAAGGGCGAGTAATCGCTTGATCGGGAGTGCCTCCACAGTCGGCTCTCTCACCCTTCTTGCTATTAAGAATCATCGGAACGGCGCGCTTGCGCTCTTGCTAGCGGACGGCCCCCGGCTTTGTTCGAGGCGATCATGCCCTTCCGTGTCTTTCGTGTCAGCACCAACCTCCTCGCCATCCTGGTGGTGCTGGCGCCGGTCACCCTGATCATTTATCAGAGTTTTCTGTCCGCGCCTTTCTTCCAGAAAACCGCGCATCTGTCGCTGAACGCCTACAGCTTCATCCTCGCGGACGCGGATTTCTGGCTAGCGCTGACGACTTCGCTCAAGCTCGCGGTGGGCATGACGGTGATCGCAGTTCCGGTGGGAATCCTGCTGGCGTTCATCATCGTGCGCACCGACGTGCCGGGCAAGCGCTGGCTGGAGCCGATCATCCTGATCCCGGTTTTCATGTCGGCGGTGGTGCTGGCCTTCGGCTATGTGATGACACTGGGACCAGTCGGCTTCGTCTCGCTGGCGGTCAAGTCGATGATCGGCTACGTGCCCTGGAATGTCTATTCGGTGACATCGATCGCGATCATTGCCGGGCTCACCCATGTCCCACATGTCTATCTCTATGCATCGGCGGCGCTCCGCAACGTTGGCGCCGACCTCGAAGAGGCGGCACGCACCGCCGGCGCTGGCCCTTGGCGCGTCGCCGCCAGTGTGTCGCTGCCCATGGTGATGCCGGTGGTGCTCTATGCGGCGGTTCTGGTGTTCTTCCTCGGTTTCGAACTTTTCGGCCTGCCGCTGGTGCTTGGCGATCCGGAAGGCGTGCTGGTTCTCGCCACCTATCTCTACAAGCTCACCAACAAGCTCGGTGTTCCTTCCTACCAGTTGATGGCCGTAGTGGTGGTGGCGATCATCATGATCGCGCTGCCGCTGGTCGTGCTGCAGCGCTACATGCTGCGCAACGCCAGCCGCTATGTGTCTGTCAAAGGCAAGGGCAGTCGGCACAACCCCATCCGGCTGGGCGCTCTTCGCTGGCCGGCCTTCGCGCTTGTGGTGGCCTGGTTCGCGGCCACCGTGATCATACCGGTGGGCGGCGTCGCAATTCGTTCACTGGTGACAAGCTGGGGCGTCGGGGTGAATATCTTCCAGGTGCTGACGTTGGATCACTATCGCGATCTCGCCGACTATCCGAATGTCATCAGCGCCATTCTCAACACGGTCGGCGTCGCGGTGGTCGGCGGCGCGGCTTCGATCGCGGCCTATACTGCCGTGGCACTCGCCGGTCACCGCTCGAACGCACCCCTGACTAAAGTCGTCGATTACGTGGCCATGATACCGCGGGCGATGCCGGGCATTGTGGCTGGCCTGGCCATGCTGTGGATATTTCTCTTCTTCAAGCCGATCGCACCCCTGCGTGCCACGATGATCTCGGTATGGCTCGCCTATACCATTGTCTGGTTCGCCTATGGCATGCGGCTGATTTCCGGAACGCTCCTGCAGATCGGCAAGGAGCTCGAGGAAGCCGGCCGGTCAGTTGGCGCCAGCGAGGGCCGGGTCGCCCGGGACATCACGCTGCCGCTCATCCGCGGCGGCATGTTCTCGGCCTGGCTGTTGATCTTCCTGATCTTCGCCCGTGAATATTCGACGGGCGTCTATCTGCTCGGACCGGGAACCGAAGTGATCGGCTCGCTCATGGTTTCCCTTTGGGGCACCGGCGCGATCGATCTGGTCTCGGCTCTCGCCGTCATCAACACCGTCATCATCGTGACCGGTCTTGCCCTCGCGATGCGCTTTGGAGTCCGCCTCAATGACTGACATCATCATAGACGGCCTGCGCCTCAGTTACGGCAACCTTGAAATCCTGAAAGGTGTGTCCTTCTCGGTCGAACCGGGTCAGATCGTCGCCTTGCTCGGCGCGTCCGGGTCCGGCAAGACGACGCTCTTGCGAGCGGTCGCCGGTCTGGAGACACCCAACAGCGGCAAGATACTGCTCGGTGACAAGCCGCTTTTCGATGCCGGGCAGAACATCAATCTGGCGCCGGAAACGCGCGGTCTCGGGCTGGTATTCCAGTCCTATGCGCTGTGGCCTCATCGGACGGTGTCCGAGAATGTGGGTTATCCCCTGAAGCTGCGCAAAGTGTCCCAGGCAGATGTTGCGAGCCGCGTCCAGAAGGCTTTGGACAGCATCGGCCTCGGCAAACTGGGCGAACGCTATCCGCATCAGCTCTCCGGCGGACAGCAGCAGCGCGTGGCGCTGGCCCGCGCGCTGGTCTATGAGCCGAACGTGATTCTGCTCGATGAGCCGCTGTCAAATCTGGACGCCAAGTTACGCGAAGAAGCGCGGATCTGGCTGCGCCGCCTCATCACCAATCTCGGGCTATCGGCGCTGTGCGTCACCCATGATCAGGTGGAAGCGATGGCGCTCGCCGACCGCATCCTGCTGCTCAACGGCGGCCAGATCGAACAGGACGGAACACCCAAGCAAATCTACAACAAGCCGAAGAGCCTGTTTGCAGCAGAGTTCATGGGTGCCAGCAATCGCCTTGACGGCGTGGTCACCGCCATCAACGGCAACCGTGCGGAAATTGTCGCCAACGGCATCCATCTTGTGGGCAGCGCCCAGCAGGAGCTGACCGTCGGCGCCAAAGTCACCGCACTCGTCCGGCTTGAGCGGGTGACGTGGTCCGGGGAGGACGGCCCTGGACGTATCGCCATGACCTGCGTCGAGAGCCTTTTCCTTGGCGATCGGCATGAAGTCATTTTCGAAAGCAATGACCTGACCATCCGGACCTATTCCCGGGACGCCCTTCCGTCCGGCCAATACCATGTCGAGTTCCCGTTCGAGGATCTGATGGTCTTCGCGGCGGAATGAACTCCGGCGTTCACCACGAAGAGGATCATTCTTGCCAACCGGCATAAACATCGTCGAGCGGCTGACCTGCCACGGGCAATTTCCTCCATCTGAGATTAGAGTCCGGCTCGATTGAAGGGCGGACTGATGAAAAGAAAGCGGTTTACGGAAGAGCTGATCATCGCGGTCCTGCGTGAGCATGAGGCGGGGCAAAAGCGGGCGACCTGGCGCGCAAGCATGGGACCTCCGAGGCGGTTAGCCTTACACACGTGTTGAACGCGTGTTCGCTTGCGCATCACCGGGTATCAAAGCTAATGAAACCCGGAGAGGACTTGGCTGCTTCTGCAGGTGAAAAGTGCTGATTTTCTCATGGTTCTATCTCGCGTCGTGCCTGCTTGCGCTTATAGCGCTCGTCGCCGTTCTCGAACTCGGGCTGCTTCCGGCACTGCTTTCGGGCCTTCTCGTGTTCAATCTCGTTCATTTCGCCGCACCGATGCTCCATCGAATCGGCGTTTCCAACAGCCTGACGAAAAGCCTTGCGCTGACCTTGGTGGCATTGATTTTCACGCTCCTGATAGCCGCCGCTATCTTTAGCGGCATGTCGCAATTGACTGGCGGTTCGGAGAACGTCGTGACGCTCCTCAAGAAGATGGCCGAGATCATCGATACCGCGCGCGTCCATCTCCCGACCTGGGCGATGACCTATTTTCCGTCGAACATCGAGGAACTGGAAGTCTTCGCGGCCCGGTGGCTCCGCGAACATGCCGGCCAGCTTCAACTCGTCGGGCGGGATGTCGGCGTCCTGGTGGTCCACATTGTCGTCGGCATGGTGATCGGCGGCTTGATCGCGGTGAGCTCGGCGGCGCCATCGCGCGAGCCCGGCCCACTGGCGGTCGCGCTGGCGGATCGTGTCAACATTCTGAGCAAGGCCTTTCGCAACATCGTGTTCTCGCAAATCCGGATTTCGGCGTTGAATACGTTTCTGACGGCGGTCTATCTCGTCGTTGTTCTGCCGTCCTTCGGCATCGATCTGCCATTCATCAGGACAATGATAGCGCTGACTTTCGTCGCCGGCCTTCTGCCGGTCATCGGCAATCTGATCTCCAACACGGTGATCGTGGTTGTCAGCCTCAGCATCTCCTTCCTTGCAGCACTCGGCTCGCTTGCCTTTCTCATCATCATTCACAAGCTCGAATACTTCGTAAACGCCAAGATCATCGGTTCGCGGATCAATGCGCGTGCCTGGGAGCTTCTTCTGGCGATGGTTTTCATGGAAGCCTGGTTCGGTATGCCGGGTCTTGTCGCCGCGCCGATCTATTATGCCTATCTGAAGGCTGAACTGACGATGCGCGGGCTAATCTAGTTTCCGTTCATAAACGTGCGTATTTCGCAGCGTTTGCAAGGGCTTATCGTCGGGTGAGAATGCCTTTTGGAGTCCTGTGCGGGGCCGGGAGGCGTCGATGTCGACGAGATCGTGCTATGAGCCCCGATCAGGCGCACGCCGCGATACCGGCATTGGCCGGTGCGACCCAACTGCGATGCCGGGTCGGTGTCAGGTCGCTTTGAGGCGCGTGAAGAGGACGAGGTTGTAGGCCACGACCGAGGACCAGATGTAGGTCTTGAAGTGATCAAGGCCGCGCCAGGTGCAGCGTGCCAGGCCGTAAGCGCGTTTCAAGCACGATATTCCGGCTTCGATGCCGGCGCGGAAGTTGCGTAGCTTGCGATAGACCCACTTGCTTCTGACCATGTCCTCGATCCTGAGGCCGGCTTTCTTGTGGAAGGCCATGTCGCAGACGCCCCACGCCTTGGCTGTGGCCAAATTGTCGCGCGTGGCGAAGCCGCCATCGGCTGCCGCTTGCCGCGGCGCTTGGCCCCAGAAGGCGACGTGGCGCGCCAGCATCGGCAGCAAGCGGTCGCTGTCGGCCGGGTTGCCTGCTTCGATCACCAGATCAAGAATCATGCCGCTCCTGCCGGTGGTCAGGTTGAGTTTGTGGCCGTACTCGGTATTGCGGCTGCCTTTGACGATGATATCGGCATGCGGTTCGAACAGGCTGACCAACTTCTCGCCGGCCGGCACCGGCTCGCCGGCCAACACCCGCCGTTCGCTCTGTCTGATGATGCGTTCGATCAGCGGCCGATGGTGACGAACCTGGAGCTGCCACAGTGCGATGAGCGGAGTGCTCGCCACGGCCAATCGCTCGGTCGCCTGCTTCAGATAGGCCAAGGTCGCGCGGGTGATTGCGATCAGTTCGCGGTAGAGTTGGACCCGATTGGGCCGGCCGCGCGTGAACTGGATCTTGCGGGCGCGCTTCTTGGCTGCGCGGCAATGATCGCGCCATGATGAGCCGGCGCCGCCGAGCAAGATATCGGCCCGCTTCAGAAGGCGCACCATAACCCGCACTGCATCCCAAAGCAGGCTGCTGTCGCTCGGCTCGTGCATGAGGGCTGCAGTCACAGTGCTGTCCAGCCGCACGACCGCACCGTCTTCGAGCTTCGCCTGCCGAGCGCCCGACAGCAGTGTCCGATTGATCTGTTCCCAGGTCTCAGGCCGGATTGCGCTGATCGTCCTTTGCAGCACCGACTTCTGCGGGCTCCATGACCACGGCAGGCGGGCAAAGGCGCGAAACGAGGCTGAGTCCTCGAGGTGGAACGCCAACTCCTGATAGCTCAGCTGCCGATATTGTTTGAGAAGCGCGCAGCGCAGCACCGCTTCGGCAGGCAAGCCTTGCCGCCCGGTGGCTTTGACGCCGACCCGGACCAAGTCTCGGGCCACCAAACCGAGCAGATCGTGATGCTCGTCCAGCCAACCCGACATCGCCTCCAATTCGCGGCCGATCTCGTGCGTGGCGAAAACATCGAATATACTGGCTTCTCTATTCGGCGGCTTGAGGTCAAGCACTTTCGAGCTTTCCGCTTCGCCGGCATCTGACGTCTTCCGCGGGTCTTGCTTCTCTTCGGGATCGGCGCCTTGGCCCTCCCAGTATGGGGAATCCGCAGAACGAGGTGGAACAATCTTGGACGCGTCCTGATGTACGATCGGCACCGCCAGCATAGCGAACTCACCTCATCCATCGTCCCGCGAAGGACGTTTTTCCACCGGCAAGTGGAACTTTGTTGTCTCCTTCTTAACGGCCCAGTTCAGACGGCGACCGGTGTGCTTTCCTTTGTCCAGCGGAACCGTGTGCCATCGCTCCACATGCGATGCATGATCACTGCTAGTCTACGGGCGAGCGCAACGATGGCCCTCTGCCGACCACGCCGCTTGGCGACGTTCATCGCCCAGGCCTTCACCCAGGACCACTTCGTCACGCGCGTCAGTAGGACCTGCGCGGCTTCTCTATTCGGCGGCTTGAGGTCAAGCACTTTCGAGCTTTCCGCTTCGCCGGCATCTGACGTCTTCCGCGGGTCTTGCTTCTCTTCGGGATCGGCGCCT
>NZ_JAMYUP010000035.1:0-57255 GCF_040323155.1 Mesorhizobium sp. M0060
AAGGGAACTCCATGGTCGGATCGCAGGCTTTACCTGCTCAAGGCCTATGAATACGCGTCATCTCAGAACCAGGCGACCCTCCCGCGAAGCGGGTTCGTGCATTGGGCGCAGAGCCGGCATTGGTTCGGGGCAGATCAGCTCGTCTATTGTGCCCTATGTTTCGGCTTGCCGCCGGCAAATTGCTTCAATGCATTTGCCCGCCTAGAAAGGTGCCCCCTCGGACTCACTGGTCGCTGTCACTTATTCGGACCCTGAAATTGGCTGCCGCCGCGATTTCTCTGACTTGTCGACGACAGGGAGCGATTCCTTTCTGGCCTTGGCAAACGCTCGATCGCTCTCCAGGAACTCCGCCAGCATGAACGGGATCAGTTCCGCTACCGATTCGGACTCGCCATAGGTCTGACGATAAAGCGCCGCATAGTCCTTCAGTGCTTGGTTCAGGTCTGCACTTACGCTTATGGTGATCTTCGAAGGTGTCCGATCCGGAAGTTTGCCGAGTTTCAGATTGGTCATGATGACTCCAGTCAATCCGGGTACGGCCGCAGCACAAGATCCTTGTGCACGATGACGCGCAGTGGCCAACCGGGCCGGACAGTGATGGTGGGTTGGATATTGAGGTTCTTCTCGGTGATGCGCTGGCCAGCTCGACTGACGTTCTGCTGAGCGGATTCGCGGATTGCTTTGACCAGGTCGCTTTCGTCTTCCCCGAGGCTCAGCTCGGTGCCGACCCCTAGCAACGTGGCCAGCGCAACGCCTTTGATCAGCTGCCAGGTGTGGAAATCCACCTTGTCCTCAAGCCCCGCATAGCCGGCGGTATCCGTCGCCGGCAGATTGTCGATTTCGATCGAAGAGCCGTCGGGCAGCAGTATCCGTTGCCAGACCAGCAGCGCGCGCCTTTGTCCAAAGGCAACAACGCTGTCATAGGTGCCAATCAGGCGAGAGCCTTGCGGAATGAGCAAGGTGCTGCCGCTGACTGTGTCGTGCACATTCTCGGTGACCTGTGCGACGACGAGGCCGGGCAAGTCGGAATTGATGCCAGTGATCAGGCTCGCTGCGATGACGCTGCCGGCCATCAGCTGATACGGCGAAGCCGGCGTCTGCAGTGCATGCAGATTGTAGATTCCACTTGTGTTACGCTGGCTGACAAAATCGAGCTTGCGCTGTTGATTGTTTTGGTCGCCCTCGGCCGGTGCAACGGAAGCTAAATCGCGTGCGGCATCGGATTGTGGAGCCGTTGCCTCAAAGGGTGGACGCCCGCCCTGCCCGTTGCCGGCGATCTCCGCTTGCCGGGGTCGATTTTCGATCCGGAAGAAGACTTGCGATTCGCGTGCTTCGACCGCCTGCTGTGCAAGGCGCTGCTCCTCCGCCGAAACCTCCTGGCCCGGCGTGATGCCCAGCTGGCGTTGGTGCTCAAGGATGGGGCGGCCGAGGTCGCCGGGCAGCGGTGGTCCAAGCACCGGAGGCTTGGGCTTGATCCCGGAATAGTCCTTAGGCAGCCGTTCAATTGCCTCCGCGGTTGGCTTCCGCTCAGTGTTGTAAAGCTCTTCAGCCTGCTCTTTGATGCGCAGCGCCGGTCCCTGCAGCGCCATCATGGTGACGCCTAGAACGGTGCCGGAACCAACAGCAGCAATGGCGACAATAATGCCGCGCTTGAAGCGCACAGCGCGGCGAGGCGAGGCCCGCAGCTGCAGCTGTTCTGGATCGAGTTTCGGTGGAGCATCGGAGCGGGGAGTATCCGTCATGGGCCGTCCCTCACCTGCTGGAACGCGAAAAGAGCAATATCCGCCGCGGCGCTTGCCTGCCGTCGGTCCTCGTGATGCGCACCACCTGCTGCTGCTTGGCGCCGAGGCGCAGTTCGGCCGCGGCGAAGAGGCGATCGACGATGTAATAGTTGCCCCGTATGCGGTAGTTGACGAGCTGGTTGTCCCCGTCAGCACCGACGATGAAGAGTGGCGGGGCCTCGCCCTGATCGATGCGGCGCGGGAACTCGATGTAGACCTTGCTGCCATCATCGAACGCGCGCGTCGGCCTCCAGGGCGGCATGTCGCCGGTAATCGAATAGCGGAAGCGAATATTTTCGAGAGCCACATTCGACGCCACTGGCATAGCGGCGTCGGCCTGCGCATTGCGCCGGCGTAGCGCGATGATCTGGTCCTCGCTGTAAGTCCAGGAGATGGCCGCCATGGCGGTCTTATCCGTGCTTTGAAGCTGCAGGTGATAGCTTCGCCGGTCCGTGGTGATCACCAGATTGGTGGCAAGTCCTGGCGCGAAGGGCTTCACCAGCACATGGGTGCGCTGGTCATCGCCGGAGCCACTGACGGTGTCGCCAATTACCCAGCGCACTGTATCGCCGGCCGACACGGATTGGAGTTTCTCGCCTGACTGCAGAGCGATATCGCTGACGCGCTCCGGTGCGGCATAGAGCTGGTAGAGCGCGCCTTCGGCAAAGGGGTAAACCTGCACCGCATTCACATAGCCATATTTGGTGGGTTGCTGCGTCGCCGCCTTGTTGGCATCGGCGACACGTTCTTCAGGCGAGCGCTTGTCTTCAGCAGCCTTGCCCGGCTCGGGCTGCAACTGGCCGGGCAGCGGCAGCGGTTTCGGCACTTCCACGACTTTGACGGGCTTCCCCGGCGCCTTCTCAATCGCGGCCGGCTTGAAGTCAGCATGGTCATAGGAAATCTGCGGCGGCGGCACCGGCTTCGAGGCACAGGCGGAAATGACCGCAGCCGACGCAGACAGGATCAGCGCAGTGCGGAGCGACGAGAGTCTATTTATCATTGGCGGGCTCCTTCGGGGAAACGGTTGTCGGCGCGGCGCTGTCCAGCTCGCGCGACCAGTCGATGGCATTGATGAAGACGCCGAGCGGGTTTTTGCGCAGCTGATCGGTATTGTTCGGCGGCCGGATCACAATAGTGAGGATCCCGGTCCAACGCGTTGTGCTGGCGAGGCTGCCGCGCTCAAAGACCTGCTCGGTCCATTTGACTTGAAAGGAGTTGTCGGACGCTCGAACCACGCTCGTCACCTGCACCGAGACGCTGCGCGTGCCGATCTTGCCGAACGGGTCATTGGCCTTAGCGTACTCATTGAGAAAGAGGGCTGCACGGTCGGTGGCGAAGTCGTAGGCCGAGAGCCAATTCTGCCGCACCAGCACCGCATCGGTGGAGACGGAGCGGACATTCTGGATGAAGCGGCCGAGATGCCAGGCGATCTGGGCATCGGTGGGCTCGTAGGTTTGGATTGCCGGCGCCACAGCCCGTGTCTCACCGAAGCGGTCGACCTCGACAACATAAGGCACAACGCGGCCCTGCATCGACTGCCACAAGAGTCCACCAGAGAGCCCGGTGGCCAGAGCGAGGCAGCCAAAGGCCATCAGGCGCCAGTTCCTTGCCTGCACGCGCGCAGTGCCGATGCGCTCGTCCCAAAGTTGGGCGGCCTTCTGGTATGGTGTGACGGGGTGGGGCGTCTTCCCGTAACGTTGAACTGGTCGCTTGAAGAGCATCTAGTCTTCCTTATCGTTGAGAGAGGGGTTGGCGCCGCTTCCACCCCGATCGCCATCGCGGACGGCCTGCGTGGCGGCGTGGCGATGGGCGCACGCGGTCTGTTCGGAACGTAAGCGCCTCGCCCACGCCGGCGCGGCATTGGCACCTGACGCGGCAGGGTTTCCGGTCATTGATGCGGTCGGCGTGCCGCCCGTCGCGGTCCAGGCGGCATCGCGGCCGGCATCGGCGCTGCGCCGGAATGGTTCTGTTGCAGATCGCATTCCCCGCATCGCGGCGCCGCCAGCTGCGCCGGCAACGCCCTGCAGTCCAGCCGCTACGCCGGAGAGGCCGGACTCGGGCGATGTTGCACGCCCCATCTGCCAAGCTGTGGAAGCAGCCGATCCCATGGCCGTGCCGGCTCGAACGGCGGCGAGACCGCCGCCGGTTGCCATGCGCGCGCCGGCAAGCGCCGCACCTCCGGCAACGAGCGTTGATCCGGCGGCCGCCGCGGTGGTTCCGAGTGCGGCTCCCGCGCCAAGCTGCGGCGCGCCCGAGACAAGACCCGAGGCAATTCCCGGCCCGAAAATGCCGAGCCCAAGCAGCGCCAACGCGCCCAGTACCTGTGACATGGCTGCGGCCAAGTCCGGCTCCTTGCCTTGCAGCGCGGAAGCGAACTCGCCGAAGAGCGTGGAGCCGATGCCGACGATGACAGCAAGCACCATGACCTTAATGCCCGACGAGATCACATTGCCGAGCACGCGCTCGGCCAGAAACGCCGAGCGGTTCCAGAGCGCGAAGGGCACCAGAACAAAACCGGCCAATGTGGTGAGTTTGAACTCCAAGATGGTGATGAAGAGCTGAATTGAAAGAATGAAGAAGGCGATGAGGACCACAAACCAGGCGAGAAGCAGCACGAAGATGGTCAGCGCGTTGCCAAAGATCTCGGGGAAGCCGACTAGCTGGCTCGCTTGATTGAGCAGCGGCCAGGCGCCCTCGAAGCCGGCCGCGGCAATGCGGCCTGGCCGCAGGAGACTGTCGGCGGACAGATTGCCGGCCGATGCGTTGATGCCGAGTCCGGCAAAGGAATGGTAGATGATGTCGGCGAGGTTCTTAAAATTGTTCAGGATGAAGGCGAAGGCGCCGACATAGAGCACTTTTCGGACAAGCCGGCCAAGAACATTGGGCTCGCCGCCGAACGCCCAGACCAGGCCTGTCAGCGTGATGTCGATGCCGATCAGGATGGTGGTGAGAAAGGCGACGTCGCCCGAAAGCAGACCGAATCCGCTATCAACATAGCGGGTAAAAGTCTCCATGAAGCGATCAATGACGCCGAGGTCATTCATGTCGCCGCCTTCCTCGTTGTCTTGAAGAACTGCTGATCAGTTGCCGGGATAGGCCATACCGGTGCCCAGGAAACGCTTCGTCGTCTCGCGGGCGGCTTCCTCGGACTGCGCCTTGCGGGCAGCATCTTCGGCTTCAGCCCGGAACTGGGTCGCGAGCAGCGTCTGGATCTGGATCTGCTGCTTGGTCGAAAGCGCGATCAGCTGATTGGTGGCCTGGCTTGCCTCAAGGGCACCTGCCGCGCCCTGACTGCGGTTGACGAGATCGGTAAGCAGGTCGCCGTCGGCCCGCACGTTCTCCACGATCTGCGACTGCGCGCTCATGGTTTGGCGGAACGCCTGCATGGCGTTTTGCCAGCGCTCGCGCGCGGCGCTCGCCACATCGCTGACCTTGATTGTGGCGTCGTAGCTTTCCGGATATTGCAAACGCCACTGGTTCTGAAGCTTGTCGAGATCGAAGCTCAGGCCGCTGACCTGGGTCATCAGGCCGTCGATCCGTTGGAGCGAACCTGTGAGCTGGCCGACGGAAGAAAAATCCAGGCGCTGAAGGTTGCGCGCCATGTTCTGCAGCATCGTCGCCTGGTTCTGGAGCGACTGGATCTGGTTGTTTATCTGCTCCAGGGAACGTGCCGCTGTCAGCACGTTCTGCGCATAATTCGACGGATCGAACACGATTAGGGCGTGGGCCGGCTGGACGTAGTCGGCCATCGGTTTTGCGATTAGGGAAACGGTGATCAGGCTGGTGAGAAGGCGGCGCCGCATCATGACGATTGCTCCTTGTCTGGTTGAGGGAATTGCTGGAGAAGCTCGGCAGCCCAATCGAGGCCGCGCGCACTCAGGAACCGGGAGGCAAAGCTGTCCTGCCCGTGCTCTGACAGGACGCTGTCGATCAAAGCTTGCGTGGCCGGATCAGAGGCGCCGCAGAGCGCAAGAGCGATCGGGCCGAGCCCGAGCTCGAAGAGGCGGTTGCCGCGGCGCGACTGCACATAATACTGGCGCTTCGATGTGGCATGGGCGACCAATTCGATCTGCCGCTCGTTCAGACCAAATCGCTCATAGGCCACCCGCGCCTGCGGTTCCACGGCACGGTCATTGGGGAGAAAAATGCGCTGTGGGCAGCTCTCGATGATCGCCGGCGCGATGGAAGAGCCAGCGATGTCGGCAAGCGACTGCGTGGCAAAGATCACCGACACGTTCTTCTTTCGCAGCACCTTCAGCCATTCACGGATGCGGGCGGCAAAGAGAGGGTTGTCGAGATAGACCCACGCCTCGTCGAGCATCAGCAGCGTCGGCCGTCCGTCGAACCGCTCCTCGAGACGATGGAACAGATAGGTGAGCACCGGGAGCACAGCGCCTTGGCTGTGCATCAGCTCTTCGGTCTCGAAACACTGCACATCCGACAAAGCCAGCCGATCTTCATCGGCATCGAGCAGCCGGCCGAAGGGACCGTCGAGCGTGTAGGGCATCAACGCGGCCTTGAGCCCATTGGACTGAAGCAGAACCGACAGGCCCGTCAGCGTGCGTTCCTGCACCGGCGCAGTGGCAAGGCTGATGAGTGCCGACCAGATCGCCTCCTTTACCTCCGGCGTAACGCTGACATTCTCATGGGCAACGAGGCCGGCGATCCATTCCGCCGCCCAGCTGCGAGTAGCCTGGTCGCCGATATTGCTCAGTGGCTGGAAGGCAAGCGCACCATCCGCGCCCAGCGCGTGGTGTTCTCCGCCCATGGCCAGTGTTGCCGCACGAGCCGAATTGCCCTTGTCGAAGACATAGACCTGCGCCCCGGCATAGCGTCGAAACTGCAGAGCGACTAGCGCGAGCAGAACCGACTTGCCGGCACCGGTCGGCCCAACGACCAGCATGTGGCCGACATCGCCGACGTGGGTGGAAAGCCGAAACGGTGTCGACCCGTTGGTCTCTGCGAAGAGAAGCGGCGGGGATTCGGTCCCAGTCACGTTGGCGAGATGCTCGTTATCCACCGGACCGGCCCACGCCGACGACAGCGGCATGACATGGGCAAGATTCAGCGTGTGAACGAGCGGCTGGCGAACGTTAGCGTAGACATGACCGGGCAACGAGCCGAGCCACGCCTCGACCGCATTGATGCTTTCACGGATTGTGGTGAAGCCGAGTCCGTTGACGATGCGCTCGACGGCGCGAAGTTTCTCCGCGGCGGCTTGGCGATCCTCGTCCCACACCGTCACGGTAGTGGTGAGATAGCCGAAGCCGACATGATCGCCGCCCAACGCCTGAAGTGCTTCGTCGGCATCAAGCGCCTTGTTGTCGGCATCGCTGTCGACGAGCGGGACCGGTTCGTTGGTCACAACCTCGCGGAGGATCGCGACGATCGATTTGCGCTTGGCAAACCACTGCCGCCGCAACCGGGTCAGTGTCTTTGTGGCTTCCGTCTTGTCGAGCGGGATGAAGCGCGTCATCCAGCGATAGGCGAAATCCTGATGGTTGAGCGCGTCGAGGATCCCTGGCCGGGTGACGTTCGGGAAACCAAGGATGGTGAGGGTGCACAGATGCTGCTCACCCAGCATCGGCTCCAGGCCGCCGGTAAGCGGCGCGTCAACCAGAACACCGTCGAGATACATTGGCGTTTCCGGCATGGCGACCGGATGGCGGTAGGTCGAGATTGTGCCGTGCAGATAGGTTAGCGTCTCGGCATCATCGAGGGCGCGCACTTCCGGCATGAAGCCGGACAGCAAATCCAGGACGCGGTCGGTCTCGTCGCGAAACCACGCCACCTCCTGGCGCCAGTCTCTAGCCCCTCCCGAGTGATGCGAGTCGACCAGTGCGCTTTCCGCCCGCGCCTGGCCATCTGGCGCCGGCATGAAGACCAAGGTCAGATGATAGCGACTCTCGAAGTGCGCGACCTTGCCCTCGAAGGCCGCGCGCCGTTCCTCATCGACCAGCCATGAGGCAGCATCGGGAAAAGCCGAGCTCGGATAGCCCAGCGCTTCAACGCGCTCGGCCTCGAAAAACAACCCCCATCCGGAGCCCAACCTTCGTAGCGCATTGTTGGCTCGTGCGCAGATGCCGACCAATTCGGCTTCGGTAGCGCTTTCAAGGTCGGGGCCACGGAACCGGAAGGTTCGCTGGAAGCTACCGTCTTTATTGAGCACAATGCCGGGCGCGACCAAAGCGGCCCAGGGCAGATGATCGGCAAGCCGATCGGCTTTGCCGCGATACTCCGAAAGGTTCAGCATGCAAGCCACCCCTTCAGGCGAAGATGACGGACAAGCACGCTGGCGAAGTCCGGATCGCGGCGAGCGGCAAAGACCGCGAGCGTGTGGCCGGCGATCCAGAGCGCCAGTCCGGCGATCCACTGCTGCAGGCCAAGGCCTATTGCCGCGGCCACCGTGCCGTTGAGGATCGCCACCGCTCGCGGCGCGCCGCCCAGCAGGATCGGCTCAGTCAATGCCCTGTGAACGGGGACTTCGAAACCCTCGATATGCTGCTCTCCGGTGGCCATCAAACGAGTGCCCCGCCGCCGAAGGAGAAGAAGGAGAGAAAGAAGCTCGATGCCGCGAAGGCGATCGACAGGCCGAAGACAATCTGGATCAGCCGGCGAAAACCGCCTGCCGTGTCACCGAAAGCAAGGGTCAGGCCGGTGGTGATGATGATGATCACCGCGACGATCTTGGCGACCGGTCCCTGCACCGACTCAAGGATCTGCTGCAGCGGCTGTTCCCAAGGCATGCCGGAGCCCGCTGCGTGGGCCGGGACGGTGAGAAGAAACGCGAGCGCGGTGGACGAAAGGAAGCGAAGCTTCTTGCGCATGAGTGACCTTTCAAAACTGCTGGAGTTGCGGAAGCGTGAGCGGGGTGACGGCGTAATCACCGCTGCTGTCGAGACCAGTGACCTCAGCGATCGCGTCAATGCGGCGCGAGGATCCGCGCCCAGCGATGAAGACGATCAGATCTACCGCATCAGCGATGAGGCGGCGGGGAACGGTGACGACGGCTTCCTGGGCGAGCTGCTCGATACGGTAGAGAGCGGAGCGCGCCGAATTGGCGTGAACCGTCGCGATGCCGCCGGGATGCCCGGTGTTCCATGCCTTCAGCATGTCCAGGGCCTCCGCGCCCCTGACTTCGCCCACGATGATGCGGTCGGGTCTGAGCCGCAGCGTCGAGCGCACGAGATCGGCGAGCGTGACCGACCCCCGCCTCGTCCTCAAGGCGACGCAATCCTTCGCCGCGCATTGCAGTTCGCGCGTGTCCTCGATCAGGATCACCCGCTCGTCGCAATCGGCGACTTGTGCCAGCAGCGCATTGGCAAGTGTTGTCTTGCCCGACGACGTGCCGCCGGCGACCAGGATGTTGCGCCGCTCGCGCACCGCCTTCCTCAGGGCATCGGCCTGCACCTGCAGCATGATGCCATCGGCGACATAGTCGGCCAACGTGTAGAGTTTTGCCGCAGGCTTTCGGATGGCGAAGCATGGCGCCAGCACGACCGGCGGCAGCAGACCCTCAAAGCGCTCGCCCGACGGAAGTTCGGCACTGACAATCGGATTGTCCGCATGCGCCTCGTCGCGCACGTGTGACGCGACCAGGCGAATGATGCGTTCCGCCTCGGACGGGTGCATATGCACGCTGGTATCGCCCCGGCCTTCACCCAACCGGTCGAGCCACAGCGCACCGTCGGGATTGACCATCACCTCAATGACGGTCGGATCGGCAAGGGCTTCGGTGATCGCCGGGCCCATGGCGGTGCGCAGCATGGCGCGGCGGCGATGCTCGGCTTCTGGATGAGAACTCATCCTTCCCCTCCCCCACGATTGTCTTTGCCAAGAGACCGTTTCCCAGAAGCGAGCTGGTGGCCGACCTGTTCGACAAATTTGTCGAAACGCTCCTGGGCAATCGCCTGCGTCGCCCTGTCCGGGACCGGCGTGTGCGCATGAAGCGTGATCGAAAAGCGGATGAAGAGCGCCAAGCTCTCCAGGATCACCTCGACATCGCGCCTGACATGGCCGAGGTCGCGGGAAAGACGGTCGAGCCTCACACCGTAGCGCTGATCGAGCTCGTTCTCACCGCGCCGCTCGATGAAGGCCTCGACCGCCTTTGCCACGATCGCGGATTTCGTGGTCGAGGGATCACGACTGAGTTTATCCAGCCTCTTGCTCAACTCGAGTTCGAGCAGAAACTGGTGGCGAATGCGGTGGGGCTTCATGAAGCTCGTTCCAACTGACCGACGCTGATGCGCCAGCGGCAGGAACAAGCATCGGCCAGACACCCCAAATTGCTTATGGCCGTTATCTACGCTGAGATGCGCTCTGCCTTTGAGCGCCGTTCAGAAGCCGGGCACGATGTCCTTGTCGTCGCCCATTCCCTCGTTGAGGCCGTACGCACGTGCTGCGGTGGAAATCCGGTCCATCACGCGTTGGTCGGCAGCCGCCTCGCTATCATCGTCAGCAGGCTTGAGCAAATCCTCCTGATCAGGCTCTTGGGCAAGGAGGGGATGGTCTTCGGGCAGACCTGGATGAGGCTGCTGCTGGAGACCGCCGTCCTCTTCGATTGCTGCGCCGGTGCTGTCGCCCTCGGCAGCAAGACGGCGGTCAACGCCGCGCACCTGTCCGACCCAATCGTCCGGGCGTGACGCAGGGGAGTCCGCGTAGGGACCCTCGCGTAGCGCCGGCGAAGGCAGCACCCGTTCGGTGAAATTCTGATCCTGGTAATAGCGCAGTTTCTTCGCGCGGATCGGCGGCAACCCCGAAACCAGTATCAATTCGTCTTCCTGCGGCAGCTGCATCACCTCGCCCGGCGTCAGCAACGGCCGTGCGGTTTCCTGGCGGCTCACCATGACGTGCGAAAGCCAGGGCGCCAGCCGATGGCCGGCATAGTTGCGCATGGATCTGAGCTCCGTCGCCGTACCGAGCGCGTCCGAGATACGCTTGGCCGTGCGCTCGTCATTGGAGGAAAAGGCAATCCGCACATGGCAATTGTCGAGAATGGCGTTGTTCTCGCCATAGGCCTTGGAGATTTGGTTCAACGATTGCGCGATCAGATAAGCGCGGATGCCGTAGCCTGCCATGAAGGCGAGCGCAGTCTCGAAGAAGTCGAGCCGACCGAGCGCCGGGAATTCATCCAGCATCATCAGGAGCTGATGCTTGCGGCTCTTCTTTGCATCGCCCTCCAGCCGCTCGGTCAGCCGCCGGCCGATTTGATTGAGCACCAATCGCACCAGTGGCTTGGTGCGCGAGATATCCGACGGCGGGACGACCAGATAGAGCGACATCGGTCGCTCGGCATCCACAAGGTCGGCAATGCGCCAGTCGCAGGCCGATGTTGCCGCGGCCACGGTTGGATCACGATAGAGCCCGAGAAACGACATGGCGGTCGAGAGAACGCCTGAACGCTCGTTCTCTGATTTGTTCAGCACCTCACGGGCCGCCGACGCCACAACGGGATGGGCCTCAGGCTTGTCCGCCGCGCCGAGGTGGTTGGTCATCATCATCTGCTGCAGTGTCGCGACAAATGAGCGTTGTGGGTTCGACAGGAAGGTGGCGACGCGGGCAAGCGTCTTTTCCTCTTCGGCGTAGAGCACGTGCAAGATGGCGCCAACTAGGAGTGAATGACTGGTCTTCTCCCAATGGTTCCGCCGCTCCAGCGCGCCTTCCGGATCGACGAGAATGTCTGCGATGTTCTGAACGTCGCGGACCTCATCTGGACCTTTGCGCACTTCCAGCAGCGGGTTGTACCGCGCCGATCTCGGATCGGTGGGATTGAACAAAAGGGAGTACGAGAACTTCGACCGCCAGCCGGAGGTCAGCTGCCAGTTCTCGCCTTTGATGTCGTGAATGACGGCCGAGCCGGTCCAGGAAAGAAGGGTTGGAACAACGAGTCCGACGCCCTTGCCCGAACGTGTCGGCGCAAAGGCCATGACGTGTTCTGGTCCGTCATGGCGCAGATAGCGATCCTTCAGTTCGCCAAGCAAAACGCCGGCCGGCTGAAACAGCCCTGCCTTCTCGATCTCCCGAGTCGCGGCCCACCGTGAGGAACCATAGGTGGTGACCAATCCGCGCTGCCGCGCGCGCCAGAGGGAGCCAGCTATCGCGGCGGCACAGCCTAGGAACCCACTGGCTCCAGCAAGCATGCCGGCCTTGTCGAAAACCTCAGGCGCATAGGCGTCGAATTGAAACCACCATTCGAACAGTTTCCACGGCTTGTAGACCGGCCAGGCCGCCGCGACAAACCATGGCGCGCCGAGTGGCGGCTGATAGGAGAGCATGTGGGCGCACCATTGGGTTGCAGTCCACACGCCAAGAATGACAATTGCGAATACGACAGCGATCTGCCCAATCAGCAACTTCGTGGGTGTCAATGGCTTGCTCCGCTCTTCTGGGCAGACGGACCAAACATCGCGCCGAGCGATGAGAATTCGAACGGCCTCTACGTGCGACTAGGTGCGATGACAAGGTTGATAGGTATTGTTCAGCTGCGAACAGCGAAAATCCGCCGCAGCAACCTATCGGCGTGCCAGGTACGCGGTTTGGTTGCAGAAATGTTGGCATCTGCGCGGGGCACATTGAAGAAGGCTGTGTGTGGTGAGGAAGGCGCATCCGGGCCACGATGATGCCAAGCGTCAGGGGACTGGCACCCGGTGCTTGATGCCGTCCGGCGTCGGGGACAGGCCATCTGGCAGGCCTTGCCGCTAGCGGAGCAGCGCCGCGTGGTGCGTCATCTTCGTGCGCTGTGGGATGTGCATCGCTTCCGCATCGCGCCACAGATCGCGGCCGTGCTCGATCGCCGCGTTGCCGAGGGCAGGCTTGCCTATCGCGCCGCATCGATTGTCGGCGCCGAACAGGCAGACGGATGCATTCGCGTGCGGCAGCGGCTGCGTGGCCAACGCAGCCTCGTTGTCGATGCTTTCGACAGTGTGATCGTGACGACCGGACCGGCGCACGCCGATGTTGCGGACCAACACAGCGATTGCGGCGCTCGAGCGGATGGGATTGGTCCGGCTCGACCCGATTGGTCTTGGTTTGGAGACCGACAGTCAAGGCCGTGCGGTCGGCACATCCGGGCGCCCGACCGACAGCATTTTCGTCAGCGGGCCACTGGCGCGCGGCAGCGTTGGCGAATTGATGGGAATTCCCGAAGTCACCGCGCATGCCGAGCGCATCGCCGCTGAAATCGACGAATGGCTTGGATATCAAACGGCGTTGCGCCACAAGGTGTCATGAAGCTGCAAACACGATGAGGCTATCCAGATGACACTGACCGAACGCGTTCCCCCAGTGGAAACCCGGATTCCCCTGAAATTTGCGATGCGACACCTGGCCGGAGCTGTCTCCGTGGTGACCGCCGGTGTTGGCGACGAACGGACGGGCGCAACCGTTACCACCGCCCATTCCCTATCGGTCGAACCAGAGGTGATGGTTGTGAGCATCAACCTGAACTCGTCTACCTGGGCAGCCATCAGCCGGCATGGGCATTTCTGCGTGAATGTGCTGCGTGCCGACCAGATGGCGATTGCCGACCGTTTCGCCGGACGCGGTGACCTGAGGGGGGCGGCGCGTTACGATGGAGCCCGCTGGTCTAGCCTTACAAGCGGCGCATTGGCACTCGACAGCGCGCTCGCCGCGGTCGACTGTACGGTCGAGGACACGATTATTCGCCACAGCCACGCGCTGATCCTCTGCAGCGTCCGGCATGTGGTGAGCGGAGAGCCCGGCCCGGCGCTGATCTATCATCACGGCGCATACGGATCGTCGTGAGCTTGTTGGGTTCGGCTCCTTTCCAAACAGCTTGATTAAGCTAAACGGCGCGAAGCGATGTAAAGCGCCATCAGCCTGGCACTGGGCCACGGCGCCCCATCGCGCGAAGGGCAAGGTCGAAACCTTCGTCCACCGAGTTCACGGTCCGGCCACTCAGTTCGTATCCAGGCAGACATCGGGATGGCGGGACAGGAGGCAGGGGAATGCCGTCGTGTATGACCTCGAGGCGACCATCGGGGTAGTCGCAGACGACGACCTTTTTGCGGGCAAGTCGCCTCGCGGTATCGGTCGGATCGAGAATGAACAGCACCTTGTCGTAGCGCAGTGTCAGGGCCTGAGACAGCGTGCGGACCTCCTTGCGGCACATGGCGCCGACCAGATTCTCGTGATCGGGGCGGCGCATGTCCTTCGGGTTGCGTGGTTCTTTGCGAAAACGTGCGTTAAAGTCCGCCATGAATGCCGGCGCAAAGGCGTTGGCCGCCTCGATGGTGTTGATGCCGTGAAGGCGCAGTTCCTTCATAAGCCGGTCCTGCAGCGTCTGATGGGCGCTTAACACGACCTTTTGCCTGTGGGGAGTTGGCGCAGATGATGTGGATGTTGAGCTCGCAGAGAGCCCGGCCGAACTGCGTCAGGCCACTGCTTCTATCCTTCTCCGAACATGTGTCGTCCGGAAGACGCCATGCTTGTCCCTGTAGAAAGAAAGCGGCTTGCCCCAGCGCCTTGCGGCATGAAAATAGTCGAAGGTGTTCTCCGACCCCGCAAGCGCAGATGCAGCAGCTTGCCGGTCGCGTCGTCTATGAAGACGAGCATGGCGCATTTGGGGCCACGATTCTCGAACCACCAGTGATGCGAGCCGTCGATCTGCACCATCTCGCCGAGACAGTCGCGCCGTCCGCGCGGCTGGTGCACGCGGCGCTTGCGTTCACGGCCCGATGTCCAGATCCCGGCCTCCGTCATCCATTTGCGCAGCGTCTCTGCTGACGGCGATTTGATGCCGCTCGATCACTCTTCGTGGGCAAGCGTCGGACCGAAGTCGACATAGTGTTCGCGGATCAGCTCCAAAGCGAAGTCGCGAATGCCATTGATGATGCGATTGTTGGAGCGTCGCCCCCGCGCCTTTTGTCGAGAGCCGCCGCGCCGTCGCCCAGGAATGTCTTCATCAATCGTTGGACTTGCCGAGCAGTAATTCCCAACACGCTTGCGGCGGCAACGCTCGTCATCCGCCGCTCTATAACATCGACAAGATCTCAATGCGATTTCAGTCCCAAGATGCAATCTCCCCGCTCTCGAAGGCGAGAGAGTGGCAAGGCACAAGCAGGAGCGACATTCCTATTTTGCCAGATCAGGACATCTTAAAAAGTTGCAACGCATATTATGGAACTCGGTGGCGGTTTTCTAGCTGTTGCTTTTTCTCTCCTGCCGCAACTTACGAAGTTGTAGAATCTCTCAGTAAACTGCGGGGGTTTGAACCATGGTGTCAGAGTCGGAAACGACAGCACATCGCGATGCCGTTGGGGGGGCGTCCACCGCATCGAGTAGGGCTGAGCATGAGGGGTAAGGCGGATAGCCGAAGCGTGACAGTGCGATGACCCGAAAGCCCTCGCCAACAGGGCGGCCGTAGGAGCACCGGCATACCGTCAGGCGCGATGCGGACCGACAGCCCCCCGGCGAAGGGCGCTGATTGATCGATCGAATTTGAATTCGGGTCGTTTTATCAGCTGACATAATCCAAATCGAATTCCTCACGATATTTCAGCACGCGCCTGGATTTTTCTGCATTTGGCTCCGGCGAAGACCCCGTGGTGCGGTGTAAGCGCACCTCCGGCATCTTGGACTTGTTTTCATTAGCCATCCAGGACTGCTGCATTGCCGCAGCGATGGTTCCAACCTGCTAGGCGTCGCCAAACCGCGCATCGTTGGGTTGGATGCCGGATCCCCGTGGGCGACGTTGCCGGATCCAAACCAACCATGGCCGCGACCAGAGTTGCCACGTCGGAATGGCCAAGCACCTTGCCGTCGCCGGACTTGATGGTTTCGCCGACATTGCCCGGCCCGGCGAACAGTCATTGATCAGCCCTTGTCGGTGGTGCCCAGTACGCTGGCTGAAACCGATCACGATCAGGAAAAGTCGATACTTGAACAACAGGATCGAGCAGGACCATCGGCGCATTCAATCGCCGTGTGCGGCCGATGCTGGCCTTCAAGTCGCCGGCCACCGCCAGCATCATCCTGTCCGGGATCGAAATGCTTCACATGATGCGCAAGCGACAGGCAAGTACGCATTCAATCCAAATCCCTCCCTGGCCGAGCAGTTCGCCATGCTGGCGGCATGACAGCGGCCGGTCTCGACCACCTTCATGACGCAGAAAAAACTTTGGGACCGAGCAGGGAGATTTTGCAGAGAGACAGGAAGCAGAGAGCGGTTGCTCATGGCATACTCATGCAATCGGTCAATCCCATTCCGGCGTCCACGGCACCTTGTTCTTGTCCACGCACCTGAAGTTCGTGCATGTGAGAGCGTCGATCCGCTTCATGTCGACGCTAGATAGAACGAAATCCATGACGTCGAAGTTCGACCGCATGTTTTCCGGCTTGGTTGACATTGTATTGACGGCGACGCCTTTCTGCAGAATCCATCTCAACACCACCTGCGCAGCCGACTTTCCGTAGGCTATGCCGATCTGGCCAAATTGCGGATATTTGAAAACCTCCCCCCTCGCGACCGAAGAGAACGAAGCCAGCGGAACGCCCGTCTGAAAGGACATGTCGAGCAGAATTGACTGATCGAGAAGCGGGTGGAATTCAACCTGGTTGATCGCGATTTCGCCATTGGTGAATGATTGCGCGTCCCGCATCATTGAGGCCGTGAAATTAGAGACGCCGATCTCGGTCGCGAGTCCCTTACGCTTCGCGTCCCGAAGTAGGGCGAGAGACTTGCGATTGTCCCCGGACGGATCCGGCCAATGAAGGAGCAGAAGGGCGACCTTCGACACGCCAAGAGCGTTCAGACTCGCCTCCACCGATTTCAGGAACTGTTCCTCGGTGTAGTTCTCGGGATGCACTTTCGTGGTGATGAGAAGGTCGTCTGTCGAGACGTTAGCCTGGCGGATGGCCGCGCCCAAGTCGGCCTCGTTTCCGTACAGTTGAGCTGTGTCGAATGATCGATAGCCGACCTCGTACGCAGCGGCAAATGCCTTCTCCAAATCCTCGCCCTTGAGCGGATATGTTCCAAACGAACGTTCATGTCCCGGCCGAAAGCAGATCGACATTTTCCTTTCCTTTCCCAGGCGCCGTAGCGAACCGTGTGCACATTGAGCTGCTATAGATGGATGCTGTCCCAAACCACGGCGCGATCGATCGACTGGATCACCTTCCTCTCTGCCACGGCCATTCTCCGACTGACGTCCTTTCATAAGGCAGTGGTCAACCTCCGTTGTGGATGGAGCCGACGTCAATCATGTGATCCAGCGAACGGATGAAGCTCCAAAGCTAGCCACATGCAATCCGTATCCGCGTAATACTGATGCCATGGGTAGAGAAACCCGCCAATACTATCACTTGTGCAATCGAAGAATGGCTGGGCGAAGCCCGGAGCCATCAGGATTTCTTCGGTCAGTGTTTCCCGCTGCTGCGTCTGAAACTTCTGCATCCGTCCCACTCCCATGATCTGCACATGGGTCTCGATGAATGGATGCAGATTGTGGATCAGGCAGTCCGTCGCTTCCGGAGCAAACCAAAGATTGGCTTTCGCGGCAAAAGTCATGCCGTCGGTCTCCGGGTTCCCGGCAAGCATTGCCGCTGCACCGCTCAGACGAATTTCAATAAGGTCGTCCTGCGATGAGCGGTAGAGCGGCAGTCCGAGAATTTCCGCGGTCGGGTCGGTGATCGTCTCCGCATATCGCGGCCACCCTAGAGTGCTCGCCCTGGCGCCTACTGTCTCGAGAACACGGATCACAATCATTGCCTGTGCGTTCTCGATGACCGCGTCGATGAGCGTGGTCGATGAAAATGGCTGGATTGTTTGCCGAGGCTTACCAGCGATCTCAACGACGGTATCACCGATGTTGAAGACGATATTGCGCCCGTGAAGTGCGAATGACGAAGCGCCCTCAATCAGTTCGGCGTCAACCACAGCGTTGGAGAAATTGAGATCTCGCCGATTGTTACGCCTAGCCATGAGCTTCCTCTCTTGCCATCGTCGCCCGGTCCGGTCCGTCCGACAGGGACATGGTGGTGTTCGTGGGAGGGCGTGGATCGCAGCGAAATCCAAAGATCGGTGCGCGCCACGCCGCTGACATCTGGGCCCATCAGCTGGCCAGCCGCGCCTCGCGTGCCGTCTGTGCAGCGAAATATCTCGCGATTGCATCGATAACCCGAGTTGTCGCCTTTCCATCGCCGTAGGCATCCACGGGGTGGGCCATTCGTGAATATTCGTCCGGATCGCGCAGCAGTCGGGTCGCTTCACTCAGGATGCGGGCGGTGCTGCGGCCCACAAGGCGCGCCGTGCCAGCTTCGACAGCCTCCGGCCGCTCGGTGATGTCCCTTAAAACAAGCGTCGGTTTGCCCAGTGAAGGGCCTTCTTCCTCTGCGCCGCTGCTGTCCGAGATGATGATGTGCGAGCGCAGCATAAGGCTGCAGAAATTCCGGTACGGTAGCGGATCCACCACCGTAATATTCGCCTGGTTGCTCAGATAGGGCAACATGACTTCGCGCACTGCCAGGTTTTTGTGCAATGGGATGATGACACGCACGTTCTCCTGGGATGAGAGCTGCACCAGAGCCCTTGCGATCTCGTGCATCGGTGCACCCCACGACTCGCGTCGATGTGCTGAGGCGACCACGATTCGCCGCGTATCGTTCTTAAGGTCGGCAAGTGCGGGCTCGGCGAAGGCGGGAGCATTTTCGGCCGCCCAGTGAAGTGCATCGACGACCGTGTTGCCGGTGACAGTGATACGATCCTCACGGGCACCTTCGCGGATGAGGTTCTTGCTGCTCCGGATGGTCGGCGCCAGGTGGAGATCCGTTATCTGGGCGACGAGGCGCCGATTGGCCTCCTCTGGAAATGGCGATGCAATGTTGCCGCTACGTAAGCCCGCCTCGAGATGGATGATGGGGATTCGGTGCTGGAAGGCGGCCAGGGCGCCTGCCAGGGTGCTCGCGGTATCGCCATGAACAATCACCGCGTCCATTCCCCATTGTTCCATTTGCATGGAGAGCATTTCCAGTATTCGATGTGTGACCTGCGACAAGGTCTGGCGAGGTTGCATGACGTTTAGTTCGATGTCCGGTCGAATACCGAATTCCGTTAAAGTGATATCAAGCATCTCGCGATGCTGCCCCGTGGAAACAACGAGTGGCTCGAACCTGCGGTCGAGCTTCATTGCGTTGATGACTGGGGCGCATTTAATCGCCTCAGGACGAGTACCGAAAATGAATGCCACTTTGGGCATGATCGTCTCTCCGAATGAATCTGAGGGGTCGCCGGCGACCGCGGTTGCCAAGGAATTGCACAGGGGGGCCATCCATCAGGGCCGAAGCGAACCACGTCTTGGCCAATCACAGCGGACAACGAGGATCCTCTAGCCGAGGTCGACTGGAATGCGAGCGTCGCTTTCTGGTGGACTTGGCGATGCGCCCTTCCCACAGAATGCGATCTGACGCAGATCTCCTTCTTGTTTCATCCATCGCGGCTGACCGCGCCATCAATGCTGGTCGGCAGTTGCTGCCGCCACTCCTCACGAAGAGACACAAAACTCGTGCCAATTTGGCTGATCGAGCCGAAGAAAAAACTTTGTGGTTGCTTTACAGCTATTTAGCCAAAGGAACAAAAAATCGGCTAAACAAGACTGTGTGTGACGGACCCGATAAAGAGACTGTGTGTCACGGACCCGACAAAGCCGACAGAGGGCGCGGATCTGGTGCAAAGAAGAAAAAATTGGCCGCGTTGGTCCACGTTGGCGTTGGACCGCCCTTCAAGGCGTCGCTGACTCTTCACTCTTTCCCTGATCGCCCACCACAGTCCCGGCAGTGATTGGCGGAGAATGGCTGTGGGGTTCTGGATTGGCTTTTCGTTCGAAAAGCGAAGGGGATTTTAGGCTGACAGAATGGGAACTCTCGGAAGGAGGTAACCCGATGATGGTCTATCGCAACAGAGGACTAACCATCTTTCCGTGCTGGTCGCCGGTGGCGACACCGATCACCGCGCCCTCGTCGTTGTAGAGCACTTCGGTTGCGGCAAAGCCGGGATAGATCTCGACGCCGAGCTCTTCCGCCTTGGTCGCCAGTCAGCGACAGACATTGCCGAGCGATACGATGTAGTTGCCAGGATTGTTCATCAAGGGCGGCATGGCGAAGTTCGGCAGGTGGATCGAGCCGGCCGGGCCGAGCAGCAAGAAATGGTCGTCCGTCACCGTGGTCTTGAACGGATGGCTATCGTCCACGCGCCAGTCAGGCAGCAGGCGGTCGATGCCGATGGGATCGACAACGGCGCCCGACAGGATATGGGCGCCGACTTCCGGAGCCCTTTTCCAGCATGAGGACGGTGAGATCAGGATTGACCTGCTTCAACCGGATCGCCGCCGGCCCGCAGGCCCCGCGCCGACGATCACGACGTCGAATTCCATGCTCTCGCGTTCGGAGAGTTCGATCGTCATCGAAACAGCTAAGTCCTCAAAGCGCCTTTTCAAGTTCCGGCAGGGCCTCGAAGAGATCCGCAACGAGACCGTAGTCGGCAACTTGGAAAATAGGCGCCTCCTCGTCCTTATTGATCGCGACGATGACCTTCGAATCCTTCATGCCGGCCAGATGCTGGATGGCCCCGGAGATGCCGCAGGCGATGTAAAGGTCCGGGGCGACCACCTTGCCGGTCTGGCCGACCTGCCAGTCGTTGGGTGCATAGCCAGCATCGACGGCCGCACGCGACGCACCGACGGCGGCGCCAAGCTTGTCCGCAATGGGGAGGATGACTTCTTTGAATTTCTCCGACGAGCCGAGCGCCCGACCGCCGGAGATGATGATCTTCGCCGAGGTCAGCTCCGGTCGGTCCGAGGTCGAAAGTGCGTTCGACACAAAGGTCGAAAGCTCTGAAGAAAAGGCTGCCGTCGAGATTTCCTCGACGACAGCAGATGGGCCTTGGGAGGCGTGGGAAAAGGACGCCGTGCGTACGGTGATCACCTTCTTGGCGTCAGTCGACTGCACCACCTGGATGGCATTGCCGGCATAGATCGGCCGTTTGAATGTGTCGGCAGAGACGACCTCGACGATTTCCGAGATCT
The DNA here is from genome assembly GCF_040323155.1 of Mesorhizobium sp. M0060. NCBI lineage: Bacteria > Pseudomonadati > Pseudomonadota > Alphaproteobacteria > Hyphomicrobiales > Phyllobacteriaceae > Mesorhizobium > Mesorhizobium sp. M0060. The sequence goes on from NZ_JAMYUP010000035.1 coordinate 20,819, forward strand.
GCGCGACATCGAGCAGCGCGGCAACGCGCGGCAGGATGTTTTTGCCGACCGAGGTCGCGGCCGAGATGACCGCATCGTAATTGCCGGCGATCGACACGATGAGCGCCGCCAGCGGTTCTGCGAGATTGTTGGCAAGACTGGCGTCGTCGGCAAGCAGCACCTTGGAAACGCCGGAGAGTTTTGCAGCCGCATCGGCCGCAGCCTTGACGCCGGAGCCGGCGACGAGCACATGCACGTCGGAACCGATCTTCGAAGCGGCCGTCAGCGCCTTTGCGGTCTGGTCGGAAAGGGTTTCATTGTCGTGATCTGCCAGAAGAAGAATGGCCATGGTTTAGTCTCCCTTTCCGACGTTAGAGCACGCCGGCTTCGGTCTTGAGCTTTTCAACCAGTTCGGCGACCGACTTAACCTTGACGCCTGCCTTGCGGCCGAACGGTTCCTGGGTTTTCAGCACCTTGAGGCGCGGGGCGGTGTCGACGCCGAAGTCGACCGGCGTCTTCTTGTCGAGCGGCTTCTTTTTGGCCTTCATGATGTTCGGCAGCGACGCATAACGCGGCTCGTTGAGGCGAAGGTCGGTCGTAACGACGGCCGGAAGCTTCACGTCGATCGTCTGGAGACCACCGTCGACTTCGCGCGTCACCCTGGCGGTGCCCTCTGGCGCCTTGCCGTCGCCGATCTCGACCTTGGAAGCAAACGTCGCCTGCGCCCAACCAAGAAGGGCCGAGAGCATCTGGCCGGTCTGGCTGCTGTCGTCGTCGATCGCCTGCTTGCCGACGATGACGAGGCCGGGCTGTTCGGCCTCGGTGACACCCTTGAGGATCTTGGCGACGGCGAGCGGCTCGACGGCGTCGTCCGTCTCAACCAGCAAGGCGCGATCGGCGCCCATCGCGAGCGCGGTGCGCAGCGTCTCTTCGGCTTTCGCAGGACCGATCGACACCACAACCACTTCATCAGCCTTGCCGGCTTCCTTGAGGCGTAGCGCTTCCTCAATCGAAATCTCGTCAAACGGGTTCATCGACATCTTGACATTCGTAAGCTCGACCCCGGAGCCATCCGCCTTCACGCGGATCTTTACGTTGTAATCAACAACGCGCTTAACTGGGACCAAGATCTTCATGGCTCAACCTCCAAGATTCGTCAGCAGAGGGCGCGGAAACGTTCGACGATGACGTCAAGCACCTCGCCGGGGTCACGCTTCCACCAATTGTTAGCGGAGAAAATCTCGACCTCGCAGGGACCGGTGTAGCCGGTGCCTTCGACACTCGCGCGGATCGCCTTGAGATCGGCAACACCGTCGCCCATCATGCCGCGGTCCAGCAGCACGTCGCGCGTGTCGGCAAGCCAATCGCAAAGGTGATAGCCGAAAATCCTCTCCTTGCCGGCGCGCCGCAACTGGGTGTCAAGGTCGCGGTCCCACCAGACATGGTAGACATCGACGGCAACGCCCAGATTCGGCGCATCGACCGCCCCGCAGATATCAACAGCGTCACGCACAGTCGTCAGGCAGGAGCGGTTCCCGGCGTAGACGGGATTGAGAGGTTCCAGCGCCAGCTTGACATTGCGGTCCGCCGCATAGAGTGCGAGGTCGGCAACACGTTCAGCGACAATCTTCAAGCTCTCGGCAGTGCCCTTGCTGCCGGGATGTACGCCGCCCACCACAATCGTCAGCACAGTGGCACCCAGACCGGCAGCCATATCGATGGACGCCCTCGCCTCATCGAGAACCGCTGTCCTGTCGATCGCTTCGGTGCCGACAAGGAACGGTGTGCGGCAAAGCCCGGCGACGGAAAGGCCTGCCGAGCGCACCCGCTCGCCAATCTCGTTCGCCCGCGCACCGACTTCGCGGCGCCAGAAGACGATCGAGCCGAAACCACGGGCAGCACACGCATCGATCACCCGCTCCGGTGACCAGCCTGCACCGTGGCCATTCAAGTTGTGTCCGAGGCTGGCGGTGTTGAGCGCGAGCGCCAAATGGTCCGTCGAGAAATCGCGCATCGCCTACGCCCCGTAAACAGCGAGCAACTTCTTCATGCGCTCGACGGCGCGGTCGGGATCGCGCAGCAGGCCGCACTGGTCCGCCTGACGGAACACCTCGACGAAATACGGCAGCGGCCGCATCGCCTGGGCGCCGTTCAGCATCACGAAGTGATCCTGGAAGCCGTTCAGCCAGGCGAGGAAGACGACGCCGGTCTTGTAGTATTGGGTGGGCGCGCGGAAGATCAGGCGAGCGAGCGGCACGGTCGGGTCGAGCGTTGCACGGAAGCCCGCCTTGTCGCCGTCGCCCAGCCGCTCCACCGCATAGGCGGCGGCCGGCGCGAGCGGGTCGAAGATGCCGAGAAGGGCGTGCGAAAAGCCCTCGCTGTCACCTTCGATGAGTTCCGGATAGTTGAAGTCGTCGCCCGTATACATTTTCACGCCGGCGGGCAGACGACGGCGCATGACGACCTCCTTTTCCTTGTCGAGAAGTGAGATCTTGATGCCGTCAACCTTGGCCGTGTTCGCTTCGATGACGGCGAGCGCCGTCTGCATGGCGGGTTCAAACGCCGCGTCGCCCCAATAACCGGCGAGCTGCGGATCGAACATATCGCCGAGCCAGTGCAGGATCACCGGCTCGTCGCAGGCGGCGAGCACATCGGAATACATCCTGACGTAGTCTTCCGGGTTTTTTGCGACGCGCACCAGAGCACGGGAGGCCATGAGGATGAGGCGGCCGCCGAGCTTCTGAATGGCTTCCGCCTGTTCCAGATAGGCCCGGCGCACATCGTCCAGACTCGCCACTGCCGCGGGGTCGAGATGATCCGTGCCGCAGCCATTGGCGACCACCGCATCCGGCAGTTCCTCGCGGGTGCGGCGGATCAGCTCCAGTGCGCCCGGCCAGTCGAGACCCATGCCGCGCTGCGCCGTATCCATCGCCTCGGCAATGCCGAGGCCGAGGCCGGCGAGATGACGGCGAAACTCCATCGTCTTGGCCCAGTCGACCTTGGCGCGACCCGACGGATCGTTCGCAGTGAAGGGATCGGCGACGACGTGGGCGGCCGAGTAGACTGTTCGCGCCGGGTTCATGCCACGCGTGGCGGCGGCGATTGGCTTTCCGGTCAGGGCATAGTCCGCAAGGCGGCCAGCGGTATCGGGAAGGGCGATTTTCATGAAAACCCTCAGAAGCGCGGGACGAGCATGCCGGCATCGGCTGGGATCGACAGTCCGGTTGTGTAGGGAAGCCGGCCTGTCGCAAGCGAGGCAATCAGCGCACCGACCTCCTCCGGCTCGCCGACACGCGGGAAAAGCGTGAGGCCCTGCGCGGCCCGTTCGCGATAGGCCTCGATAACCTGCGCGGTCATCTCGGTGGCAATCAGGCCCGGCTGGACGTCATAGACGGCAATGTTCTCGCGCCCGAGACGGACGGCGAGAGTCTTGGAGATCATGGCGGCGGCGGCCTTCGAGGCGCAGTATTCCGAGCGCTGCTCCGCCACCGCGACCGCATTCGAAGACGTGACATTGACGATCGAATGGAAGAGTGGCGGCCGCGCGCGTGCAAGCAGACGACGCGCGAAGGCCTGGCTCAGGAAGAACATAGCCTTCGTGTTGACGGCAAAGCACCGGTCCCAGCTCTCCTCGGAGACCTCCATCATGTCTCCGCGCTTGAGCACGCCGACACCGGCATTGTTGACGAGCGTGGTAAGCGGCCCGAGCTTTTCCTCGACCGCATCGATCGCCGCACCGTGACCGCCGATCGCAGCGACATCGAACGCGGCGGCGACGACGGGGACGCCATGGGCGGCGGCGCGCTCGACCGCGGCGGCAAGTTCGGCGTCCTCAGCCGGCCCGTTGACGGCGACCGCAAATCCTTCCTTCGCCAGAGCTTCAGCAACGGCAAGGCCGATGCCGCGCGAGGAGCCGGTGACGAGCGCGACCGGCCGGGCAGACGCGGCGCTCATGCCCTAGCGCCTTTCTTCAGGAGTTCGCGCGCGATGATCATGCGCTGGATCTGGTTCGTGCCTTCATAGATCTGCGTGATCTTTGCATCGCGGTAGAGCCGCTCCACCTCGAAGCCGCGGATATAGCCGGAGCCGCCAAAGACCTGCACGGCATCGGCGGTACGCTGTACAGCCATGTCGCCGGCAAAGCACTTGGCGATGGAGCAGGCTTTGGTCGCATCCGCGCCGCTGTCGATTTTCGAAGCGGCAGAATGGACGAGCAGGCGTGCGGCCTCGATGTCCTTCGCCATGTCGGCCAGAAGCCATTGCACGCCCTGGAAGTCGGCGATCGCCTTGCCGAACTGTTTGCGCATCCCGGCATAGTCGAGGGCGGCCTCCAGGCCGGCCTGTGCGATACCGACGGCGAGTGACGCAATGCCGACGCGCCCCTTGTCGAGGACCGACATCATCATGTGGAAACCGCGCCCCTCGGTGCCGAGCAGGGCATCTGCCCGAAGGCGCACATCGGTGAAGTTCAGCGCGCCGACCTGGCTGGCGCGCTGGCCCATCTTGTGCTCCTTCGGCCCCTTCTCGACGCCGGCCGCATGCAGGTCGACGATGAAGATCGACATGCCGCGATTGCCGGCTTGCTTGTCGGTTCGCGCCAGCACGAAACCGTAGTCGGCCACCGGCGCATTGTGGATCCAGATCTTGCCGCCGTTCAAACGCCAGCCGTCGCCGTCGCGCTCGGCCGTCGTGCGGATGCCCGAAACATCAGTGCCCGCCTCCGGCTCGGTGATGCAGTAGGCGACCTTCGAGCGCATGCCGAGTATTTCCGGCAGCAGGGCCTGCTGGCTTTCAGTACCGTGGCGCACCAACAGGCTTGAAATCAGTTCGACCAGGCCGCACTGGTCCGCGACGGAAGCATATCCGCGGCTCAACTCCTCCATCACAAGGGCATAGGTCAGCGTGTCGAAGCCCGGCCCGCCGAGGGCTTCCGGCACGCCTATGCCGAATAGGCCGAGCTTTGCCATTTCGTCGTAAAGAGCCGCCGGGAAGCGTTCCTCGCGGTCCAGTTCCTCGGCCACGGGCCGGATCATTTCGTCGGCAAAGGCGCGCGCCATCTCTCGCACCTGCTCCTGCGTTTCAGTGAGATACATGGCCCTCGCCTCTCGCCTAGTAACTATCCGGTTATATACATTCTCCGGCCGCAAGACGTCAAGGCGGAAAAATCTGCGACCGGGAAGGAAGCTGCTTGCACAGGGGTTTGGTCCGTGCTTATTTATTCACCATCTGGTTACTTATGGAGGAGAACCATGCACCCTGGCGAAAAGAGGAAATTCGGCCGAACAGAACTTGACGTCACGACGTTCGGCTTTGGGACCGCGCCCCTCGGCAACATTTTCCGCGAGATCGACGAAGCCACATCCGGGGCTATGTTCGAACGCGCATGGGCCGCCGGCGTACGGTTCTTCGACACCGCGCCGATGTATGGCCACGGGCTTGCCGAACTGCGCACGAGCCACGCCCTGCGCTGGAAGGAGCGAGACGATCTCGTCCTCTCCTCCAAGGTCGGGCGCCTGCTGCGACCGGCACGGCGCGACACCATCGATTTTGCGCCGTGGACGAATGCTGCGCCCTTCACCATGCATTTCGACTACAGTTACGACGGCACGATGCGCGCCTTCGAGGACAGCCTGCAGCGGCTGGGGTTGGAGCGGATGGACATGTGTTTCATCCATGACATCGACGTTTTCACACGCGGGAGCGAGCAGCCGGAAGTGTTCGAGCAGGCGATGGACGGCGCCTGGCGCGCGCTGGAGCGGCTGCGCTCGGAAAAGGTCGTGAAGGCGATCGGCGTCGGCGTCAACGAATGGCAGGTCTGCCATGAGGCCCTCCGCCGTCACGATTTCGACTGCTTCCTGCTGGCCGGCCGCTACACCCTCCTCGAACAGGACGCGCTCGACGCGTTCCTTCCGCTGTGCGAGGCACGTGGCGCGGCGGTCGTCGTGGGCGGCGGCTTCAATTCGGGAATCCTTGCCACCGGCGCGAAGGAAGGGGCGAAGTACAATTACGCGCCGGCGCCGCGCGACATCCTGGAAAAGGTCGCGAAGATCGAGGTGGTCTGTGCGGCGCATGGCGTGCCGCTGGCCGCCGCCGCACTGCAATTCGTGCTCGCCCATCCTGCCGTACCCTCTTTCATGGCGGGGACGCGCACGGTCGAACAGCTTGACCAGAACCTTGCCTGGTTCTCCCATCCGATCCCGGCAGAGTTCTGGGCGGATCTCAAGAGGCAGGGCCTATTGCGCGAGGACGCACCCGTTCCGGGCTGAGCTCGCATCAGCCCGCGCTGCAACAAGCGGCGCGGGCAACCTCTAACGGATCAGGATTGCCCTGAAGTCATTGATATTGGTTCCCGTCGGGCCGGGCACGAACAGGTCGCCGAGACGGTGGAAAGCCGTCCAGGCGTCATTGCCGGCAAGCAAGACGGCCGGATCGGCCCCTTGCTCCCGCAACCGCTGCGTGCTTGCGCCATCGGCAAAGGCACCCGCATTGTTCTCTGAGCCATCGATGCCATCCGTATCGGCAGCAAGTGCCGCGAAGGGAACCCCTTCGCCAGCGAGCGCGAGCGACAGCAAAAACTCCGTATTGCGCCCGCCCTTGCCACCTCGCTTGATCGTCACGGTCGTTTCGCCGCCGGAGAGAATGGCGACCGGGCGCACGAACGGGCGGTCACGGCTGGCGACCTCGCGGGCGATGGCGGCGTGAACACGCGCGACGTCGCGCGCCTCGCCCTCGATGCTATCCGACAGGATGACGGCGGGCACGCCAAGCGCTTCCGCCCGTCGTGCCGCAGCCTCCAGGGAGAGACGCGCGGAAGCGATGACGTGGACGTCATGACCGGCAAAGACCGGGTCATCCGGCGACGGCGACTGCCCCTCATCTCCACCAAGCCAGGACTCGATCCGATCCGGCAGCTTGATGCCCCATGTCTTGACGAGCGCGCGCGCCTCTTCTCGATTGCTCCCGTCCGGCACGGTCGGCCCACTGGCGACCTGTGCCGGGTCGTCGCCCGGCACATCAGAGACGACGAGCGTCACGACCTTCGCGGGATGGCAGACGGCGGCAAGCCGTCCGCCCTTGATGCCGGAGACCTGTTTGCGGATGGCGTTCATGACGGAAATCGGCGCGCCGCTTGCAAGAAGCGCGCTGTTCAGGGCCGCCTCATCCTCCAGCGTCAGAGGCCCGGGCGGGGCAGGCAGAAGCGCCGAGCCGCCGCCACACATCAGAGCAACCACGAGATCATCCTCGGCCAGCCCTTTTACAGCATCGAAAAGCGCTTGAGAGGCTTCAAGTCCCGCAGCATCCGGAACGGGATGGGCCGCTTCGAGCACACGGATCTTCCGGCAGGGCGCGGCGTAGCCGTAACGTGTCACCACAACGCCTTCCAGCGGGCCTTGCCACAGCCTTTCGAAAGCCGCGGCAAGCTGCGCGGCGCCCTTGCCCGCGCCGATAACGACCGTTCTTCCCTTGGGAAGCGCCGGCAGATATGCGCTCAAGACCTTTTCCGGATCGGCAGCCTCAACCGCGGCACGAAAGAGCTCTGAGAGAAAGTCTTTGTCTTCGGGCTTCATTAGACCGCCATAGTTCAGGATTTCGGGCAATCGGGCGCTATTTGCCGAAACGGGCCGGTCGCCTCTGCCGGTATGCGGCAAGCCCCTCGGCCAGATCGTCGGACTTTGCCGCCACGGCGCCGGCCAGCGCCTCAACGACCCGCTCGCTTTCCTCGCCTTCGGCCGCGTTGATCAGCATCTTCGTCAGCTCCGTTGCTCGCGGAGATCGCTTCAGCACGCGGGCTGCGGCGTCCTCTGCGGCGGCGCCACCCTCGCCCGTCGCCACGACCTGATCGACGAGCCCGAGCGCGAAAGCCTGCTTAGCAGAGTAGACTTCGCCAAAAAACGCCATGCTGCGGACAAGCTGCGTGCCGAAGCGGCGCGAGGCCCGCTGCGTGCCGGACCAGCCGGGAATAATCCCGAGGCCGGCCTCCGGCTGGCCGATCTTCACATGCGCCTCGGCAATGCGAAGGTCGGCGCAGGCCGCAAGCTCGAGCCCGCCGCCGAGCGCATGTCCGTTCAGAACGGCGATCAGCGGCACGGTGAGACGTGCCAGTGCATCGAAGGCATCATGCCCATCGCGGAGCCAGCGCCGCGAGAAAACATCCGCATCAAGGCTGCTCCACGCCTCGATGTCGCCGCCCGCGCAGAAGGACCGCGCCCCCTCGCCCGACAGGATGGCCACGCGCGCATCCGAGCCCTCGATAGTGCGGCAAGTCTGCAAAAGAGCGTGGATCATCTCGCTGTCGATCGCGTTCAGCTTTTCCGGACGGCGGAGTGTCAACCGGGCGATGCGGCCCTCGATGACGAGGTCGATCCGCGGGTCGCTCACAGCGCGAGCCCCATGGCTTCCGGCCGGAAAAGCGCATCGTCCATAGTCTTGAGCGTCTCGGAGACACGCAGCGGCGTCGCCGCCCGGTCGAGGACATCGCGCTGGAGATGAAGCCCGGGGGCGATCTCGGTGACGACCAGTCCGTCCTGCTCCAGGCGGATCACGCAGCGTTCCGTGATATAGGTGATGTCCTGGCCCTGCGCGCGCGCACGTTTTCCGGAAAAACTGACCTGATCAACTTTTGGCACGAACTTGGCGATGCGGCCCTCCATGTCGATCACCAACCGGCCGTCCTCGATGTGCATCTTGGCGCCTGCATTGAAGTTGCCGGAGAAGACGATTTTTTTTGCACGCGACGTGATGTCGACAAAACCGCCGGCGCCAGCGGTGCGGTGTGGCGTTGCCGCCAGGCGGCTGACATTGACCGAGCCCTCGGCGTCGATTTCCAGGAAGGACAGGAGCGAGCAGTCGAAGCCGCCAGCCTGGAAATAACAGAACTGGTGCGGCGATGCGACGAAGGCCTCGGCATTGGAAGCGCAGCCGAATTTGAAATCAAGAAGCGGGATGCCGCCGACGGCGCCCTGCTCGATTAGCCAGGTGATTTTGCCGTGATGCCCTTCCTCGATGAGGATGCGCGGCACGTTGGCCGAGATGCCGAAGCCGATATTGACGGCCCAGCCATCCTGCAGTTCCCGCGCCACGCGGCGGGCGATGACCTTGCCAACATCGAGGGCCGGCAGGCGGAAGGTTTCGAGTGGCCGGAAGAGTTCGCCGGAAATCGCCGGGTCATAGGGCGTCGCCGTCGTCTGCAATTGATCGGGCGCCTCGACGATGACGTCGACGAGGATGCCGGGGACGCGCACGTCATGGGGCCGCAGGGTGCCGCTGGCCGCCACCCGCTTGACCTGCGCTATGACCAGACCGCCGGAATTGCGGGCCGCCAGCGCCATTTCCATAGCGCCTAGCGTCGCGCCCTCCTGTTCGAAGGTCAGGTTGCCCTTCTCGTCGGAGGTCGTCGCGCGGATGATCGCAACATCGGGGCGAAGCGCCGGGAAATGCAGCCAGTCCTCTCCCGCGAACGAAACCCGCTGAACGATCGGCTCGGCGCGCGCACTCGCATTCATCGCGCAGCCTTCCTGATCGGGATCGACGAAGGTCTCCATGCCGACTTTGGTGAGCACGCCGGGACGCTTGGCGGCGCCCTCCCGGAGCATGTCGAAGACGATGCCGGAGGGCACGTTCCAGGCTGCGAGCTCCTCATTCAGGATCATCTGCCAGACCAGCGGCGGCTCGGCATTGCTTGGCCCCGAGGGATAGGAGCCGCCGATGATCTTCTTCAGCATGCCCGGCTTGGCGATGTGGTCGACGCCGCGGGTGCCAAAGAAATCGCCGGCCGCGATCGGGTGAATGGAGGTGAGGCCGCGCGGATGGCCTTCGCGATCAAAGCGTTCGCCTAGCGCCTTGAGAACGGCGTCAGGGCAACACAGGCCCGACGAAGAGTTGACTGCGACGACCGCACCATCCCTGACGAGTTGGGCCGCCTCCTCCGCCGTCTTCACCTTCTTCATCGACTTCACCTCCGTTCCGCATTAAGTAACTAACTAGTTATAGATTAAACACGGCCTGGGCAATCGGGCAAGCAGGATTTTCGCGTCGACGCGCATGGCGCCATCGATGCTCCCAGACAGCCAAGGAGGAGGCATGAACATCTATTTCCAGAAGAACTTTCAGCGCGGCTTCGGCACCTTTCCGCTGAAGGGAGACGACCTCAGACACGCGATCGATGCCGCCATCGGCGCCGGTTACCGAGCGTTCGATACGGCGCAAATGTACGGCAACGAGGCCGATACGGGTGCGGCACTCGCAGTCTGCGGCGTCGCGCGGGAAGAGCTCTGCATTACCACGAAGGTGCATCCGGACAACTATTCAGAAGAAAAATTCCTGCCCTCGGTCGAGGCCAGCCTGAAGGCATTGCAGATCGATCGCGTCGATGCGCTTCTCCTGCACTGGCCGCCGGCAGACGGTGACGTCGCGCCATCCCTGCGCCTCCTGCAATCCGCCCGGGACAGGGGTCTTACGGATGCCATCGGCGTCTCGAACTATACCGTACGCATGATGCATGTGGCGCGCGCCGTGGTCGAAGGACCGCTCGTCACCAACCAAGTGGAGTTTCACCCGCTGGTCAACCAGCAGAAGCTCCTCGCCGCCGCATCGGAGACGGGCATCCCGCTTTCCTCCTACGCGTCCATCGCCCGCGGCGAAGTGTTCAAGCACGGTCTTTTCGCCGAGATCGGCAAAACTTACGGAAAATCTGCTGCACAGGTCGTGCTGCGCTGGACTCTCCAGAAGGGTGTGCCGCTCAACACGATGTCAACGAAGCCGGAAAACATCCGGCGGAATTTCGACATCATGGATTTCACGCTGTCGTCCATCGACATGGACAGGATCGACGCCCTGAACGCGACCGGTTACCGCATTGTCAAGCCGGGGCAACTGCCCTGGGTCCCCCAATGGGACTGACGCAGAAGGGCGGCCGCAAGGCCGCCCTTCTGCTTGAGAAGCCTCGATCGATCAGGCATTGCCGCGGATCATGTCCGATGCCTTTTCGCCGATCATGATCGTCACCGCATTGGTATTGGAACCGACGAGGCTCGGCATGATGGAACTGTCGCAGATGCGGATGCCATCGAGGCCGTGGACGCGCAGTTGCGGGTCGACCACAGACATCTCGTCCCGCCCCATCTTGCAGGTGCAGGTGGGGTGATAGGAGGTACGCCCGTATTGGCGTGCATAGGCGACATAGTCTTCCTGCGTGCGCACGTTTCTATCGGGAAAATGCAACGTTTTGATGCATTTCTGCAGGGAAGGCTGGCCAAAGATTTCCTGACTGATCTTCACGCCTTCAGCGGAAATCCTCACATCGTCGGGGTCGCCGAGGAAGTTCGGATCGATAACGGGCAAGGCGCGCGGATCGGCCGAGCGCAAGGTCACGGTTCCGCGCGACTTCGGCCGAAGCGTATAGGAGTTGAGCGTGATGCCGGACGCGCCCTTCGGCACGCTCGGTACGCCTGCCTCCGCCCCCGCGCCCGCAAGGAAGTGGAACTGCAGGTCCGGGGTCGGGCTCGCCTCGTCGCCATACCAGAACGCCCCACCCTGCACGACGTTGGAGGTGATGCGGCTCGCCTTGTCGCCATACCAGAACGCCCCACCCTCCACGAGGTTGGAGGTGATGGGGCCGGACTTGAAGAGCGTGTACTGAATGCCTGCCCAGATCGACCAGTGCAACTTGTTGTATTTGTCGAGGCTATCGTGGTTCTTCAGTTCCGCGACGATGTCGACGCCAAAATGGTCCTGGAGGTTCTGCCCTACGCCGGCCATGTCCTGCACCACCTCGATGCCGTGGCTGTTGAGCGCATCGGCCGGCCCGACGCCGGAGAGCATCATCAGCTTCGGCGTGCCGATGGCGCCAGAGGTAAGAATCACCTCGCTTTCCGCCCGCGCCGTCGTGCGGTTGCCGCCGGCCTCGTACTCGACGCCCACCGCACGGAGTCCTTCGAAGACGATGCGCAGGACAAGCGCACCGGTGACGACCGTCAGGTTCGGACGCTTCAGGGCCGGACGCAGATAGCCGACGGCCGCCGAGCAGCGCCGGTTGTCGCGCGTCGTCGTCTGGTAGACGCCCGCCCCCTCCTGCACCGGGCCATTGAAATCCGGATTGTAGGGAATGCCGAACTCCTGGCAGCTCTGCACGAAGGCGCGCGTCATGCGTTGCGGCTCGGGGATGTTGGAGACGCCGAGCGGGCCATCCGTTCCATGCCAGGCACCGGAGAGGATCGAATTGCCCTCCGATCGCAGGAAATATTTCTGGATGTCTTTGAAGCCCCACCCTTCCGCGCCTTCCTCGACCCAGCGGTCATAATCGGCGGGCACACCACGCGTGAAAACCTCGGCATTGATCGACGACCCGCCCCCGAGCACCTTGGCCTGCGCGTAAAGGATCTCACGGTTGTTGGCGTGCTTCTGGGGCGCGGTCTTCAGGCCCCAGGTGAGCGGCCCCGTCGTCATCTTAGCGAAGCCAACGGGCATGTGGATGAGCGGATTGGTATCGCGCCCGCCCGCCTCGATGAGGCACACTCGCGCGGACGGGTTTTCCGAAAGCCGCGCCGCCAGCACGCACCCGGAGGTACCGCCGCCGACGATCACATAGTCATAGCCAGCGGCCATCATGCGATCCAATGCGTGCGCTTGCCGATCTCGACATGAACGGACTTCACCTGCGTATATTCCTCTACCCCATACATCCCCGCCTCGCGGCCCCAGCCGGACTGCTTGAAGCCGCCGAGCGGCATTTCGGGACCGCCGGCCATGATCGTGTTGACCCAGAAGCGCCCGGCGCGAACCCGGCGGCTCACCATCAGTGCCTTGTCGATATTCTTCGTCCAGACACTCGCCGCTAGTCCGTAGACGGTGTCATTGGCGAGCTGAACGGCTTCTTCCAAGGTATCGAAATGCATGGCGCACAGAACGGGGCCGAAAATCTCGTCGCGGGCAATCGCCATGTCCCGGGAAACCCCGGAGAACAGCGTCGGCGCGATATACTGGCCGCGACCAAGATTGATCGGCCCGCCGCCGGTGAGAAGTTTTGCGCCCTCGGCCTTGCCCTTCGCGATGTAGTCGAGGATCGTGGCGTTCTGCGCCTCTGTCGTAATGGCCCCGACCTGAGTCGCCTCGTCCAGCGGATCGCCGACGCGGATCTTCTTCATTTTTTCGACGAGCAGCTTTTCGAATTCGGCGGCGATGGAGCGCTCGACGATCAGGCGCGAGGAGGAGACGCAGCATTGCCCGGTGTTAAAGCTGATGCCGAAGGCCGCGCCGTCGGCGGCGTCTTCCAGATCGGCATCGGCGAAGACGATGATGGGGTTCTTGCCGCCAAGCTCCAGGCCGAGCTTCTTGAAGTTGCTGTCGGCTGCCGCGTGGACGCAGGAGCGGCCGACGGCTGTCGAGCCGGTGAAGGACAGCATGTCGACGTCAGGATGCTCGGACAGCGCCTGGCCAATCCTGCGGCCGGCACCGGTGATGACGTTGTAGACACCGGCCGGAAGGCCCGCTTCCGCCAGCACTTCGGCGAGCAGCAGCGTCGTTGCAGCGGTCACTTCCGACGGCTTCACGATCATCGTGCAGCCAGAGGCGAGGATGAAGGGCACGCGCTCGCAGAGGATCAGGAACGGGAAGTTCCAGGGCGTGATGAGGCCGACGACGCCGATCGGCTCGCGCAGCACCATGCCGAAGAGATCGTCGCCGAGCGAGTTGAAGCTGTCTCCGTGCAGCATGCGCGCCGCACCGGCGCCCGTTTGGAAGCAGGCGATGCAGTGATCGATTTCACCTCGCGCTTGGGAGATCGGCTTGCCGTTTTCCAGCGCCTCCCAATAGGCGATTTCGTCGCGACGGCGGCGCAAGATTTCAGCAACGCGCAACAGGACGCTTCCGCGGGCCGCACCCGAAAGGCCAGCCCAGCGGCGATCTTCGAAGGCGCGGCGTGCCGCGGCGACGGCGGCGTTCAGATCATCGACCGTGCAACGAACCGTGCGCGTGACAGGCGTGCCGTGGCCGGGCGACGTGCGTTCGAAGTATTGCGCGCCGTCTTTCCACTCGCCATCGAGGAAAAAGCCGAAGGTGCGCGCTGCGGCCGGGGCAGAAAGGATCGGGTTTTTCTGGTCCACGGGATACCTCCACTTCGATAGGTCTTACGCCGCAATGGCGATTTGCGTCTTCAGGTCGTGCGGCCGTTCCCCGAGGGTGTCGAAAGCCGCCTGGATATTCTCCAGAGAGTAGCTCGCCTTCGTGAAATCATCCGTGCGGAACCGGCCATGCGATAGAAGGGTCAATGCGTCATGCATATCCTCCCCCATGCCCGCGACGGAGCCCTTGAGGCTCGTCTCCTCCAGAACCGTGCGGAGGATATCGAGGGGGACCGTCTCGCCCCGCGACGTGATGCCGAAGAAGGCGATGTGCCCGCCGCGGCGCGTCAGGTCGAAAGCCTGTTCATAGAGCTTTCTGTTGCCGACGCTTTCGACCACCAGATCCGCGCCGCGTCCGCCGGTCATCCGCAGCACGGTTTTCTTGAGCTCGGCCGGATCGGACACCGCCGCATCCGCGCCGGCTTCGAGAGCCATCCGGGAGCGCTCGGCGGACAGATCGGCGACGATAATGGGGGCCGCGCCGACGAGCCGCATCATCTGGACATGCAGGTTGCCGATCGGCCCTGCGCCGAAGATTACGACCGACTGGCCGAAGGTCGCCCTCGCCTTGCGCGCGGCGCGGACGACGCAGGCGACCGGCTCGGTGAGGACGAGAACTTCGTCAGCGATGTTAGCCTCAACGGGGATCGCGAGGCGCGCGGGCACGGCGACGAATTCGGCGAAAGCCCCATCCCTGCCGATGCCGACCTGGGTGACCTCGGCGCAGTTCAACACCTCATTACGCCGGCACCAGAAGCATGTGCCGCAGCCGATATTAATGTCGACGACCACGCGCGTACCAGGCGCCAGATGGCGCACATTGGTGCCCATCTCAGCAATCGTGCCGCAGAACTCATGGCCGGGGATCAGCGGCAACTGGTCAGCGGCGTAGTGGCCGTTGAAGATATGGATATCCGTGCCGCAAATGCCTGTGCGCGTTACCCGCACCAGTACATCATCCGGCCCGACGGACGGCACCGGAACGTCGCGGAGTTCGAAGCGCTTCGGCGCAGTGAGGACAGCGGCGCGCATGGTGCTCATGGCCAGATCCTCACTTCACGGTGCGCAGCTTTGCGCGGTCGATGGTCAGCGCGATGGCGACGATCAGCACGACGCCGAAAACCATCTGCTGGCGCGTCGCGTCGATCTCGAAATAGAGCATCGAGGCGCGGATGACGGCAACAATGAGCGTACCGACCACGGTGTTGACGACACCGCCGACGCCACCTGTCAGCGGCGTACCACCGACGAGCACCGCAACGATGGCCGGCAGCAGGAAGCCGTTGGCGATCGTCGGCGCACCGCCCGAAAGCTTTACCGCAAAGAGGAGGCCGGCAATGGCGGCGAGTGCGCCCGAGATCGCGAAAGCAAGAATCTTGTAGCGGGCGACATTAAGGCCTGAGGCCGCGGCCGCGAGTTCGCCGGCACCGACGGCCTTCAGGGCACGGCCAAGCGTCGTGCGTCGCTCGATGAAGAGGCAGATCGCGACGAGCGCCGCGGCAATCAGCAGCTCATGCGGCACGCCCCAGGTACGGCTGATCATCCAGCCGAAGGTCTCGTTGCGCTGTGTGGCATCCATGTTGAGTGCGCGCTGCCCGGAGAGCCATTGCGCAATAGAAAAGGCGACACCGCCGACAGCGAGCGTGGAGATAAAGGACGGCACGAAAAGCCGCGTCGTCACATAACCGGAGAGCATGCCGAGCAGGAAGCCGGCAAGCACGCACAGCACGGCGACCCACCCCCCCATGGAGGCGAGATATACCGAGGCGACGACCGTCACCATGTTCGCCATGGACTGGGCCGAAAGATCGATGCCGCCGATATAGATAGCAAAGGTGAGCCCGAGCGCCATGATGAAGAGCGGCACGATATCCCCGGCGATGCCGAGCAGGTTCGAAGGGCGCAGGAAGCCGGGATCGTTGACGCCGACGATCGCCACCAGCATGACCAGCGTAATCCAGGGCAGGTGCGGTTTGAGGCGCTGAATATCCATCTCTTCCCTCACATCATATAGTGCAGCAGGTCGAAGGGCGTGGGCTTGGCGCCCGGCTTACAGGCGAATTGCTTTTGGATTCGCCCGTCCTTTACGACGATGATGGTGTGCGACAGCCCGATCGCCTCTTCGAGCGTATCAGCGACCAGCACGATGCCGACGCCCGCGGCGCTTATGGCACGGATCATATCGTAGACATCTTCCTTGGCCCCGATGTCGAGACCGCGGGTCGGGTGGTCTAGCAGCATGATATCGGAGCCGCCCGAGCGCCATTTGGCGAGCACGACTTTTTGCTGATTGCCGCCCGAGAGATTGCCGCAATCAGCCAATTCCGAATGTGCCTTGATCGACAGTTTCTTGATCCAGTCGCGGGCCAGCGCCCGCTCCTCGCTAACGCGCAAGACCCCACCGCTCGAATGGTTTCGCATCTGCGAAAGCGTCATGTTCTCGTAGACGTTCATGCCTGCGACGATGCCTTCGATCTTGCGTTCGCGGGGCACATAGCCGACGCCATGGGCGACCGACTGGCGCGGCGAATAGCGATTGGCGTCAGCGCCCTTGATCTTGAGATGGCCGGTCGCCGGCGTCAGCATGCCGTAGATCGTGCGCAGGATCGCCTCGCGCCCGGAACCTTCCGTGCCGACGAGACACAGGACTTCACCGGCATGCACTTTGAAGGAGATATCCTGGATGCTGCCCGGCAGTCCGACGCCCGCCATCTCGACCAGCACCTTCGAGCCATCGAACGGCTTCTGCAGGTGTTCTCGGTAATATTGCTTGTCGACGTTGCGGCCGACCATCTTGTGCTGGATGGCCTCCGTCGTCGCGCCGCCCCGCTCCACCACGTCGACCACCTCGCCGTCCTTCATGACATAGATGCGGTCGGAGAGCTCCATCACCTCGTCCATGCGATGCGAAACGAAGATGAAGGAGGCGCGCGTCGTCAGCTCCCGCACAAGCTTAAAGAGCAGCTCGACCTCTTCCTTCGATAGAACCGAGGTCGGCTCGTCGAGCAGGATGACGAGGTCGCCCTTCACCCGCTCCTCCAGTGTCAGAACCTTGGCGAGTTCGACAAGCTGGCGCTGGGCGAAGGAGAGCTTCGAGGTCACCGTCACCGGGTCGATGTCGAGCTTCACCTTAGCGAGCTGCGCCTTGGCCGCGCTCGCCATCGCCTTCCAGTCGACCACGCCGAAGCGGACGAACTGGCGCTCGTAGCCGAGAAAGATGTTCTCCATGACAGAGAGGTTCGGGATCAGGGACTGTTCCTGGAACACCATCCCGATGCCCTTTTCCATCGCCTGGCGCGGATTGGCGAAGCGGACGGACGCGCCGTTGATGAGGACCTGGCCGCCATCCGGCTGGTAGGCGCCGTAGATGACCTTCATCAGCGTGGATTTGCCGGCGCCGTTCTCACCGACGAGACCGACGATCTCACCGCGCTTGATGTGGAAATTGATAGACTTCAGCGCGTGGACGCCGGGGAATTTCTTGTCGACGGCTTTCAGCTCGTACATGGCGCTCCTCACTTAACGAAGGAAACCATCTTGCGGTCGGTGGAAAGCACCACCGCAAGAATGACGAGGAGGCCCAGCACTCCGTCCTGAAGGAAATCGGGCAGACCGATGACGACCATGCCATTGTCGATGACGTTGACGATAAGCACGCCGACAAGCGCGTTCCACACGCCGCCGATGCCGCCCCAGAGCGCAACGCCGCCGACCACCACAGAGGTGATGGAGACGAACATGAAGTTTGCGCCCGTCACAGATTCCGCCTGCCCGATGCGGGCGACGACGAGGATCGCGGCGATGGCGTAGAAGACGCCGGCGAGCGCAAAGCCGGTGACGCGGACGCGGGTGACGTTGAGGCCCGAGGCGTGAGCGAGGTCCTCGCCGCCGCCGACAGCGTAGAAATTGCGGCCGAGCGTCGTGTGGGTTTGGATGAACCTGCCGACGAACAGGAAGAGGGCCGCGACATAGACCATCAGCGGGAAGCCGAGCCAGCGCACCGTGAGCAGGCCGCGGAAGGTGGCATCGCTGACCTTCACGATATCACCGCCGGTCAGCAGGATCGCGGCACCGGTGCCGACAAAGCCCATGGCGAGGCTTGCCATGAAGGACGGGATCTTCAGTTTCACATGCACCAGCCCGTTCAAGAGCCCGAGCATGCCGCCGAGCACGAGCACAAGCGGAATGGCTATCCAGCCGAAGCCGGCGAGCGTGCCGCCAAGCTGGGCGAAGATGAAGGCGAAGGAGACCGCCGTGAGCGAGACCGTTCCCTCCATGGAAAGGTCGATCGAACCCATGACGATGATGAAGGTGATGCCGACGGCGACCATGAGCGCCGGGGCCGCCGCGATCGCGATACGGGCAAAGTTCCGCAAGGAAAAGAAGGTCGGGTTGAGTGCGGTGAAAAAGATCAGCAGCGCGATCAGCACCAGTAACGGCGCCCACTTGATCAAGGTTTCGCGCGAAAGGCGACGTGTCACGTCAGACACCCCTCTAATGAATTTCGTAGGAGACGTGGCGGCAGCGCGTAGGGCTGCCGCCGTACCCATCATCAGGACTTATACTGGATCTGGCCGTTGGACGGGCCCCAGAAGTCCTTCCAGTCGTAGGTCGGCACGGAATCGAGGTACTTCGCCTTGAATTCGGCCGCGTCCTTCGCCGTAACGAGGACCGTCGGCCCATAGAATTCACGATGCTCCTTCGGCTCCTCGGAAGGTTTGAAGGTGCCGATGGCGGCATGGTAGGCGAGTGCAGCGCTGATGCCGCCGCCCCAATGCGGATTGGTGAAGACGGTGGCGAGTAGCTGACCATCCATGACCATCTGCACGGCTTCCGGATTGCCGTCATAGGCGACGATCGGCATGTTCTCGATGCCCTCGGCACGCAGCGCCTCGATGACGCCGTAGGCTATGTTGTCATTGGCGCAATGCACGCCCTTGATCTTGTCACCGTAGCGCGTCAGGAACGAGGCCATCAGTGCCGCGCCCTTCTGGGTGTCCCAGTCGGCCGGCTCGGCATCGAGCAGCTCGACCTTCGGGAAGTCCTTCAGTGCGTTCTTGAGGCCGTTGAGGCGCTCGACGGCCGGATTGTTGGCTGCGATGCCGCCGAGATGGACCACGCCACCCTCACCGCCCATGGCTTTGAAGAGAATGCGGGCGGTTTCTTCCGCCGGCTTTTCGTCCGACCAGGTCATGTGCGAGACATAGTTGTCGCCGAAGTCCCAGGGGTGCAGGTCGTCGGTCTTGTTCCAGATCGTCGACACATAGGCGCCGGCAGCTTGAACGGCCTCGACGACCGGACGGGCGTTCGGGCTGTCATTGGCATCGCAGGCAATGGCGCAATTGCCATTGTTCTTGGCAAGGAAGGCCTTGATGTCAGCGAGCGACTTTTCCGTCGAGCCCTCGTTGATAAGGCTGATGAGTGCACTTTTCGGCTTGCCGAGCGATTCCACGAAGGCCTCGCCGCCGGAGACGACAGAGTTCCAGTATGCCGACGCGCGGTCGCGGTAGCTCCAGGCAATCGCCGGGTCCGTCAGAGCGGCGCGGGCCACACCACCGCCCCAAGGCCCCGGAACGGCAGCCGCACCCATACCTGCCGCCGCGGCGAACAGGAAATTGCGACGGCTGATCGTCTCGCGCTCGATGAAATCCTTGATAAAGGTCGACATTGGTTCCTCCCAATCCTCGATTGAAACGCTTCGCGCGTCACGACTGGCGCTGCTGTCGACAGGAGAGCCTTGCCTTCGGGCGAGGCGCTCCGGCGTGACCTACGCCATTTAACGCACTAACCAGTTACTTCTTTTAGTTTGCCCAAGTCAAGCGGTTTCAGTATGATCAAGACAAGACAAGCAATCGCGTCGAACGGCTGTGACGGACGGCGACGCGCGTGTATGAGTTGCAGGGAAGAAATCCCGACCGCGGCAGAGGGCAGGCGCAAAACATGACGGGCGAACGAAACGAAAAACCGGGACGAAAACCGCGCATCCGCGACGCGGAAGCCACCAAAGCGCGCATCCTCGAGGCGGCAAAAAAAGAATTTGCAAAGAAAGGCTTGGGTGGGGCGCGCGTCGACGACATCGCAGAGAAGGCGAAGGCCAACAAGCGCATGATCTACCACTATTTCGAGAGCAAGGAGGGCCTGTTCCAGACCATTCTCGAAGAGGCCTATCTCGATATTCGCAACGCCGAGCAGAAGCTGCACCTGGAAGATCTTGACCCGAAGGCAGCGCTCGAAAAACTGGTGCGCTTCACCTGGGAATACTACCTGAAGAACCCGGAATTTCTGACGCTCGTCAACAGCGAAAATCTCCATCGAGCCAAGCACCTGAAAAAGTCGGAGATCGTCAAGGTCTCCAGCAGGAAGCTCGTGAACTTGGTCTCGAGCATCCTTGAGCGCGGGGTGAAGGCGGGCGTCCTCCGCGACGGCATCGATCCCGTGCAGCTCAACATCACCATCGCGGCCGTCGGCTACTACTACCTGACAAACCGCTTCACCGGTTCGATCATCTACGAGCGGGACCTGATGGCCAAGGACGCCCTGGAGCAGCGCATCCAGTTCAATATCGATACGATCATGCGGCTCGTTGCCGCTTGACGTTACCGGCCGGCGGCACATTCCCTGAAACGGTCCGGAATCAAGGAAGTCGCGGCGGTGGCAGGCGTCGGTCGCAACGGCATCTTACGTGCTTTCGGGAACCGGCCGACCCTCCGAAGCGACACGCAAGCAGGTGCTGGCGGCGGCGGATGGGTTGTGTTGCAAAGTTTTTCTGCGTCATGAAGGTGGTCGAGACCGGCCGCTGTCATGCCGCCAGTATGGCGAACTGCTCGGCCAGGGAGGGATTTGGGTTGAACGCGTACCTTGCCTGTCGCTTGTCCGCGAGGCCTCGGCAAACAAACGGGCTGCGGCGGCAGTTGGATGAAGTCGCCGCCCGGCGTGTAGAAGGCGCGATTGCCGCCGATGCGAATTTCTGCGCCGCTGGGAGCGATGAACGCCTCGGCCTGCGGGATGATTTCGCGTTTGGGCAGCGGCTCAGACTGGGTGTAAAAACTGCTCGGGCAGGCCCTCGCACTGCGCGACATTGAAGACGGTGAAACGCTTGAGGAAGGGCACCGCCTGCGGCTCGGTGTCTTCTTTTCTAGCGCGTTCCTTCTCGTTCTTCGGGATGAAGCGATCGGCATGAACGATAGTCGAGCCGTGCTCGCCTTTTCGACATTGCCGTAAGCGAAAGCGCCTGCCGGAAGGTGAGCCAGTTCTGGCCGGGGTGGCCGCGCTCGATCAGCGCGCCCCACAGGATCAGGATGTTGATGCCGGAACGTTGCGACCGGTGGCGGCATTCTTCGGCAAGCCAAGAGCTGATTTGGCGCTGCCCGAAGGGTTTGACCCAAGGCAGCGAGCCCCGCTCCAGATCTGCGATGATGCGGTCGGTGATCTCGCAATAAAGGCTCGCCCTTGGAGCCTCGTTCTTGTTCCCGCCCACTTCGCCACGGGCACCACGCTTGCCGGTCTGCGCATGATCTTCGTTTCCGGTCGCTAATCTCCCGCGCCTTCCCCCGTGAGTTGGGTGGGCGGCAGAAAGCGACTGGCTTGGCCCGCTGAACGAGGCGGGCCGCACCCGGAGGGCCGCAACGGAGTGGAGAATGTGAGCCAAGCAGGCATTGCGGCACGCCGCAGCGGGCTTAGAAAGGAGCGTCGCCCACCCCGCGAGCGGGGGCTGGCAACACAAAACAAAACCGCATCGCGAAGCGATGGCCTGAAGCAGCTATCAAATCGCCCTGACCGGCATATCGCTCAAGAGCGACTTGCAGGGCTACATTTGCTTTGAACGTTCTGGGAATGGTGCCGAGCGGTGATCATCGCGCTGACGAGGAGCTCCTGACTATGCCGTAGGATAAGTTCATCACGGCGTCATTGAGGAAGCCGTGGTGACGCCGGCCTGATTCCGTCCACACCTTTGCGCCGGATTCGACCGTTCCCGGCTACTCCGGAGTTTCGTTCCGAGCCCCTTGCCGGCGAAAGCGGGATATAGTGCAGCTGCCATAACATAGCGACGGTATGTGATGAGTTTAGTTTGGGCCGGTGCTTTCGTTGAGAAGCCAAGCCCCGCCCGCGCTCTCCACGCCGGATCGGGCCGCAGCGCTGCGCCGGCTCCCGCTCAGCCTCCAACGAATAGAAAGTCTGCTGTCCGGCGCTCCAGGAGTATGCGTCTCAATCCGCAAACAGGATAGGCGGCAACGCGAGCCGAGGGCGCAGCGCAGTTGGCCAGTTGGCCTATCGCTTGGGCTTGCGGGTCGCTCGCGAGCACGGCGACGACGCGCTTCAAACTCCCTTGCCGCGCTCTGATGGGTCATATCCGACGGCTGTACCAGGCAGCGAGAGGCCGAAGAGATGACCCGTGCCAGAGCTCGGTTTAATCGCCGCGCAGTATCTTTGCTTCGAGTGCGGCCACGACGAAAGCGCCTCGAGCAGCTGGCGACCGAGCCTTCCCACGCAGCACCTGCAGACACACGTCCATTGCTATCCTACTCTTCTCGGTCTGACGACCAATATCCCGCAGCAAGATAGCGGCGGCGTCATTGACGTCGAGCACGATACGCTCTGAGCCATGGCGGCCGACCTGCACAATGACTGGCCTTTCGAATCTGCTCGAGCCGGCCATCTCCCCTCCCCCTTCCCTCCTTGACAGCCAGTCTGCGGCGACAGGCCGAATGCTAAACCGAATGTTACTCGCGCCTCGCCCCAGTCGCATCGGCGAATAGGATTTAGACTTTTGCGGTGCCCGCTTTGCAGGTAGCAATCCACTGCATCGCAGAGGTCGCATCCTCTAATATGCCAACCTGCTTTGCAAAGTCGTAAAGCGCGTTACGCGCCGCACCTACAGGCTTATGCCCATCGTAGACCGTAGCCCTTGATGGTGTAGCAGATGAAGCAGACGGGCCGGTCATGGCTGGAAGCCGCTTCGAAGGCTTCGAGGAGGCTCGGCATGTCATGCCCGCCAAGGTTCGTCATGAGTGCCTGCAACGCGTCGTCGGAGCGGCGTTCAATCAGGGCGGCGACCGGCCCCTGATCTCCGATCTCGTCGAGGAGCCGCTTGCGCCAGGCAGCACCCCCTTGGAAGCCAGCACCGCATAGAGCTGGTTGGGACACCGCTCGATCCACTCACGCAGCTTCTCGCCCCCCCGGCTCAGTGAAGGCTGCCTCTTGCTGCGCACCATGGCGCAGGATCATCACATCCCAGCCGAAATTGCGGAAAATCTGCTCGAACCGCTGCCAGAGGCCCGCAGTCAACGACGAAAACGGGTCACGCTTTGCCCTTGAAGTTCCCAGAGCGAGAGTTTGCAAAGCGTCGGAAGTGCTCACTACGCTGGCCGACTGATGCCCAGTCGCCTCATTTCGGCGATAAACGGTCGATCGGCCGAGACCCAGTGCCTCGCAGCTTCGGTCGGCGACATGTTGGCCTTGATCAGCTTGATGGCGGCCTCGACCTTTTACATGTCGAGCGGTTGCCGACCGGGTTGTCTCCCTTTCGCCCGTGCTGCAGCCACGCCATCTTTCGTGGCGCTCGGAAATCAGCCGTCGCTCGAAATGAGCGATCGCACCGAATACACGGAACACGAGCTCGCCTGCGGCTGAGGATGTATCGATCTTTTCTTCCAGACTGAGCAGGTCGATCTGGCGTTCGCCTCGACGCTGATCGAGGCCTTGGAATTCAAAGGCGGGCGGAGAAGCGCCCGCACGATCGCCGGAATCCGTATGCTCCGCGAACTGAAGAGATCGGGCAAACGCGATGTTCCGCCCGATGCGCTGATGCCGTTCAAGAAGGACTGGCGCAAGCTGGTGATCGGCCCGGATGGCAAGATCAATCGCCCGCTCTATGAAACGGCAATGCTCGCCCATTTGCGCAACAAGCTGCGTTCTGGGGACGTGTGGGTGGAACGGTCTTCCGCGTACCGTCGTTTCGACAGCTATCTCTTGCCCGAGCCGGTGGCCGCACCGATCGTTTCGAAACTTGGGTTGCCGTCAGCCGCCGACGAATGGCTCGATCGGCGCGGCCGGAAGCTCGATTGGCGGCTGAAAAAGTTTGCGCACCGCCTCAAGCGGAACAAGCTCGACGGCGTGCGCCTGGTTGAAGATCGCTTGCAGATTTCTCCTGCCAAAACCACGGCTCTTCGCGGACGTAGGCATCCTGCGTCCAGACGAGTTGGTCGCAGGTGACTCCTTGACTTGCGGCAGCCATGCGGGACAGGCCGAGATTCGTGGCATCGGCAAGGATGGTGGCCAACAGTGCGCTCTCGTTGGGACAGTTTTCGCCGGTGCGCAGATTGGTGAACGCCGTCATGAAGCCTGTTTCGCGGGCGACTTCGTGCAGAAGTTCGGTGATGCGAATGCGTGGCATCATGGCCGAGCGCCGGTCGGCGAGCGCTTCGGCATCGGCGGGACCGTGGTTTTGGCAGGAGAAATCTGCAAGCGATCTTCAACCAGGCGCACGCCGTCGAGCTTGTTCCGCCGGGCAGCCGATGCGTCTCAAGGAACTGGCTGTCGCATTCGGCAAGGCAACGTCGCGGTGCTCGGCGGCGTCTCGTCGGCCTTCATGCTGCTCGCATGGGCCCCTTTTCGATGTGGGAAGTCGCGGGTCGCCTGTTGATCCAGGCCGGCGCCACGGCCCTGCACAAGGCCAAACCGGCGTGCTGCTTGGCGGTCAGTTGAATAGGTGTTCTCCCAGTTGCGCGGTACGAACCTGGTTCTGCGGAATCGGGCGGTGTGATCTTCAAGCAGCTCAAGCGGCTCGGCGCATGCTGCGACTGGTCGCGCGAGCAGAGGCAGAAGACGCTCAGCCATGCTCAACGATATGCCATTGCGGGACCGCTCGGCGATACCGGCAATTCAAGCGGTCGCGTGCCGCAGGCCTCCATCCCTCAACTGGGCTCATCAAGGGAAGCAGAGCCGCCGCACGCCGGTGGCGGCGGGGCGATCTTGGGCGCCTCGGCGCTGCAGCCAGGTCGTTCAACAACAGTTTGCGTAGGTGCCGATAGGGCGTCCTCTTTACTCCGAAGATGCATCCCTTATCGAGGGTCTCAGGGCGGCACTCGTCGACCGGGGGAACAAAGAGGTAAGACGATCCGACTGTTTCGCCGCGTGGGCGGAGAAGAATTCGTCCTGGTGTTGCCAAACACATTAGCTGCTGCAGCGGAGCTGATCATCGCAAGGATGCTCAACTGTGTTCACAACTCACGGCCGCTCAGGGAGAAGTTAGAATTTGGATACACCTTCTCGGCTGGAGTCGCTACTGCTCGCGCGGGCGACACCACCACCGAGATATGCTGGCTCGGGCTGATACGGCTCTCTATTCCGCCAAGATGGCGGGGCGCAATCGCATCCATCTTGCAGCTTGAACCAATCTGCGCCGATACTGCGTTACATAGGTGAAGAACGCCAAGGTGGGTTCGTCTTCGTAGCCGTGGGAGTGGCTCAGACCCAGTCAATCGTAAGAGTGCACAAGACCTAAAGCGCTAGGACCAACGGAGGGCTCAGCGGAGCAGGTTGGCCCCCGAAAGGTGCGACTCCGGCCTCGTCCGGGGGACTTGCGCCGCTGGAGAATGCGATGTTTGGTCGATCTGGCTGCCACACAGCGGGCCACCTTGGCTGGCTTACACAAACTTTGCCATCAGGTCGGCATGAACCTGTGCTCCAGCTGGAATGCGTGTACCAGAAATTCGCGGACACCGATGGAGAATCCGGTTTTTGGGTCGGAACGCCGTTGTCGTCGGAATCCGCACTGACATCTAAAGCGTGGTGCTCGGAATGGCTGCCGCCGCGAGCGAAGCAGGCCGGAAATCCGGCATCGAACTTGTCTTTGATCTGCGTCAATGCACCTGCAGCAGACTCGAGTTATTCAGGGGATTTCCCTTGCCTTCGGGTAGGGGAGTTGAGTTCCAATTGAATCGCACACCTTAGGACAGTATGCAAGAGCCCCGACGGACACAGCAATCACTGCTAGACATGATCCATGATGTAATCAATACGGCTCCGAATGCGCTCGCACGTATAGCTCTGTATATTGAGCAAGATCCGAAGGCTGTTCTAACGATGTCCATCGCCGACCTAGCGCACGACACCGCAACTGGGCCTGCTTCAATAATAAGATTTTGCCGAAGGCTGGGACTCTCGGGATTCCGCGAGTTTAAGATTGCGCTCAGCGGCGACATTGAGCGGGTAACGCTGATTGAGCTGGCTGAACGCGCCGCACCAGAAGATATAGACGTAGCACCGGGGGTCGCCGCTCTCAGTACTGCTTTACAAAGCTCAATTGCCGCGTCCGCTCGAGGTTTTGACGATCTTCAAATTACTGGGCTTGCCAACCGCGTCCGAGCGGCCCGTCGCGTCGAAGTGTTTGGCGCGGGGCCGTCTTCAGTCTGCGCTGATATTTTGGCCATGCGGCTGATCTGGCTAGGGTTCCCCGCGCATTCCTCGGGGTCCGCCACCATGTCTCACGCTCTTGCGCGGAGACTTGGCTCGTCGGGCCTTGCTCTTGGCGTTTCCTCGCTTGGCCACACTGAGGAAACCAGGGCTTTTCTGGCAATTGCGCGCAAAACCGGAGCATACACGATTGCCATTACGACCCGCGCGGACTGCCCGATCGCTCAGACTGCCGACGAGGCGGTCTTGTTTACCTCGGCTGGAGCTTGGCCACAGTCCGGGTCGGCGATGCATGTTCCGCCTGTTGTATTGCTGAGCGAATATCTCTGCCAGTGTCTGCAGGTGAGGGAAGTTTGAACGCCTGACTAGGCTAATCCGGCCAGTTTCGACGCCATACCCGAATCTCACCTTGGGCACGTGCTCGAGCCAGAGGCGGCGAACATGAACCGCCGCGTTTCCTGCGAAGGTCGAGCCGCGCCACCTGGTGCTTGCTGCCAGCCCCCAGCACCGGAGATGAGATCAGGCAAGGGGGACGAGCGTGAGTAAACTCGACGAGCACCCGCCGCAACAGACATTTTAGCCTATTTGGCAAGCCACGGCCTAGCCGGAACGGTGCTGGGTCCAGACGGTATCATCAGCGCAATAGCTCGAGGATGCGAAGCGACCACTTTGTTGATCGTGCCGTGGCTCGAAAGAGGGTGTCAACTGCTGTCGGGCCTTTTCGATTGCCGGCAATCTGCGCATTTCGCAAAAGCCGGACAGGGGTGGGGTACACTCCAGGGCTGTGTCCGGGAATTGCCGAAACACGCAGGCAATCTGCACTATGGGTCGGCGAGTCAAGCAGCGGGGATTGGTCAAGCCCCGTCGTCATGACGCGGATCAAAAGACGATTTTGAGCTGATTCCGAGTTCGCGGGAGCGGTTGCGCAGGACCGACTACGCTTCTCATCCTGTTGGAGGTTCTTTACGAAGCCCTGTCCGAGCAGTCCTCGAAAACAGATGTGCAGCCGCATGGTATTGAGCCTTTTGCGATTCCTTTCTAACCTGGGCCTGATTTGCCCCGCAGATGCGCACATCGCCTCGAGCGGGGGCTTGCGGACCTTAATCGGGACCTCGTCTTGGAGACGATGTTTCCTCTCCGCTTAGCCCGCGTGTCGAAGGAAATTCTCGACTTCCGATTCTTACTTCCGGAGCCCGATGTGATGGTGAAATACCCAGACGTTGAACCAGGCCTTAAAGAGGAAGTCCCTTGGTCCGACAGCCTGACCACCTACGATAGGGAGCACTTCAGGACCTATCTAAGGTTTGTCGATGCATCTGCCGACAACGCCAGCTATGAGGAGATGGCTCAGAATCCTCGGCATCGATCCGGTGGAAGAACCGGAGCGCGCGCGGAAAGCCGCGCGAAGCAATCTCGAGAGAGCGAACTGGATGGCGACCGCAGGTTACAGGGAATTGTTCGCCGACTGAGCCGAACAGGCGGCAACACCCTGCTCTTGTCAACGGCAGATATGATCACGCGTAAGGGGAAGAGGCGACGCAAAAGGGAGCGCCCCAATCTGGCGAAGCCGGAAGCTTGCGGAAAGCCGGAAAGCCAATGAATGGTTCGGTGAGCGACATGATGGATGAAGGTTCCGCTATCGGATCAAGCCGTGGACGAAGTTCTCTCGTCCGTCAGGAGTTCTGTCAGAGCGGCCGAGCAGACCTCATGTGCCGACCTTTAGGTTCACATGTATAGTCTTAGTCTAGTCTATGAAAGATCGTTCCGTGACTGGCCAAATGTGGTCAGATATCCATCTGTGCGGGCAAGAAGATTGGATTTGACCCGTGTCCTGCGAGCCCTGGACTAGCGCGGAAATCATAGCAACCAATTTGTCCCGGCTGATTTCGGGAGCCATTAAGGCGGAATGATCCAGGAGTGCAAGCAGATCATCCCGATGCTTCGAATGATAGTCCTCCAAGTACATCTCAATCTTTCGCGCGATGACGTCCGCGAAGCTCGCCCGTGTCCCAAGAAGCGGATCATCAACTAACGCCGTTGGTCGTTCCTCTTCGAGAACCCAATTCAGCGCCAAGGTCCCGTTCGACCTCAAAAACACGATCTCCAACTCCGCGCCGGCAGGTCGCTGTGAAGCGATGGAGAACCCGGCGTACGCCAGAGCCCTTGTATCCTTGTCCACAGCTTCCGTAAATGCGTCCAAATTGACATGATGAATGTCAACATCACTCGGCACACGATGGATGAATTGCGAAAGGACGCTGCTGCCGGCCACCCAACTATCTTTGCACCGATTGGGCGAAATAGCGACAAATCCAGTGTGCATCAGGTCGGAAATCATATCCTTATATCCTTCTTGGATATTGAGAACAGCCTGTAAACTACCTTCACGTGGGGATAGGTTCCGGACCGCAGCATCACAGTTGTGAGATCATTCGAAGCCGCAATGTGTTCAAGGAGATCGTCACGGGCATTAGTCCCGAATCCTAGAACGATACGACCTGTTTTTGTAAGGAAATTTGGGCCTTCCGACAAAAAGCGCTTGAGCAAATTATACCCTGGATCAATCGCGCCACATTCGATGTCATCCACATACTTGTAGTCTTCTGCAGCGAAGTTCGACGGGTAATTCCAAAATACAATGTCGAATCTCCTGCGACGGGGGATGTTTGTGAATAAATCGCTTTCGATAGCTTCCACGTTCTTGATGCCGTTTCTTTTCGCATTCTCCAATGTGTTCGCGACCGCCCTCTGGTTGATGTCGCAAGCTACTAACGACCGCGCACCACTTTTTGCCAACAGAAGGCCGGGAAGACCGAAGCCGCAGCCGATTTCCAATATGGTCTTCCCGGCGAATGGGGGGAAATTCTCGCTGATCCAACGCCAACCCTCGAAACTCTCAGGAGGAAAAACCCCTTCCAGTACGATCAGATCAAGCCCGAATTCCTGCAAATGGCGCGGAAAGTTGCCTTGTTGGCTTGTCCGAAGCATTGTCCTGATACTATCGAGTTCGCTCATATGTGCTCCCCCAGATGGATACGGTAGTCGTCGCTACCTGATTCCGGCTCGACGGCATCGACGGTTCGCTTCAGCAGGGAATGCCAAAGAGGCATTGAAAACAGACCGGCCTCAAGAACGAGGCGATCCCAAGATGAGCGGACAGACGCATGCTGAACAATACCTTCTAGACCGGCTCGATCCCCCTGAAGGTACCGGTGGACGGCCGTTGTCAGGCCCCTCTTTGATGCGAGTAGGAGTGCTTTGCCGTAACTTGATCTCGCGTGAGCAAAGGCGCTACCATCACCCCCATTGTCCGGCATCGGCACAGATCCCCTGTCGCCAAGAACGTGTAACAACATCTGGAAAGATGAATGGGCGATTTGGCCGGTATCGAGGGAATTCCAAGCGGCTACTTCGTTGCCCAAGAATTGGCGCCGAAGTATTGTCAGCTCGGCCTGCATTACTTCTGGACTGTCGCTCACATGGAGGAGGTTGGTCACGGGATTGTCGCAAAAAAAGAGACTACGTACGGTGCCGCTTCTAGCATGGGCCGGCTGTGTATTACCCTTTAGTCCTTGCGATAGGTGCAGTGCATTAGGTCCGCTCCAGATTGTGGCGCAAACCGGACGCATGTCGAACAAGTCCAGCACCAATGGCCAATGGTTCCCGCCGGTGGAATGTGTCAGGGTATAAAACGCATCGATCGATCTACGATTGTGGATTGAAAAGAATCGCTCCGCGAGTTCCAAGCCGGTTCGCCTGCGAATAAACTCGTCGAGCAGCCACGTGATTCCGGAGCGAGCGACTTCTGGGCCATAAACTACTAGTGCCGTGGAGGGCATCATGCCGCCCCCCCCAGATCCTCGGTTCCGATATAGGCTTTCCTGCTTCCGACGGTGATATTGGTCGCTTTAACGCGCTTCCCTTCGAGCCAATCGGAGAGACGAGAAGAATGACGAGCGTTAATCACCACGCCGGGGAGGCGTTTCTGTGCCATGAACTGGACCGCGCACGCGTCAACCGACGTGTGGCCGAGAAGGACAAGATCTTGAGCAGCGATCTGCTCTATAAGTGCAGCGGGATCTTCGGTTGCTCCACCACGATACACGCCATCAACATCTGTCAAAATCACCAGCCGTGGTGCTCCGGTGAGCCAAGCGACCCACGCGGCAACGGCGTCGGATGTAACATCCCAACTCCATTCCACTGGATCAGCTGCAAACAGCAAACGGGAAGGTAGCAGGACTGGAATCTTTCCGACTCTCGCGAGAGTTCGGCACTCACCTAGGCTGGCCGATGGAACAAGCTTGGAAGAGAAGGCGGCGTCCGCAAGCAAATACCCCGTTTGGTCCTGTGCTAGCGCACACGCATGATGCGCCGTAGACGACTCCAATGGCTTGGCCGCATCAATCATTTCAATTGCTTTGTCTGGGATGCCGCCGCCCGGAACAAGTAGTATTCGATGGCCGTCACCGGCGAGACGCTCAAGTTCAGCCAGTGCAAGCTTACACACCGCAAGATCACGCATGATGCTCCCGCCGAATTTCACAACAATTGAAAAGCCATATGGCAGAAAGCCCTTTATTAAGCTGTCCATCGTCTCGCCCTCCTGCCCTCTGGCCAAACACACGATCTAAGGGAATTTTGAGGTTAGATTTGGAAGCGCTGCCCAGACCTTTTGAAATGCGGCTGCGTACAATTTCATCACTTCTGCGCCGTTTGGCGGAGCGATCTCCGACACGCAAAACATAGTGTTCAGTAGCATCATCGTGTTTGGGAAATCGGTCCTTGACCATCTTTTGCTGACATCCGGGAGATAGTCAAAAACGGGCTTCGTTAGCCAAACCATGACCGGAACTCCCTCGGCTTGAAGGAGCTTAACGATGAAATCCCTGGCCGAAGGGCCAGCTAGAAAACCGAGCTTTTCCGGCTCAAGACGCAGCGGGAGACTAAGCATTGATTGTTGATCAACTGCTGGATCGAAAAGAGGCAGAAGCCCTGAGAGATGGCCAATTTCCTGCCAGAGGAACATTGCGTTGCTTCGCCTCTTTTTGAGCTGCCGGTCTAGGCGCTTGAGCCTGTGATTGGCTATAGCAGCAGAGAATACGTTGGGTCGGTAATTGTAGCCTTTCGAACTCGGGGAGAAAATTCTAGCTCCACATCGCGACGAGCTTGTCAGCGAAACCTTATCGACATGGTGAATCAGAGCAGGGTCCCTTGTCAGAACAAACCCAAGCTCACCCGCTCCGAGGTGTTTGGCCCCATTTCCTGAAAGAGCAAGTGCGTCGGTCTCTAAGTAAGATCCATTGACAATGTTTTTCGCAACGCCAATCGATTGACAAACATCGTCAATAATGGCCACGTCACTCGCTCGCGCAGCCAGCCTAAGATCCGGAACCAAAATGTTATTTCCGAACAGATGAGTTATGAGCACCACCGCGTCGCCGGGCTCGATGAGAGCGGCCGCCATCTTCTGATCAACTCCCGCAAGGTTTGGCTCTACATCGACAAACACCGGCTCGAGTCCGCTGATCGCGATGGGGCCGACGGCTCCTGGCCAGTTCAAAGCCGAGGTGACAGCTCGGCGGCCTCGATTCCGGTAGTAGTCGAGGGCCACGTGAATAGCGGCTGTGCCGCTTCCAACAGCGCGCACAGACCAGTTGCCCGACCACTCCGCTAGGCGCTTTTCGAGCTCAGTGACAATAGGGTGATTAACTCGATGATATTTGCCGCTTTTGACAACACTGGCGAGCGCCTTCAGATGCTTGCGTTTGGCGGCTGGCCAAGGGACAACTCGCCCGGCCGGCACTGTAGGAATCCCTCCGAAGAGGGCGAGAGAAGTGTCGTTCTGGTGAATGCGCGTTGCATTTGCTTCCGAGACTAAGCTTCCATGCTTGTTCATATAGTCCTCCAGACGCCAACCTCATCGTGGTGTCGGCCATCGGCCACTCGCGAATGCAGAGCCGAACCAACCCACCTTTCGATCGCTTTTACGCGTCCGAGCGGAGGCTCGGCCCACGGCGGAACGCTCAAGAGCTGAGAGTTCGCCCCTGAGAGGAAAACCGGGTGCCGTGACACCCTCGGCACGTTGAGTTCAGAAAGGCGGCTTCAAACTCGTGACCGGCGTTTGTGTGGTGAGAATTATCCTCACAAGGATCCGTATCAGATCTGACATGCTGTCTGCTTTCCTTCATTTCATCCGTTGCGTTTCGCACCACAGGAAGCTATTCGGCAGCTTCCCTTGCTTTGTACCCGGGCAGCTCAAAACTCGTGCCACCTTGACTGGCTCTGTCTCAAAGTTGGTACTCTCGGCGAAGTCAGCACTTTGGGCTCGACTGGTGGAGAGGGCCGTTGATTTTCTGGGTATTCAACCGACCCGAGGGGTATTGCCGCTCTCGTCCGGCGACCCCGTGAGGCCGGCGTAGCGCGCCACGGCGCGGCGGTCGCGCAGCTTGCGCGACAGCATCTCGTTGACCAGCATGTCGGCGGTCTCGACGCCGACGCCGATGATCCGCGCGAGCAGGCGAATCATCGCGTGCGGGCCGTTCGCCGCAGCCGGAGCCGCCGCCAGCCGGCGCAGGCGCTCCTGTTCGATGGCGCGGATCTGCGCACGCACGAGGTTGAGCCGCTCAAGGAAGCGGTAGAGCTCGGCGCGGGTGTTGTCCGGCAGCGGCGTTCCCTCCGCCGTTCGGATGCTCTCCAGCCTGTCCGCCGCCTGGCGCAGGCTCAGCCGGAAGCTGCGGACGCCGAAGCGGGCGAGGATCGCCTTGATGCGGTTGATGAGCCGCGTCTGCTCGCCGACCAGGGTCCCCCGCTCGCGGTTCGGCCGCCGCGCGTCCTCCTCTTCGAGTGTCGGGATTGCCGCCATGGAGCAATGGCGCTTCTCGCCACGCAGCCAGCCGAGAAAAGCGCGCATCAAAAGCTCGGTGTCGAGACGATCGGTCTTGGCGCGCTGGTGCTCGCGCACACCGGAACGCTTGAGGGATGGATGGCATAGGCCTCGATGCCGTGCGCCCGCAACCAGCGCGCCAGCCAGAAGCCGTCGCCGGCCGCCTCGTAGGCGACGGCGATCCGCTGGACCGTGTGCCCAGCCCGGCCGGCTTCGTCGCGCCAGCGCTGCAGTAGCTTCAACAGTGCTGGCGCGACGGCATCGATCTTCTTGAGGGGCTGGCGCTTGAGACCTGGAATAAGCGCGGCGACGAGCCACTTCGCCTTGCTCATTTCGATGACGGCGATGATCGTGTTATCCTGTTCAAGAGCGGTAAGGGAGCGGCTCGTGTCAAAAGATTGCGACATGGGACGCCTCCTTCTGATGGTGGTTGAAACAGCGAAGGATGCCACACCCTCGCCGCTCCCCCCATAGCATCTACTCGGCGGGCAAGATTCACCGATTGCTTGCTTTCTCCTGGAAAGAAGTTCACGGTCCGATCCAAGACAGAGGCAGGACAATGAAAAGCCGGCTAGATCCCTAGTGAACGCGGAAGTGTCGTCGGTAATTAGCTCATCGGCAGCTTTCGTAGGCGTCTTCGGGCGACTCTGAGTTTTGACATGACGTATGATTGTCTCTCAGCGACGATCGCCAAGCGGGGCGAGCCAACGGCGTGCCGATCTCCTTCGCTCTCAGTTATCGGAATACCAGCGCAGCGAGCTGGCCAGAATCGTCGCACATGGCCGACGCTCTCAATAATTCCGTCACTCATGGGCGGCGACAACAGGGCGCGACTGCCTGGGGCCAAGCTGGCAGTCTCCGAATGTATCCACAGTCCGCATTTGCTACCTTGATTGCTTAACACCTTGCAAAAGTGAGAAGATACGCAATGGTCCACCCGCTTCCAGAAGAGCTGCGCGTTATCGCGGGTCAAAATTTTCCGCTTTACCCCTGCTCAAATGAAGCTTGGTCAATTAAGCCGACGGGCGGCGCCACAAGCGCGCGGGTTATGATTTGTTCCATTCCGAAGGCGGGCACCCACCTATATGCCCGTCTGCTAACCATGCTCGGGCTTGAACAGTCCGATGTGTTCTTTAATAAAGAATATCTGGGAGACTTCCGCTTTGTGGATGTCGAGAGAGCTCGGTTCACTCATTCTGAAAACATCCTGTGGATACCGATCGAGATATCATCTCGCTTTATTCAGCCCGGTCAGTTTGGCTATGGGCATCTGCCGTGCGACATGGGCATTCGCCATTGTTTGGCGGATTTCAAAGTCATCTTCCTTTCGCGTGAAATGCGTGCGGCAATTGTGTCGCAGATGCGATATGTCGGGAACAGCGACTGGTGCCCGCCTGGGAGGGCTGAGATCAAGTGGCGCCATGAGCCGAACGGGCCCGAGAAAATGCTGAAGTACTTTGATGAGATTGCGCCTTTCATTTTCAACGAACGCTGTCACCCGTTGGTGCCGTGGGCAGATGAGGAGGATGTTCTTGGATTGACCTATGAGCAGATCATAGGTGACCAAGGGCACGAAGTTCAGCTCGAGACCATTCGCAAAATTGCTGAGTTTTGCGAGATCCAGTCACCGCAGAAGCCGGAGCTGATCTTGAACCAACTTATTGGAGAGCAGACCTTTACCTTCTCCGGCAGGCGAACTTCGTGGGAGGCTTGCTGGAGTCCGGAGATTGAGGCGCGGTTTACCGCGCTCGGTGGGTCAAGACTCAACGAGCGATTCGGATTTTGATCTGGAAATGGCCGACGAAAATGGAAACCCCTTTCCTTGGGAGAACCATGGTGGCCTGTTGCTGCTGGCCCGGCTAATTGATGATCTTTATCGACGATTGCCGGAACGATCACCGCGCACCTACGCTGCGGCTCGATCGCGTCGCTCACCCTTTACGAGCCTCGACTAAACGACGCGACTGCGCATACTCTCTGCGGCGTGGACCCGGATGGGCGGCGGGCATGGAAGCCTGGCTTGATAGCTCAGTGCCGCCGGTCGGCGCGAGCAACACAAGGACACGCACGAAAGGCTTTGGACCCTGGCTGGCTTAAGAATGTTGAGGCGTCGCATCACTCCAACAGGATTAATTGAAAGGCGTTCATCGGCGTCAGACGCCGACCGCAGTGCGACGGTTTTGGCTAGCCGGGATGAATTTAGGTTGGCGCATAGCCGGCCTCGATGAAGTAAGTTCTGCATTCGGTTGAAGTGCCGGTGCCGGGGATATGTCCAATGGCATCGCAGACGGCCTCGACCGTTCGCTTGGCAGCTGCGCCTTTGTGACTGAGCTTGTCGGCGTGGACGAACTCCCACACCGAGCGGTAATCGACCTTCAAGCCGCGCTCGCCAAATTCGGCCACCAGTCCACGCAGCGTAAAATCGGCGGCTCGGCAGCGCACCAGCAGCCAGTCCCGATGCGGGCCAGCAATCTTCTTCGGCCTGTGCCCACCCATTTTGCCCGGCGCAAGACTGTTCGTCTCGCGAACCGGCTCACCCATCTGACCACGGTGCTGATACCAACCTCATAGCGCGCCGAGGCTTGCCGTCGTGACAGCCCGTCCTGCTCAACCGATGCAACAACCCGTTCGCGAAGATCCATCGAGTAAGGTTTGCCCATCCATGCTGACCTCCTTGCCCAGCAAGAAGGTTGAATCAGATTTGCGCGTCTAAGGGAATCTCCCGCCGATTCAGCCTCAATTCATTTCGCTCTAGTCGCAGTGGTCGCCACCGGCTTTGGCATTTGGGCGAGGCATTTGCTAATGTCGGCCTCCTGGCCCACGTTAGGGAGCGGCTATAAGATCGCTTCGAGTTCATGTCGTTGCTGGTCGCGATCCCTGGTAAGCGCCACGCCGCTCCCCTCGTGCGGGGCATGAGGTGAATGTGCGAAGAATCCCTCCGATCGCGAGAGACGGAGGGCCTACGTGGGAGCAGACGGCAAAATGGACGTCGATTTGGACGTCCCAACAGCTGGCTACGCAGGCCGGCTCGAGGTTCTGGA
>NZ_JAMYUP010000036.1:0-53835 GCF_040323155.1 Mesorhizobium sp. M0060
AGGCGACCCCCTCTGTCGCCTTCGGCGACATCTCCCCCTCAAGGGGGGAGATCGGCAGCTTCACCGACGCCGCCGGCTCCGGAATGTTTGCGATCAGCGTAGAGCGGCGCCGCGTCCGGAAATTGAAGCTACCGCCCAGCGATGGCCAGCGGATTGTTCTCCAGTGCCGCCCGGTCCGGCGTGTCGATCGACGGCCGGTTGGTGAAGGCGGCGAAAAGCCGGCGGACATAGTCTTCCGGCATGTCGAGCGTGATCAGTACCAGCCTGGTGCGGCGCTGGCTGTCCGGCCAGGCCGGCAGTTGCACTGGCGGATGCAGGATCTTCTGCACGCCATGGATGACGAGCGGCCGCGACGGATCTTCTGCAAGCTCAATGACGCCCTTCATCCGCAAAAGGCGCTCGCCATGCGCCGAGCGCAGCAGATCGAGGAACATCTCGATTGCCGAAAACGGCACCGGCCCGTCATGAACCAGCGAATAGGAGCGGACGCGGGAATCGTGCCTGTGGCCGTGACCATGGTGATCGTGGTCGCCATGGTCATGCCCGTCGTGGTCATGCCCGCCGTGATCATGCTCATGACCGGCTTCCTCGCCCAGCCAGCGCCGCACGTCGGCGGATTTGGTGGCCGGATTGTAGAGCCCGCAATCGAACAGGGTCGCGGTGCTTGCCTCGCTCGCGTCGAGCACCACGGCGCCCGGGTTGAGCTGCCTGAGCCGCGCCCGCAACGTCTTGGCATCGCCCGCATCCGTGGCTAGATCGGCCTTGCTGAGCACGATGCGATCGGCGACCGCCACCTGCTTCACCGCCTCGACATGGGCATCGAGCGTCGCATTGCCATTGACGGCGTCGACCAGGGTGATGACGCCGTCGAGCCGGAACGCCTGGACCAGGGCCGGATGCGCCATGATCGATTGCAGCACGGGTGCTGGATCGGCGAGGCCGGTGGTCTCGACGACGACGCGGGCAAGCCGGTCGATGCGGCCGGTCTGCAGCCTGTCGACGAGGTCGGCCAGCGTGTCGACCAGCTCGCCGCGCACCGTGCAGCAGAGGCAGCCATCGGAGAGCTGGATGATGCCGTCGGAAGCCTGCTCGACCAGGAGATGGTCGATCGCCACCTCGCCGAACTCGTTGATGATGACTGCGGTGTCGGCGAGCGCCGGATCCCTGAGCAGCCGGTTGAGCAGCGTCGTCTTGCCGGCGCCGAGAAAGCCGGTGAGCACCGAAACGGGGATCGGGAAGCCGGCCATGCGGCTAGTTCAGCGCCTTGGCCGGCTGTTGGACCTGCGCGGCGGTGGTCGACCCGGCCACGGCCGGCTCGGCGCCGGCCGGCGGCGCCCGGTCCGGTCGCCATGTCGGCAGCGGCACGTCGGCATATTCCTGCCCGGAGACATCGAGCATCGCCTTCGGCCTCGGCCCCGTGGCGCCGCCGAGGCCGACGGCGATCAGCGTCGGTACATGGTCGAGCTTTTCCTGATACGGCGATTTCGGCACGTCCTTGCCCTTGTCACCGACCGCGGGTGCGGCTTCCGACTGCTCTTCGACCGGCTTCTTCTTGCAAATCTCGTCATGCATGTCGTTGGCCGACATGGTGTCGCCGTAGGCCGGCAGGGCCGCGACCGTCAGCCAGCTCGGCGCCGGTGTTGCAAAGCCCTGGTCGAGCAGCTTTGCCGCCGCTTCGGCGCGGGTGACGGCCGATTGCTCGCCAAGGACCACGGCGACAAGGGTGCGGCCGTTGCGGGTCGCCGAGCCGACCATGTTGAAGCCGGACGAGCAGACGAAGCCCGTTTTCATGCCGTCGGCACCCGGATAGCGGCCGATCAGGAGGTTGTAGTTGGAGATCTCCTTGTTGCCGACGGCGAGCCCTTCGATCGAGAACCACGGGGCATATTGCGGGAATTCCTTGCGGATCGCCATGACCAGCAGAGCGAGATCGCGCGCTGTCGTATACTGGTCCGGCGAATAGAGCCCGTTCGGATTGACGAAATGAGACCCGCTCATGCCGAGCCGGAGCGCCTCGGCGTTCATGCGCTCGGCGAAAGCCGCTTGCGAACCGCCGATATTCTCGCCGACCGCCATGGCGATGTCGTTGGCCGATTTGACAAGCATCATCTTCAGCGCATTGTCGAGCCGCATCACCGAGCCCGGCTTGAAGCCCATCTTGCTCGGCGGCTCGCCGGCCGAATGTTTCGTCATCTTGATCGGCGAATCGAGCTGGACCTCGCCCGCGGCAATCGCACGAAACGCCACATAGGCGGTCATCAGCTTGGTCAGCGATGCCGGATACCAGCGCCTGAACGCCTCCTGATGCTGCAGGATCTTGCCGCTGTTCAGGTCGAACAGGATGGTCGGATTGGGCAAGGCAGGCCCGGCCAGCGCCGGAAGCACAGCTGCGCCCGCCACCAACAGTTTGAGGAAATGCCTGTAGCGCATCATGGAACCCGAAATAGCCTCTTGCCGCAGTCGCCCCTGGCTCCGTAAGATTTCGTTACACGATCGCCAGGATAATAGTCCGGCTCTCTGTTCCCGGACCACAGTCGCGGTGCTATTTACTCTATGTGACGTCAACATGGCAAAGTGCTGCCGATCACAATGTGGAAGCAGCAGCACAATGCAAAGCAGCGTGCATGGTTGCAAGGCAGCAGGCACAATTGCAAAGCAGCAGGTCAAGACCGCCTGCTCCAACAGCGAGATGGAACCATCATGCCGATCCTGAACCGAGCCGCCGAAATGCAGGACGAGGTGGCCGGCTGGCGCCGCCATTTGCACCAGACGCCGGAGCTGAATTTCGACGTCTTCAAGACCGCCGCCTTCGTCACCGAGAAGCTGAAGGCGTTCGGCTGCGACGACATCGTGACGGGTTTGGGCAAGACCGGCGTCGTCGGCATCATCCGCGGCCGCCAGGGCGAAGGCTCGACCATCGGCCTGCGCGCCGACATGGACGCCCTGCCGCTCAATGAGATCACCGGCAAATCCTATGCCTCGACCGTCCCGGGCAAGATGCACGCCTGCGGCCATGACGGCCACACCGCGATGCTTTTGGGTGCCGCCAAATACCTCGCCGAAACACGCAATTTCGCTGGTTCCGTCGCGGTGATCTTCCAGCCGGCCGAAGAGGGCGGCGGCGGCGGCAACGAAATGGTCAAGGACGGCATGATGGAGCGCTTCGGCATCTCCAAGGTGTTCGGCATGCACAATATGCCGGGCCTGCCGGTCGGCCAGTTCGCCATCAGGCCGGGCGCGATCATGGCGGCGACCGCCGAATTCACCATCACCGTCAAGGGCCGGGGCGGCCACGCGGCGATGCCGCACGGCACCATCGACCCGATCGTCATCACCAGCCAGCTTGTCGGCGCGTTGCAGACGATCGCCTCGCGCAGCACCGATCCTGTCGAGGCGGTGGTCGTCTCGGTGACGAAATTCCACGCCGGCGACGCCTATAACATCATTCCCGAGGTCGCCGAGATCGCCGGCACCGTGCGCACGCTGAAGAAGGAGGTCGCCAAGAAGGCCGAAGAGCGCATCCGCGCGCTTTGCGAAGGCCTGGGCGCTGCCTTCGGCGCGACAATCGAGGTCGATTACAATGCCAACTACCCCGTCACCTTCAACCATCCGGAAGAGACGGTCTTTGCCAGCGACATCGCGGCCAACGTCGCCGGCGACAGCCACGTGCACCGCGCCATCCAGCCGGTGATGGGCGGCGAGGATTTCTCCTACATGCTGGAAGCGCGGCCGGGCGCCTTCATCTTCATCGGCAATGGCGATACCGCCGGCCTGCACAACCCGGCCTACGACTTCAACGACGAGGTCATTCCGCACGGCATGAGCTATTGGGTGAAGCTTGCGGAGACGGCACTGGCGGCGTAGCCGTTCGGCATCGGCGGGCGGCAGCCGCCGCACCTCTGGGCGGCAAAATCGGGCAGGACAATGCTCTGATAGTCAATTTCGGCCGGATGACTTCCGGGCAAGGCCGAAGGCAATGCCCAGAGCAATGCCGATTCCAATACCCGCAACAATGTTGTCCAACACGACGCCGATGGCCACGCCGATCACGACGCCGAGTGTGATGTGTTTGGCATCTATCATGCCCGGTCATGTAGCGTCGAAGGGGAGAGCCGCAACCGCTACGGCCCACTCTTCGGATCCTCGACTTCCAGCGCCTCCATGACCGGCGCCAGGTCGCTCTCTTCAGCAGGGGCGGCAGTTTGTGGCTGTTCGCCTGTCCTCGCCTTTTTCAGGGCTGCCTCGATAGCTTCCTGGATATTGCCGAGCTCGTCTTCGCGAACCTCGTGACCATAGCCGGCAGCGTCGGCATCCTGCTCGAATTGCTGAGCCAGGACGGCGACGCTCACTTCGCTCTCGGCCGGCAAATTGCCGACATTCTCCTGCAGCCAGGTTTCAAAGAACTCTTTCGTGGCGCTCATGCGGGTCTCTCCTTCGGGACACTAAAGCGCGACGGCATCCCGAAAGTTCCGCTATCTCGATCCCATCTTTGCGTCCCTTGCTGGCAACGGTGGGATGACCGAAAGCATCTGAGCCCTGCTCCCGCAATTCCGCGAGGCCAGGCGGCATTGGCGCCGCCTGGCTCGGTTGCCTACTGGCTAGCGGCAGTCGTCGGTTCGCATGAGACGTCCGGGTTCATGTCGGCGAAGGCGCCGGTGGGGTTGCCTTTCCAGGCCCAGACATGCAGCTCGTAGAACGGGCCGAGGCCATAGCGATTGGGCGCGCTGTTGAAGTTGAACAGATGCCCATCGAGCGATGCCGGGCCTTTCGAGGTGATGTATTCGACCGCGATCAGCTTCAGCGTCCCGTCGGCCATCGGCTCGTACATGACGGCTTCGGGTTTGGTGACGTCGACCGCGTCATCCTTGAGGTAGCCGGGATTGACGTAGTGGA
The DNA here is from genome assembly GCF_040323155.1 of Mesorhizobium sp. M0060. Taxonomy (NCBI): domain Bacteria; kingdom Pseudomonadati; phylum Pseudomonadota; class Alphaproteobacteria; order Hyphomicrobiales; family Phyllobacteriaceae; genus Mesorhizobium; species Mesorhizobium sp. M0060. The sequence continues at coordinate 4,894 of NZ_JAMYUP010000036.1, forward strand.
TGCCCATGGCGCCGCCGGTGATGCCGCTGGCGCAGGGGATTGGCGCATAGCCCTCGGCGGTCGCCGCCGCCACGTTCTCGAAGCGGCTGTTGACGGCCCGCACCTTGTCGGCCAGCGGATTGGTGCCCGGAGCAGCCGCCGTCTGATGGGCCTGCGCCAACGCCGTGCATGCCGACAGCAGCGCAGCAGCAGCGACAAATCTATTGCGAAAGTTGATTGTCATATTCATTCCATTCTTCTTGAAGAGCCCAACCTGGCCGGCCGCCGGAAATAGGGAGGTCCGGCAGGTGGGCGCTGTGGCTGTTGTTGCTCGGAGATCCCTGTCCCGATGCGACGAACGCCGAGGAGGATCATCCCTTCGGCAGATAGGGGATGGTTCCGGCCAGATCGGAATTGTCGATCAGCTGAAAACGGCTGTCGCTGCCGCCCTGACGGGCCGAAACGAAGGGCGCGTAAGCAGGATCGTCGGTGAAGGCGCGGGCCGCTGCCTCGGTCGGGAACGCCATCAGGGCAATCAGCGTCGTGTCGAGCGGCTTGCCTTCGAGCGTCTTCACATTGCCGCTGCGCGACAGATATCTGCCGCCGTGCTTGTGAACGAGGTCGTGGACCGACGCGGCATAGGCCGGCATCCACTGCGGGTCCCTCACCTTGATGTCTGCGATAACGTAAGCGGTCATGGGTTATGTCTCCTGGTCGTGCACAGGGGTATCCCGTGCAGCGGCCAAGGGGTCGCATGGCAAGGGTCGCGCCAGCCAGTCCGCGATCTGTACTGGTGTGGCGAATCCGAAATTCGCCTTCACTTTGGAGCGGCGCAGCGAGCGAATTTCGGATTCAAAAGCCACACCAGCAAGTGCTTGGATTCCAGTGTGGTTTTGGATTTGAAGTTCCTGAACGCTGATGCCACCCAGAAAGCAGGAACGTCAAATCCACCACACTGGCCGGTACAGTTTCTGTACTCGCCGTGCCGCGGGGAAAGCGTTATGATCCGGGCTAAGTTTGAGGGGAAGACAACATCATGACCCAGTCCGGATACAAGCAGTTCTGCCCGTTATCGATGGCCGCCGAGGTGCTGTGCACCCGCTGGACCATGGTTCTGCTTCGCGAGCTGGTGGCGGGCTCGACCCGTTTCAACGATCTGCGCCGCGGCGTCCCCAAAATGTCGCCGACCCTTCTGTCGCAACGCCTCAAGGAGCTCGAGCTGGCGGGGATCGTCGAGCGCAAGGAGTGCGCGGCGAGAAAGGCATCTTCGAATATCGGATGACCGAGGCAGGCAGGGATCTGCGTTCCGTCGTCGAGGCGATGGGTTTTTGGGGGCAGAAATGGGTCGAGTCCCGGCTGTCCCTGAAGAACCTCGATCCGTCGCTGCTGATGTGGGACATGCGGCGCAACCTGAACGCGTCACCGCTGCCCGACGGCCGCACGGTGATACAATTTCTGTACCAGGAGCTCCCCGCCTCCAAACGGTCGTGGTGGCTGATCGTCGAAAAGCACGGCGAGGTCGATCTCTGCTGGTATGACCCGGGCTTCGATGTCGATCTCTACGTCTCGACCGACCTGCACACCATGACCGAAATCTGGATGGGACTCATTACGGTCGAGAAGGCCGGAGCGAAAGTCGTTCTGACGGGAGACCAGGACATCGCCCGCAAAATGCAGACCTGGCTGGGCCTGAGCCCGTTTGCGGTCGAACCCAAGCGAGCGGCCTAGCTGCCTCTTGGCGAAACGTCCCGAAGCGGTTATGTGTCGGGCGTGATGGTCCCGTAGCTCAGTAGGATAGAGCGGCAGATTCCTAATCTGTAGGTCACAGGTTCGATTCCTGTCGGGATCACCACGTTTTCAATAGGTTACCTGACGGGTAGCATCACTTAGGCTCAGGATAGGCTCACAGATTTTTTCGAGCCTTATCGGCTTATCAGCTTCCCAAGCAAGTCTATCCCGCAGTACTTCATCTTGACCTCCATGGGCTAAAGCCGATTCGGCTTTGCAGAACCCACGCTAACCCCTGCGCCTCCTCCGCGCAGGAAGCCGGCTAGATGATCTTCAGTGCACTTTTTGCCTTGTTCGCGCCGCGTCGCTTCCTGTACCGCTCGGCCAGTCCCGGCATGAGTTCGGGCCGCGTGGTCCCGACACCGGCTACGCCAATTCACGTCCATTGCAACGTTCGACCGATCCGATCATTTGCTGGAATTCTCTCATCGACGGATAGGACTCCTGTGCGCCTTTCTTCCCGACGGCAATGGTCGATGCCGCCACGCCCCAACAGGCGGCGTCATAGGGCGATTTGCCGTCGAGCAAGGCGACCGCCATCGCCGCGATAAAGGCATCGCCGGCACCCGTCTTGTCGACCACCTCTACCGGCGGGGCGAGGATTTGCATTACGTCCTGATCCAGGGCCAGAAAGCAGCCACCCTGTTCGAGCTTGACGCATGCTATCTCGACCCCAAGCGCATTGAGCTGGAGCGCGGCTCGGGCTGCGTCCTCATTGCTGGCAATCCGTACACCAAGCAGATCCGAAGCCTCTTGCTGGTTAGGGGTGACGGCATAGAAGCGGTCAAGCTGCGATCGATCGATTTGGTCGGCAAAGGTGGGATCGGCAAGGATTCGCAAGCCACGCTCTCGCGCCGTCGCGAACGCGGCATTCAGGACTGGCAAGGAAATTTCAAAGTCGGCAACCAGTATCGATCGATCAGGAGCATTCCTGATGGCCGCCACGACGTTCTCAACGGTCGCATCATCCCAGGACATGTTGGCGTTCGATGCGGACAGAATCGATTTCGTGCCGTCCTTCGGAACCGCCACCATGGCAACGCCGGTCGGGATTCCATGTGCGACGCCGACATGCTCCAGACCGAGCCCGGCCTCCTTTAGCGGACCCACTGCGTTCTCGGCGAAATGGTCGTCGCCGACGCGCCCGACAAGCCTCGTCGGAACGCCGAGGCGGTGGGTGAAATAGGCGACGTTGGCGGCCTTGCCGCCGGCGCGTTGGGCGAAGCCGCTGGCCCGCATGTTGCCGCCGTCGCCAAGCGAGCCCTGAACGTCGAATTGCAAGTCGGCGTTGATGCTACCCAGGGAGAGCACGATCGGACGCGACAACGAAACCTCCTCCGTGCGGAAGTGAGCGGCTGGACCCGAAACTCATGATCAGGCGGAGGGTTCCCGGGTCGGGCCGGCGGAAACGGCCAAGGAACCCGCCGCCGATCAGATCGTTTCGCCATATCTGGCCAGATCAACCGGAGCGGAGGAAAGACATGCTCGATATGCCGCATGCTCATAGTCGCATGGGACCGGACATCGGCCAGCTCTGTCATGAGTTCGGCTTCAGTGAGTTCGGGCTTTGGCGCGATGCTGCGTGATGTTGACTACGTCCTGCGGAAACTCGACTGGATGCGCGCGGAAGGCATCTGGCCCAACGGCTTGCGTTATCTCTGGACGGACGCCTTCGGGGTCGTGCTCTACGTCTCGCTTTATACGGAACTTGGCGAAGAGCGCTGGCTGGACGAGGCCGAGCGGCTGGTGGCGGATGTCGAGCGTGTGCTTGGCCGCCGGCGCGGACTGAGGATCGGCGAAGCGGCGGATCGCGACGGACAGTATTTCCACTATCTGGCGATGTGGCTGTTCGCCTTGGCGCGCCTCGGCGATCTGAAGGCGCAATACCGCAAGCGCGGCATTGCGCTGGCGCGGGACATTCATCCGGCTTTTGTGATCCCCGGCCGCGGCGTGATCTGGAAGATGCAGGAGGATTTGAGCAGCCCATATCCCGGCTACGGTCTCGGCAGCATGGACGCCTATGATGGTTATGTCTCTTACCGGATGCTCGATGAGGACGCGCTGGCGCCCGAGATCGCCCAGATGCGTGACCTGATGGAGCGCGACTGGCGCACCCTCGACATCGAGCAGGATCTCGGCCTCGGCATGATGCTGTGGCTCGCCCACTTCTTTCCCGCAGAGCCATGGGCCGAGGACCAGACGAGGCGTTCGCTGCGAACCTTGGAAACGATGTGGGTCGACCCGCCGGGCCATTTCAGCCGCGCCCCATGGCTGCGCGATACCAAGTTCGCCTTCACCAATTACGGCGTGTCGCTCGGCCTGCAAGCCGCTGGTATCTGGCCGGAGCGTGTCGATAGGCTGAACGCCTTCTTCGAGGACTGGCGCTCCGGCGACGAATACGACCGCGAGGCGATCACCTGGGTCATGGCCTGCACCTCGCACCTTCCCGGTGCTTTTCTGACCCGGGGTGGCGAGAGAACGATTGAAAGCGCCGAATCGTCGGAACGTTCCTCTGCCGGCGCGGTTGTCGATGGAAGTGCATCGAGACGCAAGGAACGCGGTTGAAATGGCCACTCTCTTGGGAAAACCGGGAAGCTGTTGGGCGGCGGCCGCCAGCTCTACGAACTATCCCTCGCTCGAGGGCTCGATCCATGCGGACGCCGTGATCGTGGGGGCAGGAATTGTCGGATTGACGACGGCGCTTCGCCTTTGCGAGGCCGGCCGGTCGGTGGTCGTCATCGAAGCCCTGCGCACAGGCGGCCAGGTGACCGGCCGCTCGACGGCCAAGATCACCACGCAGCACGCGCTGATCTATCGCCATCTCATCGACACCTTCGGCCGGGACCTGGCGCAGACCTATGCCGATGCGAATTCCGCCGGCGCCAAACAGATCCGCGATTGGGTTCGCGAGTACGCCATCGCCTGCGATCTTGAGAGCAAGGACGCCTATACCTACACCCGCGACGAAAGCCGGCGCGACAAGATTGCGGCCGAGGCAGAGGCCGCGCGCCAGGTCGGGCTGGAGGCCGAGGTCCTCGACCGCGCGCCTCTGCCTTTCGAAACGGCCGCCGCACTACGGTTTCCCGACCAGGCGCAGTTCAATCCAACGATGTATCTGGTTGGCCTGGCGGAAGCGGTGACAGCCCGTGGCGGTCGGATTTTCGAAAACAGCCGCGCCACCTCGATCGACGAGGCAGACCGCTGGCGCGTCGCCACCGATGGCGGCGCCGTTGATGCCGAGCACGTCGTCGTCGCCACCAACATGACGGTGAAGAGCCCGATCGGCATGGCGAACCGGACCCAGCCGCGCTGCCACACCGCCATGGCATTTCGGATCGATGATCCCCTCACTGTCGACGGCATGTTCATCGGCATCGACGATCCAACGCATTCCATCCGCACAGGCCGCGATGCCGAGGGTCCGCTGCTGGTCGCGCTTGGCCCCAAATTCGACACGGGCTGGGATGGCGACGTGGCGAAGCGGTTTGTCGAACTGGGAAAATGGGCAAGAAAGAACCTTCCGGTCGGCGACCTTGCGTGGCACTGGTGTAATGAGGACTACGATACGTCCGACAGGGTACCGTACGCTGGCGAACCCGATCCCTCCAAGGCCGCTGGCTTCCACATTGCCACGGGCTTCAACGCCTGGGGCATCACCAACGCAACTGCGGTGGGCAGCATGATCGCGGATTTGATCTGCGCCCGCCCAAGCCCATGGCAAAAGCTCTACGATCCGGCGCGGCCCTATCCCAAGGACTTCCACAAGAACGGCCGCAGTCAATCGATAGTCTCGAGCGTCCACGACATTGCGCCCGGCATGGGTGGCGTGATCGTCAGGGGTGACGAAAAGATCGCTGCGTGGAGAGACACCGAAGGCGCACTCCACACGGTTTCGGCGACCTGCACCCACAAGGGCTGCACCGTAACCTGGAACAACGCGGACCACACTTGGGATTGTCCCTGCCACGGCTCGATCTTCGCCGCCGACGGTTCGGTCATCCACGGCCCCGCCCGAAAACCGCTTGCCCAGATTACATTGTGAAGGCGGGCACTGTGAAGGCGGCGACCGATGCCGCCGGCGTCATCCTGGCCGTTCGTAGGTTCCGACCAGCTCCGTCTCCTCCAATGCGTGTTTCTGGGCTTGCTTCCAGACCTGATGCACGCCCGCCTGTCCCGGTACACTGAGGCTCGGCACATCGAGCGCGGCCAGCCGGAAATGGTAATGATGGACGCCATGCCCTACGGGCGGCTGCGGACCATCGTAATAGGCATTGCCGAAATCGTTGGTGCCTTGCCTGAGTGCCGACGGGCCGGGCTTGCCGTCTTCGGCCTCGGCGAGTCCGCCAGCATCCGGCGGGATGTTGAACACCGCCCAGTGCCCGAAAATCCCGCTTGGCGCGTCGGGATCCTGCACGACAAGAACAAGGCTCTTGGCACCATCCGGGACACCGGACCACTTCAGCGGCGGCGAGACGTTCTGGCCGTCACGCGTATACCTTTCGGGAATTTTTCCGCCTGCCGGGAACGCCGGGCTGATAAGGGTGAGTGGCATCTCTATTTCCCCAAGGAGAATTACGATCGAGAACCCGCTTCGAGGACGGGCGCCATTCACGCCGCTTGCTGAGCTTCCGCGACACGTCTGATTTCTCCTGGCAGGGATTCCCAGATCTTGTGCATCTGTCCCTCTCCGACATGACGGGCAAGCACCTTTGACACGACCCTGAACGCATCCTTGGAATCGACCGGACGGGTGAATTCCAGCTCCGCCTTGATCTTGGCCAGAAACTCATCGAGCGACCGCATCTTCTCGGGAGCTTTGGAAGGCTGATATCGGTCGTAGTAGGCGCCGCGCACGAGAAGCGGCAGCTGCGAGCCGAGGTGGGCTGCAACATCCGGCTGCATGCGGTCCCGCAGGGCGTGGAGCACCGCTCCGAGAACGTGCCAGGCGATCTGCCGATCCGGCCCAATCTCGTCCATGATCTCGTCGAGCCAGATGTTCGTGGTCTGCAGTGTCTTGTCGAATACGTCGAGTCCGGTGGCGCTCATCGAAATCCTCCTTCCGTTCAAATCCGATTACGGCGGATGTGACCAAACAGTCCTGCCTGCCGGTTGTTCCCCGATGCGCATTCCGCGGTGCACATTCCCTGTCGTCGGCGGCTCCGTTCTGACGGGATTCGAGCTGGCTTTTGCCGCCGGTTTTCGACCCGCCTTTCTCGGCCGGCGCTCGGAACATCCTCATGGGTGGACGAGTTTTATTTGCTGTCGCCGATCGCATGGCGGCGAGCGATGCAAACAGGAAAGACAGGAGAAGAACCATGGCAAACCGTGACTTGGCGTCCTGGACGCCATCCCGAAGTCTCTATCCATCCGGACGAGATCCGCTTACGTCATTCCACCGGCAGATCGATCGCCTGTTCGACGACTTCTTTGCGCCAATGGCCGAAGCGACTACGGCCGGCGATCTTTGGCCGAGCGTCGACGTATATGAAACAGACCAAGCCTATAAGATTACCGCCGAATTACCGGGGCTCGAGCAGAAGGACGTTGAGCTCAAGCTGCGCGACAACACCCTCTCCATAACGGGCGAGAAGCGTTCCGAGCACAAGGAAGGCGTTGGCGGCCGCACCTATAGCGAACGCAGTTATGGCCGGTTTCAGCGGACCATCCCCCTGGATGTGGAGGTCGATGCCGACAAGGTACAGGCCACTTTCAAGAACGGCGTTTTGGCCGTCGAGCTTCCGAAGAACCCCGCTGCAAAGGACAAGACGCGCCGCATAGAAGTGAAAGCGCGATAGATGCCAAACTGCTGCCTGAGCAGGCGGCGTTCAGCCCGATGGAGAAACGGCCAGCACGGCGGCAACCGCGCGGGCGAGTGTCTAGCGCCGGGGATCGTCCGTCGCCTCGGAAACGCCTTCGAGTGCGATCTTGGCGGCTTCCTCATCGGTCCGACCGAGGTCGGCCAGGGCAATGACGCCGACGAGGCGCTTGTCATGGTTGATCACCGGAAGGCGCCGCACCTGATGCTTGGCCATGATCTTCGCCGCATCGGTGATATCGGCATCGTCGAAACACCAATAGACATGCTCGGACATGACCTCGCGGACGGTCGTGTTGCCGGCTGAGCGCTCCTCGGCGACGCCGCGCATCACGATGTCGCGGTCCGTCACCATGCCGACCAGCCTGTCATTCTCGCCGACCGGAAGAGCCCCGAGATTGTCGGCCCGCATTTTCCGGGCGGCATCCCTGATTGTCGTGTTCGGGCCGACCAGTTCGGTCCGACGGCTCATGATCTCCTGAACTTGCATGGGATATTCCTCTCTCTGATTGCCGAGGCAACAAGTCGCCAAAACGCGGCCGTTGCTGCGGATCGCGAGATTGCCGGGTGGCCGGACGAGGCTTGTACGGATCACTATCTGCAGTCTTCTTCTCGATCCGCGCCAATGCGTGTGCCGGCACCTCGCGATCGAAACTATTCTTGGAACGTCCAAGCAGCGAGCGAGTTCCAAAATAGTGCCGGCGCAGCAGGCTTGCTCACGGGAGTAGCCGCAGGCTTGCTAACGGGAGTAGCCGCAGGCTAGCCGTACTGGTTGACTTGGCCAAGGCTCAAGCAGGCTGTGAAAAACATCCACTGGGAAAAACAGATGCACGCGGATTGAAGATCATGGCTATCATCTTTTCAGATCGCCGCGAGGCCGGGCGGCGACTCGCCGGGGAGCTCGTTCGCTTTGCCGGGCGCGACGACGTCATCGTGTTGGCGCTGCCCCGAGGCGGCGTGCCGGTCGGCTACGAGGTCGCGCAGACACTCAAGGCACCGCTCGACGTCTTCATCGTGCGCAAGCTCGGCGTTCCCGGTCACGAGGAGCTGGCCATGGGGGCGATCGCGCCCTCCGGCGTACGTGTCCTGAACGACGAAATCGTCAGCGGTCTCGCGATCCCGCCACATGTCGTCGACGCGGTCGCCGCAAAGGAGGAAAAAGAGCTTCTGCGCCGCGAGCACCTCTATAGGGGCGGGCGGCCCCCACCGCAGTTGAACGGACAAACCATTATCCTCGTGGATGACGGGCTTGCGACCGGATCGACCATGCGGGCGGGGATCAAGGCGCTTCGAAAAAGCCACGCCGCCCGTATCGTCGCGGCCGTTCCCGTCGGCAGCCCCGACACTTGCGACGCGATGCGGGCAGACGCCGACGAGGTCGTTTGCGCGACGACGCCGGAGCCGCTCCTCGGTGTCGGCCGGTGGTACGTGGATTTCTCACAGACAAGCGATGAAGAGGTCCGCGTGCTCCTCGCCAAATCCGTGCCCAAGCCCGCTGCTTCCAAAGAGGTCTCGCTATCCGAAGAGGCCCCGCTATCCGAAGAGGCATCAGCCGGGCACGCGGCCGCCGGCTCGGTGCGCAGCAAAAGATCAACGTAGCGGAGGTGGGAATGGACCGGGTTTCACTCAGCGAGCAGGTCGTGCGTGTTCCCGCGGGTCGCGTAACGCTTGAGGGCAATCTGTCGTTGCCCCCGGATGGCCACGGCCTTGTGCTCTTCGCCCATGGCAGCGGAAGCAGCCGCCACAGCCCGCGCAATCGCTACGTGGCCGAACGGCTAAACGAGGCGAACCTCGCCACGTTCCTCGTCGACCTGTTGACGGCCGAAGAGGAGCGGATCGACCAAGTCACGGCCGAGTTGCGCTTCGATATCGGGCTGCTCGCGGACCGGCTGGGCGGCGTCACGGCCTGGCTCGGCGCCTCGCCGGACACGTCGGTGCTGCGTCTTGGCTATTTCGGCGCGAGTACGGGCGCCGGTGCCGCCCTGGTGGCGGCGGCCGAGCGGCCCGACCAGGCCGCGGCCGTGGTTTCGCGTGGTGGCCGGCCCGATCTTGCAGCGCTCGCCCTGCCGCACGTCCGGGCGCCGACCTTGCTCGTCGTCGGAGGCGCGGACACGCAGGTGATCGCGCTCAACCGCTCGGCGCTGGCGGCGCTCCACTGCGAGAAGGAGCTCGCCATCGTCCCTGGCGCGACGCATCTGTTCGAAGAGCCTGGCGCCCTGGACGAAGTCGCGGACCTCGCGAGCCGATGGTTCTTGCGCCATCTGATTTCGGAGAGATCGGCGTCGACGTCCTGACGGCTGGGTCTTGGATCACCAGCTCTGGGATCATTTGCGTCGTCAACGCGTTAGGGCCTCCGATAGGACAGAGACAGCGCGCACTCGCAACCCGAATGGCTGCCGCAACCTGTATGGGAGAAGGGCAATGCCGGACAAGAAAACCATCGAGAAGGCCCGAAAGGACAAGCGCGAGGGCAAATCGCCGAGCACGCAGGCTGGCGAGTTCGTGCACGAGGAGATCGACAAAATCCGCCACGGTGAGCACGGCGCACGCTCAACCCAGCAGGCCATCGCCATCGGGCTTTCCGAGGCGAGACGCGCAGGCGTAGACCTGCCCCCGCCCAAAAAGGGCAAGGTGAAGGAGAGCACGCGCAAAAGCGCCGAATACGCCTATGAGGCCGGCCAGGGCGAACGCAGGCCGAAACGCCGCCCGCGGGTCTCGAAAGCCGTCTCCAAGGTGCTCGAGCACGAGCCGAAGAGCACGGCGTCGCACGAGGCGCTCTCGCAGCAGGCCAAGCGTGCGGCCTCGCGCCGGACGGCTGAGGAGCGCTCGGCCGCCGCGAAGAAGGCCGCCGAAACGAAAGGCGCTCGCGGAAGGAAGCAGGCAGCGCAGAAGGCCGCCAGAACGCGGGCACGCCACGCATAGTTCACGACGGCAGTTCGCCTCCAGGAAACCCGATATGGCCCGAACGACCGATATAGAGCTCCGTTCCGGCAACATGATGCCCTGCATGGGCCTTGGAACGTGGCAGCTCACGCAGGACATGAACGTCGCGGCCTTGGTATCGGCAATAGTCGGCAGGAGACCGGTCAAGGCAATCGAGTGTGCCTCGAGATGACCGGCAAAACCCGTCCCACCGTCCTGATCACAGGCAGCAGCGGGTTTCTGGGCCAGGCGATCGCTCGCGGCCTGATGGAGCGCTACGACATCATCGGCCTTGATGTTGCCAGGCGGTCCTTGCCCGGCGTCGAGACGATCGAGATCGACATTACCTCGGACGCGAGCGTGGCGAAGGCGCTGGCCGAGGTGCGCGAGCGGAGCGGCGGCCGCATCGCGTCGGTGATCCATCTCGCGGCTTATTACGACACGACCGGCGAGGACAATCCGAAGTATGGCGCGGTGACCGTCGAGGGGACGCGCCGGCTGCTGAACGCGCTGAGGGGGCTCGAGACGGAGCAGTTCGTGTTTTCGAGCACGTTGCTGGTGCATGCGCCGAGCCCGGCGAAGGGCGCCAAGATCGACGAGGAGTCGCCAATCGATCCGGCCTGGGCCTATCCGAGATCGAAGGCCGAGACCGAGACGCTGATCCTGAAGGAGCACGGCGACATCAAGATTGCGATCCTGCGACTGGCGGGTGTCTATGACGAGGATTGCCACGCGGCCTTCATCGCTCAGCAGATCGCCCGCATTTTCGAGCGCATGCCGACCGCCTATCTCTTCACCGGCGACATCACCACCGGCCAGCCCTACCTGCACCTGGACGATCTCGTCGACGCCGTGGTGCGCACCGTCGACCGCCGCGACGAGCTTCCCGACGAGACCGTACTGCTGATCGGCGAAGAGCGGACGCCGTCTTACGACGAGATGCAGAAGCAGATCGGGCGACTCTTGCATGGCGAGACCTGGCGGACCCTGTCCCTGCCAAAAGAGGTGACGAAGCTCGGCGCCTGGATGCAGGAGAAGATCCTCGACCAGGAGACCGACATCAAGCCATGGATGATCGAGAACGCCGACGACCACTATGAGATCGACATCTCCCGCGCCGGGCGCCTGCTTGGCTGGAAGCCGCGGCACAGCCTGACCGCTACCTTGCCGCAAATGATCCGGCGGCTGAAGGCGGACCCCACCGACTGGTACAAGAAGAACAAGCTCGAACCGTCGGCGGGCGCCGCTTCCGCGCCCGAACTCGACCAGGCCGCCGAAAGGCTGCGGCGCCCGCTCGAGCGCTCGGACGACGAGGTCGAGGCGGAAACCGAACGCCACCGGGCCGCAACCCTCTGGGCGCCGCTGACCAACATTGCGATCGGGCTGTGGCTCGTGGCATCGCCCTTCACGCTCGGCCTGTTCGATCCCGCCGCGGCGCCGATTCCGCCGGCGCTCGGGCATGAGATCGCCTCGCCGGAGATGCGAGACGGCAGGCTCGGCATCAGCGAGATCGTATCCGGCCTCGCCATCCTGTCGCTGACGCTTCTCGGCATGCGCCGGCGCTGGCACGGCCTGCAATGGATCACGGCCACGATCGGCGTTTGGGTGATGTTCGCGCTGCTCCTGTTCTGGACCACCAGCGCCGGGGCCTACGCGACCGACACGCTGGCCGGCATGCTGATCGTCGCGTTCGCGGTGATGATCCCGCCGACGCCGGGCATCAGCCGGCGTGCCCCTGCCGCCGATGACGACCGGCCGCTCGGCTGGAGCTATTCGCCCTCCCTCTTCACCCAGCGCATCCCCATAATCGGCCTCGCCTTTGTCGGCCTGTTCGTCTCGCGTTATCTCGCTGCCTATCAGCTTGGCCACATCGATGGCCTTTGGGATCCGTTCTTCGATCCGGGCGAAGCGCCGGCCGGCAATGGCAGCGAGGCGGTGGTCACCTCCTGGGTCTCCAAGGGCTTTCCGATCGCCGATGCCGGGCTGGGCGCCTTCGCCTATGCGCTGGACATCCTCGCCGGCGCGATCGGCGATCGCCGTCGCTGGCGCACCATGCCGTGGATGGTGCTGCTGTTCGGCTTGCTGGTCATCCCGCTCAGTGTGGTCAGCGTCGGCTTCATCATCATCCAGCCGCCGCTCATCGGAGCGCTGTGCACGCTCTGCATCGTCCAGGCCGCCGTCACGGTCGTGCTCATCCCCTATTCGGTCGACGAGGTGCTGGCGAGCTGTCAGTATCTTTGGCGTGCGAAACAGGCGGGAGAGCCGTTCTGGCGCACATTCTGGTGCGGCGGTCCGGCACTTTCGGAGGACCAGACGCCGACGCCGGATCTCGACCGGCCGCTATCGGCTGTGGCGCGGGACTTCGTCACCGGCGGTGTGAACTTCCCGTGGACCCTTGTCGCGAGCACGCTCGCCGGCGCCCTGCTGATGATCACGCCGCTTGTCTTCGGCACAAACCCGCCGCTCTACTTCAGCGACCATGTCACCGGCTGCCTGATCATTATGGTCGCCGTTACGGCGATGGGCGAAGTGGCGCGCGCCGTTCGCTTTCTGAACATCGCGCTTGGAGCCTGGGTTGCCTTCTCTCCCTTCATCCTCGCCGGCGGCGCGGCTGCGAGCCTCGCCAATCTGGCGATCGGAGCGCTGCTGGTCGGGCTCAGCCTGCCGCGCGGCACGCGCAGCGCTGCCCATTATGGCGGCTGGGACCGGGCCATCGTCTGAGGACATTCGGCAGCGCCGGACGTGTCGAGATGAGAGATCGCCGAGGCTAGTCAAAGTAGGGTCGGCGGCTTGACCAGCAGGCCGAGCTGTGGCAATGCGCGTCGATCCCGCTCGGCACCTCGATACCGCCTCGCTTATGACCCCGAGGCTCTGCTGGCGATGGCCGACTTAATAATTTTTCGAGCAGCAATGCGGCCGGCGACGATGGCGCCCTCGACATAGCCCGGAAATGATGGCGACAGCTCCGACGAGGCGAAATGGATCGGCGACGCGCCGGCGCGGATAATGCGTTCGGCATCGGTTGCCGTCGCATCGACAATCAGATCGCTGTAACCGCCGCCGCTCCAGCGATCCCCAGTCCAGTCGCGATAACTGAGATCGATAATGCCAGCCGCCTCGATACCAAGCGCCTCTTCCAGCTTTGACGTCACCTTTGCGCGTAATGCCGCGTCGTCCAGATCCCGCCAGCGCTGCGCCAGCGGCCCGCCGATGAAGACGACAAGTGCTGCATGATCCTCGTCCCTACTGGCATCGCAGGCAAAAAGCCCGTGCGGGTCGCGCCACATCACCATGCCGCTCAAGCCCCTGTCGCGCCAGAAAGCCCTGGGGTAGCGCACCAGCATTTTGATCACCGCGCCGCTTTGCCAGAAGCCGAGGGCTCTCTTCAGCACAGCCGGCAGCGGCGGCACGAAATCCACTCTCGAGGCCATCATCGGCGGTACGGCGACCAGTACCGCTCGTGCCTCGATCGCGCCGGCAGGCGAAACGACGCGAACCCCTCCCGGCCCGTGCTCAATGGCCTCGACAGCTGTATTCAGCCGCAGTCGATCGCCGAGATCCCGCGCAAGATCATCCGCCAGCGAATGCATGGTTTCGCCCACGAAATACTGCAGCTCCGACACCTCGTTGGTGATGCGGCGATCATTGTCGATCAAGTACCACAGCGGCAGCCTTTCCATTGCCAGGCACCACAGGCCCTCGATCATCGACCGAAAGGCGGCCTTCGCATCATCGGGATCGGCCTGGCGATCGAGCCATGCCGCGACCGTCAAGCCGGCAATGGTCGGGTCGTTCGGTGCGATCGCATTCATCCGCTCGCGCATTCGCATCGCGGTGCCGTAAGTGCGCCCGGCTTGCGCCTCGCTCATTCGCGGCTGCGTGACGAATTCGCCTGCGACATGGGTCTCGACCAATGTCTTGCCGCGCGTTCGCACCAGCGCCATCAATTCCGGCATGTCTTCGCACAGGAACTGGCCGCCGCTGTCGATCCGCTCGCCGAGCCCGTTCTGCACGGCTTCGACGCGGCCGCCGACACGGTCGCGGGCTTCGAGCAGCACGACATCGATCCCGGCGTGGTTCAATTCACGCGCGGCCGACAGGCCGGTGAAGCCGGCGCCGACAATGGCCACATCGGCTCGTTCGATCTTGAACTTCATTAGCCGGCCTTGATCTTCTCGAATGTCAGGGGCCGGATCATTGTCTTCATTGCTGGTCCACCCTCTTTTTGATGGTTCACGCCGGCCTGGCACCGCGGGCTGCAGAGTTCGGATAGTGCTTGGGGAATGCCGCAGACAGGAACTCGTTCGCGGCCCGCAGCGCCACCTCGCGTGTGCTGCCTTCGGTGCCCATCATCAAACGCAGCCACAGACCATCCAGCATGGCGCTGAGCGCCAGCGCCATGACTTGCGGCTCATAGGCATAGAAGCCGCTCTGCTTGAGCGCCGCGCAAAGATCGATGAAGATGTTCTGGTAGACGGCATCGCGTGCGCTGCTCAGCGCCTGATATTTCGGTCGCGATTTGGCCTCGCCCCAGAAGGCACACCAGGCAGCCAGCTTGCGCTTGTTGCAGATCGAGCGGTCGAAATCGGCCGCCACCAATGCCTGCAGCTGGCGGGCGGGATCATCGCCGGCCTTTTGCAAGGCGCTGCGCCAATGCGCCGAATACTCGTCATGCATGTATTGCAAAGTGGCGACGAGCAGCTTCTCCTTGCTCTCGAAATGGAAATTGACGATGCCGCGCGACAGGCCGGCGCCGTCGGCGACGTCGGCCATAGTCGTTTCCGAATAGCCGCGCTTGGCCAATGAATCGATAGTCGCTTCGATCAGTTGAACCTGCCTTGTCTCTTTCGCCGCTTTGCGGCCGCGCTTATCGGAATCGCTTTTTCGCGCCGGTTCGAGGAGGGCTTTGCGCGCCTCTGTTGTCTTCATCGGGGTGATGGTCTCCAGCATCGCCGGCTAGCCGACTGGCTTCGGCCGCGAAGATCAGTGGGACGGTGTTTGGCACTGTCAAGCACCTTCTGCATGGCAGCCCATATTCGAATGTTCTCGTCGAGATTGCATCCTTGGAGAAAACGACGTCGAAGGCACCGTCGGCGAAAGGCAGCGATCCCGGCGATGCAGACCAGATCAGCGCCGCCGAGCCCGCCTGCAGCGGACCTTGGGTCGAGATCTACGCCAGGCGCGAGCTGCAATATCAAAAGCTGCTTAAGCGTGCCAAACTGGTGCCGCGGCTGGTCGTCAGGCTCGACCGCCGCACTGCCAATCCGCCTGCGGATTTCTGAATATGGCCGACGACACCGACAGTCACGAAATCGATGCCGAGGCCGCCGAGCAGTGGCAGCTGGTCAACACGCCGCTCGGCGAAAAATGGTCGGGACGCACCCGCTACGCCGCGGCCATGTTCTTCTACAAGCGCGGCGAGATGAACGCTGAAACGCTGGAGGTCTATCGGATCTGCGCGCGGCTGGATTCGACCGATCCGCTGCCGATCATCCGCGACCGCGGGGTCGGCCAGGACTGGCTGAAGCGCATGGGCTTCGAATAGCCCAGGGCATGTTGAAAATCACGTCAGGCCTGCATCACTGAATATCGACATGCCCTAGCCGATGGTCTTTTCCAGCATGCCGAGCCAGTTGCGATAGGCGATCTTCTCGATCAGCGCGCGCCCGAAGCCGCGGGCTGCGAACGCGTCGAGCAGCCTTGGGAGGCCGGCGACATCGCCGATCGCGGCCGGGATCATGGCGCCGTCGAAATCAGAGCCGAGACCGACGCCGTCTTCGCCCAGCGCCTGCAGCAGCGAATCGACATGGCGCACCATGATATCGAGGCTGGTGTCGGCGTTCATCCTGCCATCCTCGCGCAGGAACCCGGTGGCGAAGTTCAGCCCGACCATGCCGCCCGTCTCGCGGATCGCGCCGAGCTGCCATTCGGTGAGGTTGCGGGAATGTCCGCAGATCGCGTGCACGTTGGAATGGGTCGCAACCAGTGGCGCATCGCTGATCTCAGCTACATCGCGAAAACCTTTTTCATTGAGATGCGAAAGATCGATCATGATCTTCAGCTGGTTGCAGGCTTTCACCAGCGCCTTGCCGGCATCGGTCAGCCCGGGCCCAGTATCGGGCGACGACGGGAAACGGAACGGCACGCCGTGGCCAAACGCATTGGGACGGCTCCAGACGATGCCGAGCGAGCGCAGGCCGGCTGCATGCAGGACGTCGAGCATGGTGAGCTCGGGGTCGATCGCCTCGACCCCTTCAATATGGAAAACCGCCGCGATCGAGCCTTGCGCCATCGCCTTCCTCACGTCGCCGGCGCTGCGGCAGACGGTGAGCGCCGAAGTCCGCTCCAGCCTGAACAGGATCGAGGCCATTGCCACGGTGGAGTTGAGCGCATCGGCGCGCGGAACCTCAGGCGGCAGCGGCTCGCTGTCGCTCGGCGCCAGCGGCACCGCGCCGCGTTTGGATTTCTCGACAGGCGGCGGGAAGATCGCGAACATGCCGCCGGCAAATCCACCTTTCTTCGCGCGCGGCAAGTCGATATGGCCACCCGGCGTTCCCTCGATGAACAGCTTTTCGACGTCCGCATCCTTGGACTGGTAGAGCCTGAGCAGCGTATCGTTGTGGCCGTCGAAGACGGGAACGAGATCGGATTCGGTCATGGAGGGCCATTCGGTTGAAGTGGTCGGGCCGCGCTCGGCGAGCCGGTTTGCTGGCAATACTTAGGCAAGACGGGCGCTGTGCGCAAATCCCGCATATTTGCGGTCGTGTTTGTACGCCTCCAATGGCCGAAGGGGCACGCGGTAAAGCCGCGCACCCTTTCTTCCGTCATTCGTCGAGGGCTGTCCTTACCGTTTCAGCACGTCCGCCCATTCCGGATGGCGGCGAAACTGGGCGTTGGCGAACGGGCAAAGCGGGATGATCTTCTTGCCCGCCGCGCGCGCGTCCTCGACGGCGCGGGTGACCAGGCGAAGCCCCGCGCCCTGGCCCCGAAATGCATCCGGCACTTCGGTATGGTCGATGATGATCTGGTGCTCGCCGATCTTGGTGAAGGTCATCTCCGCCTCGGCGCCGTCCGGCCCACACAGGAGGTAGCGGCCCTTCGAGCCGCGGTCCTCCAGCTCGATCTCCGGCAATAGGTCAGACATGGCTTACGGTCCTTTCGTCCGGCGCAACGGCGAACAACCGCCGCGCCGCCTCGATCTCATTCGGCCGCACCTCATGGCCGCCGTCATGCCACTCGACTGTGACATCGGCGCCATCGGCGCGCAAATAGGCTTCGAGCCGCGCCGTCAAATTAGGCGGGCAGATCGGGTCCCGCCTGCCGGCGGTGACCAGGATGCGGCTGCCGCCAAGGCTGCCCTCGACCTCCGGCTCGAACGGGATCAGCGGATGCATCAGCACTGCCGCGTCGAACAGCGACGGTTCGGCAAACAGCACCGAAGCCAGGATGTTGGCGCCGTTGGAGTAACCGAGGCCGAGCACCGAAGATGGTTTTGCCGCCTCGACATGCGCCTTGACGAAGCCGGCCATCTTGTCCGTCGCTCGCGTGAGGTCGCCCATGTCGTAGACGCCCTCGCCGGCGCGGCGGAAGAAACGCGCAGCGCCTTGTTCCGAGACATCGCCGCGCGGCGAAACGACCGTCGCTTGCGGCGCAAGATCGCGCCCAAGCGACAGAAGCTGGGTCTCGTCGGCTCCGGTGCCATGGAAGACGAAGAGCAGCGGTCCGCCCGGCGAACCGGGCAGCACCTTGTGAATATACGAATCCTTGCTCATGACTTGGCCCTCAGTCTTCCAGTTTCTGCAGATGCTGCTCGAGATAGGGCCGCAAATGCTGGTGTTGCGACGGCAGCTTCAGCGCCTCGCCGAGATGGGCGGTATCCTCGTCACGGTCGAAGCCGGGCTCGTTGGTGGCAACTTCGAACAGCACGCCGCCCGGCGTGCGGAAATAGATCGCCCAGAAATAGTCGCGGTCGATCACCGGCGTCACCTGGTAACCGGTGTCCATCAGTGCCTTGCGCACTTCGAGCTGCTTGGCGCGGTTCTCGACGGCGAAGGCGACATGGTGGACCGAGCCGGCCCCGAGATTGGCGACGCCGGCCCCCGGCAGCGATTCGATGTCGACGACATCCGCGCCATTGCCGTTCTTCACCGCCAGCCGCCTGACATTGCCGGATTTGTCGACCTCCTCATAGCCCATGAACTTCAGCAGCTCTTCGGTGGCGCCGCCGTCTTTCAGCCTGAGCGATACGGAATGAAAGCCGCGGATCGCGTCGTCGGTCGGAATGCCACCCTTCGCCCATGGCGCACGGCTGTCCACTCTGTCCTCGACCAGCGCAAAGGCGTCGCCGTCGGGGCCGGCAAAGGCAAGACGCTTCTCGCCGAACGTCTCCTCGCGAGAGAGCCCATTGACGCCTTGCTCGGCAAACCGCTTTTCCCAGTAGCCAAGCGTGCCCTCAGGCACCGAGTAGGCGGTGGTGCCGACTTCGCCGACGCCATGGCGGCCCTTGCCGATGTTGGGGAACGGGAAATAGGTCATCACCGAGCCGGGCGTGCCAACCTCGTCGCCGTAGTAGAGGTGATAGACGTCCGGCGCGTCGAAGTTGACTGTTTTCTTGACCCGGCGCAGGCCGAGCTTGCCGGTGAAGAATTCGTTGTTCTGGCGCGCATCGCTGGCCATCGAGGTGACGTGATGCAGGCCCTTGATCTGCTCGAGCATGTTTCTGCTCCTTCCCTTGTGCTGGTGCGGCCCTTGCCGCTGTCCACGCCAATATGAGCA
Organism: Mesorhizobium sp. M0060; assembly: GCF_040323155.1. Lineage (NCBI taxonomy): Bacteria > Pseudomonadati > Pseudomonadota > Alphaproteobacteria > Hyphomicrobiales > Phyllobacteriaceae > Mesorhizobium > Mesorhizobium sp. M0060. The sequence continues at coordinate 24,173 of NZ_JAMYUP010000036.1, forward strand.
TCCGCCTCCTGGCCGCAAAGGCGACAAACACAGAATGGACTGTGCTGTTAAAGTGAACGATCAAGCGCGTTTTGTTCACATTCGGCAAACCGGACCGGCTTGCATGCTCGCCGAAATTGGGCTCCATGAGCGAGGCATGTAGCCAGCGTGAGGATACCGCGGTTGACTGGAAAACGCCCCAACATTCTCCTGATCACATGCGACCAGTGGCGCGGCGACTGCCTGTCGGCTGCTGGCCACAAGGTGGTAAGGACGCCGAATGCCGACGCGCTGGCTGCCGAGGGCGTTCTGTTCAAAAAGCACTATGGCGGCGCCGCACCTTGCTCGCCGGCGCGCGCCTGCCTCTACACCGGCCTCTACCAGATGAACAATCGTGTCTGCCGCAATGGCACGCCGCTCGACGCCCGCCACGGCAACATAGCGCTCTGGGCGCGCGTCCTCGGCTATGATCCTACTCTGTTCGGCTATACCGACATGTCGCGCGATCCGCGCACGCTGTCGCCTGGCGACTCGCAGCTGAAGAGCTATGAAAGCGTGCTGCCGGGCTTCACAGTGCGCCAGGTTCTGCCCGAGCACCAGAAGCCCTGGCTGTCATGGCTCAAGGCGCGCGGCGTCGATGCCAGCGCCGGCTCTCCCGACATCCACCGCTCGGCGGGCGAAATCCTGGAAAACGACGGCGGGGTTAGCAATGCCCCGCCAATCTATTCGAAGGACGAGACGCCGTCGGCTTTCCTAGCCGGCGAATTCATCCGCTGGCTCGGCGAGCAGGAGCCCGATGCCCCGTGGTTCGCGCACCTTTCCTTCATCAGTCCGCACCCGCCCTTCATCGTACCGGCGCCTTACAACGCCATATACGATCCGGCCAGCGGTCCGGCTTTCCATCGCGCCGAAAGCTGGCAAGCCGAAGCAACAAGCCACCCCTATCTCGCCTATGAATTTGAACGGCAGGAACGGTCGAAATTCCGTCCCGGCGCCACAGGCAGGGTGCGCGACTGGGGCGACGATAATTTTCGCCGCATCCGAGCGCTCTATTACGGCATGATCTCGGAGGTCGATGCGCAGCTTGGCCGTGTCTGGCAAGCGGTCAAGGCAGCCGACGCATGGGACGACACCGTCATCGTGCTGACCTCCGATCATGCCGAGCTGATGGGCGACCATTTCATGCTGGGCAAGGGCGGCTTCTTCGACGGCAGCTTCCATATTCCGCTGATCATTCGCGATCCGCGCCGCCGCAAGGCTGCCGGCACCAGCGTCGAGCGCTTCACCGAGGCGGTGGATTTGGCGCCGACCTTGCTCGAGCTCACTGGCGGCGAAGTGCCGCCGCATCTCGACGGCCGCCCGCTGGCGCCCTTCCTGGACGCAGCGGAGCCGGACAATTGGCGCGACGCGGCGCATTGGGAGTTCGATTTCCGCTCGATCGCGGATGGCGATGCCGAACGGTATTTCGGCATCGGTCCGCGCCAGTGCAATCTCGCCGTCATCCGCACGCAAAAGTTCAAATACGTGCATTTCGGCGGTGGCCTGCCGCCCTTGCTCTTCGACCTGGAGAAAGATGCCGGCGAGCTGACCAACGTCGCTGACGACCCAGCCTATCTGCCGGCCCGGCTGGAACTTGCCGAAGGGCTGCTTGCCTGGCGGGCGGAGCATCTCGACCAGTCGCTGGCGCTCGCCGAATTAACGCAGGGTGGCATTGCCGGCGATGTCGCCGGCCTGCCTTTTCCCTCGACATGAGGAAACCCGCGCCGTTGCCGGCGCGGGCTTATCTGTTCGACCAATATGCAGCTTAGCGCATAAGCATGCGCTGTTTGTCGCGGTTTTGCGCATAGGTGCCCTTGTCATAGGCGGCCTGCGCCTCGAGCTGCTCCTTGGTGAAGTTCGTGTAGAGATAGCGCTTGCCGTTCTTGTCGGTCATGAATTTGAGGTTGTCCATGCCGACCGCCACCTCCTTCTCGCCGATGCCGAGGAAGCCGCCGACGTCGATGATGACTGCATCGACCTTCTTGTCGCCGCTCAGCACGACGTCGCCGATCTCGCCGACATTGGCGTCGTTGGCGCCGTAGACGGTGGTTCCGACCAGATCCTCGGCCCGGATTTCGCCGATCGGCATTTCAGTCAGCGTCGACTTGTCGATCGACCCGGTCTTGGTCTGGTCTGCCGTCGTTGCGGGCGCTGGGGCATTTTGAGCCGTCTTACTGGCCTGGTCAGTGTTGTTGGTCGTCGCAGTGTTATCGGTCGTGGTAGTGTTGTTGGCCGTCACGGTAGGCGTGACGATGGCCGGCGCATTAGCCGCGGCATCGTTCGACGCTGTGGTCGCCGGGGCCGGATCATAGGGCTTGCGGTTGAAATCCGGCTGCGCCGTCAGCTCTTCCCTGGTTGTTTGGGCAACCAGCCAGCGATCGCCGTTCCTCTCGGCCCACTGGGCCTTGTCGAAATCATAGGCGACGTTCTTTTCGCCTAGACCGAGGAAGCCGCCCACGCCGATGACCAGCGATTGCGCCTTGCCTTCCTTGTTGAGCACGATGTCGTTCACGTCGCCGATATTCTGGGCGTCGTCGCTGGTGCCGTTATAGACGCTCTCGCCGATGATATTGGTGGCAAGATTGCCCTCGGCTCGCTTCACCGGCTCGGCTGGTGCTGCGGGCGCAGGCGCTGTGTTTTGCGCGCTGGTCGTAGTCGAAGGCGCGGCCGGCACCGCATTATCGGTCGAAGCTGCTGCCGGAGCCGGATCATAGGGCTTGCGGTCGAAATCCGGATGAGCCGTCAGCTCATCCTTCGTCGTTTGCGCTATCAGCCAACGGTCGCCATTTCTTTCGGCCCATTGCAGCTTGCTGTAGTCGAAGGCGACGTTCTTGGTCCCTATGCCAAGAAAACCGCCGACGCCGATGACGACGGATTTTGCCTGGCCGCGCTCGTCGAAGACGACATCGGTGACCTTGCCGATATTCTCTGCATTGTCGCCGGTGCCGTTATAGACCGATTCGCCGATGATGTTGGTGGCAAGGCTGCCCTCGGCACGTATTGCCGAAGCAGAGTCTTGGACGGCGGGCGCTTGCGCCGGCGCCGGGGTCGTCGCCGATTGCGCAAATGCACCCGTCGCAATCAATGTTGCGACTGCTGTCGTGGTTAAAAGGGTGCGGATCATCTTAGTGTCTCCTCGTCGGTGATTTCGTGCACGCTATTCCCGCTTGGCGTCGCTGCGGGCGCAGCGTCTTCTGCATGTTCACAACGTTGTGACCACACTGTTGTTCCGAAAAAAGCCGTGGCGCACCCGGTGCGATGTCGGCGGTTCTCGGATTCGCCGCGCTGGTCGAAAGGAACATTTTCTCGGCCGCCCCGTTCCACTCCCGGCTGGGGCCCCGTCCCGGCCGAATAGGTGCTGGAAAAATGGAGCGGGCATGCGCTTTGCAGCGGTGCTGAACAAGGACGGCGGCACCCTGCGCAGCATCGATCTTGAGGCCTTCGCCGGCCGGATGCGCGGAACGCTTGAGACTGCCGGTCACTCGATCGATATCGAAATCGTCGCCGGCAAGGATATCGTCGCCACGCTGGACGGCGTAGCTTCCAGGCGCGGCATCGACGTCGTGCTGGCGGGAGGCGGCGACGGCACCATCTCGGCCGCGGCAGCTCGTTTGATGAATGGGGAGAAGGCGCTGGCAATCCTGCCGGCTGGCACAATGAACCTTTTTGCGCGCGGCCTCGGCATTCCGCAGACCCTCGATGCGGCACTGAAATCGTTTGCCGACGGCGAGGTGATGGCGATTGACATTGCAACAGCCAACGGCCGGCCTTTCGTGCATCAATTCTCGATCGGCATGCACGCCAGGATGGTGCAACTGCGCCAGAAGATGGAATTCGGCTCGCGGCTGGGGAAGATGCGTGCCTCGGTGCGGGCTGCTTGGGCCACGATCAACAACCCACCGGCGATGAGCGTAACGCTGACGATCGGTGAGGCCGAGATCAGAACGCGGATCACCGGCATCGGCATCACCAACAATCTGTTCGGCGAGGGCCATCTACCCTATGCCGATAATCCGGCAGGCGGCGTGCTGGGCATCTATGTCACCGTGGCACGGCGGCGCGGCGAGTTGATCAGGTTCCTCTTTGACGTCGCCCGTGGCAAATGGCGCGGCAACGAGCATGTCGAAATTCATCAGGCAAACCGGGCCGTTTTGAAAATCCATTCGACGAACAGGAAAATTCAGGCCGTGATGGACGGCGAACTGGTAAAGCTCGATCGCGAAACGACCGTCGAAATCCATCCGCGCGCGTTGAATGTTCTCGTCCCGGCGCGCGCCGCTGAGGCAAAGGTTGCGTGATGTGGGGTTGCGTGATGCGAGCTGGCACGACCGATGGGGAGAGCTTAGCCGCTGGGCGTGTTGCCCTGCTCGGTCTTCGGCGTCTCGATCATCCAGCCGTAGATTTCGGCGACGCCCCAGGCGATGAAAACCAGCAACAGCGCTGCGATGAGAATACGAAGGACATGACGACCCCGCCGCCCTTGACGGGCTTTGTTTTCAGGAATGGTTTTTGGCATGGTCTGGCTCCATATTTGGCGCCGGCAGGCGTAGCTAGCGAGGCATTGGCTGGTAACGGCTCCCCGCTGCGAAAGTTCCGGCTCGGCAAGATAGCAAACGGGCCGGTTGGCCTGCCTAATCAGCGGGGCGGGCCGTCGGGGGTGTAGTGGACGACAATAGCCAGAAAACGCCAGGCCTGCCGGTCGATATTCGCAGTGTGGTGGGCGCCGCGGACCGTCTTGCCGTGCTGCACGGCCTCAACGCGCTGGATACGGCTGCCGACCCCGATTTCGATCGCATCAGCGGTCTTGCCGCTTCGGCGATGCAAACGCCTGTCGCACTGATCGCGCTGGTCGATGCCGAGCGGCAGTGGTTCAAATCCTGTATCGGCCTCGACGCGACCGAAACCGCAACCGAGACATCGTTCTGCGCTCATGCCATCGCAGCCGGCGACGAGCCGTTGGTGGTGGCCGACGCCGCGGCGGATCCGCGGTTCAAAGCCAATCCGCTAGTCACCGGCGAGCATCACATCCGCTTTTACGCAGGCGTGCCGATCATGGTCGACGGCGCACTGATCGGCACGCTCTGCGTGCTCGACCGGAAGCCGCACGCACGTCCCTCTTCTGTCCAGCTCGACCAGCTGTCGGCGCTGGCTGGCCTCGCCGCCAGCCTGTTCACGCTGAAGGATGCCACCCGGAGCGCGGCGATTGCCGAGGCCGCACTGGTTCGAGAGGAAAAGCGGCGCGCTATCGCGCTCGACGCGGCTTCGCTCGCCAGTTGGGCATGGGATATCCGTAGCGACATGATCGACTGCGATGTGCTGCTGCCCGAATTGTTCAATCTGCCCAAGTCGAACAGGCTGAGGGCGCGCGACATCTTGACCGCCATCGACCCGCGCGACGTTCACCAGACCGAAACACGCTTTCGCGACGCGCTGACCGGCAGCGATGATTATTTTGGCGAATACCGTGTCAAAGGCCTCGATCCGCCACGATGGATCGCAACGCGCGGCCGCGTCATAGAGCGCGACGGCGAGGGCAAGCCGACGCTGATCTTCGGCGTCAATTACGACATCACCGAACGCAAGCTTGGCGACGAACGTCAACGGCTCTTGTTGCGCGAGCTCAATCACCGGGTCAAGAACACCTTGGCAACCGTTCAGGCGCTGGCGACGCAGACCGTTCGCCATGCCCGTCAGCCAAGCGAATTTCTCGAGGCATTCGGCGCCCGGCTGCAGGCGCTGGGCGTCGCGCACAGCCTGCTATCGGACCGCGAATGGCGCGGCATCGGCATCCACGAGCTGGTGGAGATCGAGGTAAAGCCGTTCCAAACCGTCGGACAATCGCGTGTAGCTATCTCCGGCGCCGACGTCCTGCTCTCCCCCGACCAGGCAGTAGGGCTCGGCCTGATCCTGCACGAACTGGCCAGTAACGCGCTGCAATACGGGTCGCTGTCGGCTGCTTTCGGAAAGGTCGATCTCGATTGGAAGGTACAAGGCAAGAAGGGTGCACGGCGTCTGGTGCTGGCCTGGCGTGAAAGCGGCGGCCCGCGGGTTGCGCCGCCCGAACGCCATGGCTTCGGCTCGATCCTGATCCGCCGCAGCCTGGCCAAGGTCATTTCCAGCGAGGTGACCCATGAATTCCGGCCGGACGGCGTAGTCGCCGAAATATCGATGCCGCTCGAAGATTTGTGACGCGAAGATTTTACGACCGGGCGCCAGAATCGTTCGCCCAGAACTATCCCCCTCCGAACTATTCCCCTTTGCCGGTATCCGGATCGTCGGAGCCGGGCTTCATGTTCTCGCGGTAGATGGCGTAGGCTGCGAGTGCTATCGCCGGGACGAGAATGGCGCCCAGTCCGGCCTTCCCCGAGCCACCTTTGCCCTTGAGCAGCGCCGGCAGTACGGCGAGTGCTGCGGCGATGCCGACCGCCTTCATGTCGGCGTTGCGTCGCTTCGCCCGGCGCCTGGCGCGCGAGCCGGCCGACATCCGGTAGACGAGCAGGATGAGACCGGCGATTGCCAAAAAGGCGATCCCGAAGCTCAGCGAGGCTGCCATCGGCCCATAGCGGCCCGCCGTCCAGATATAGGCCGCCCCGACCAGGAAGCCGAGGCCGCACAGCGCCGCGAGCGCTGCAACCGTATAGACCATCGCAGCGACGCGCGCGCGTTGCACCGCCGCAATGGTTTCGCCCGAGGCGAGGCCCGAGATCAGCGATGCAAGCATTCGCATGCGTGCAGAACTAGCGGCGCGCGAGGAGCGCGAAGAGGAATCCGACGCCTGCGGCGATCGCCAGCGAAGTCACCGGCTTTTCGCGCATATGGGCTATCATCTGCGCTTCGATGTCCTTAGCGTTGCTGCGCAGGCTGTCGAAGGCTGCTTCGCCCTGGGCGCGCAGTTGCTCGACCCCTTCGGTGGCGGCGCGCCGCGCCGTTCCGTAGCCGTGTTCACCGGTCTTGGCCAACTGCTTGGTGAGTTGTTCGATATCGGCCTTCAGTTGTGCAATGTCAGCCTCAAGATCCGAATTCGTACGGGCTTCGTTCGCGGCCTTTCCTGCGGCAGTCGCCATTGCTTCGCTCTCCTTGTTTTGCTCGGTCGAAACGCTCGACAGACCCCAAGGTTCCGGCGCGAACCTCTTTGAACCTTATCTCCGGCAGCGCTCGTTGCAAATGCCTTGCAAGGGCCGAGGCCAACGTATCCGCGCCAGCACGTCTTTTTAAATGACAGCATGCCAATTAGCGATCATGACTTCCCCGGTTTCAAGATCCCCCGTTTCAAGATAGAGACGCATTTAAAGGAGATATTGCTGCGTGCGCCCATCGCTTGACGGTTTGCGGATTCTTATCCTGGAAGATGAGTTCCTGATTGCCATGGATATCGAGCAGCTTTGCCGCGACTACGGCGCGCTCGATGTGGTCGTCGCCCGGGATCTGGCTGATATCGAACAGCAAGACGTTGCCACTCAGTTCGATGCGGCCATCGTCGACCTCATGCTGAGCGGCGTTTCGACGCTCCAATTTGCTTCGCGGTTGCGTGAAGCGGGCATCCCGTTCGTCTTCGCGTCGGGCTATTCGGATATCGACGAGATCAAGAAATCCTTTCCCGGAGTCAGACTGGTCACCAAGCCCTATTCGGGAGACGATCTCGTCGAGGCAGTGGCAGTGGCCTGCGAGCGAAGGCCTCTCCCCTGAGGCGCGGGAGCGGTTCGAACACCTCCACGCTTCACGCAGCCGTCGACCCCGTCACCTGAGCCGAAATTGCGTCCGGGCCATACTCGTCTTCACCGGAGATTTTCAGGATTTCCTGCAGCCGCGTGCGGGCGCGGCTGACGCGGCTCTTGATCGTTCCGACGGCGCAGCCGCAGATCTCGGCCGCCTCCTCGTAGGAAAAGCCCGATGCACCGATGAGGATAATGGCTTCGCGCTGGTCTTCGGGCAGCAACTCGAGCGCGCCGCGAAAGTCCTCGAGATCAAGCTGGCCGTGCTGGGCCGGATGAACGGCAAGCCTGGCCGTCATGACGCCATCGCTGTCCTGCACCTCGCGGCCGCGCTTGCGCATCTGCGAATAGAATTCGTTGCGCAAGATCGTGAACAGCCATGCCTTAAGATTAGTGCCGGGCTGGAAGCTTTCATGCTTGTCCCAGGCCTTGACCAATGTTTCCTGCACCAGATCGTCGGCCTTGTCGGCGTTTTGCGTCAGCGACACGGCGAAAGCCCGCAGGCTCGGGATCGAGCCGAGCAAATCGGTCTTGAAGCCCTGGGAGACGGCCGCCATGCCTCAGTCCTTCTTCTGTACAGGTTCGGCCTTTTCCAACTGGCTGAGCAGTTGGGCGAAGCGATCCGGCACATTGTCGGAGACCAGCTCGTCGTAGTATTGTTTGAGTTTGCGGCCGATTTCCGAGTTCGGCCCAAGCGGGTCGCGGGAAGCAGCCCGGCGCCCGTTGCCAACGCCAGCCGTGGTAGCTTTCGTCATGTTCTTCATTTCGCCCTTCGTCCCAGCCTTAAGCCGCCCTTCAACACATAACGCAAGGCAAGCGGCAGCCTCGTCTGGTTGCCCAACCCGCCCTTAAACGCCAGCCCCACATATTAGTTCCGCACGATTGGAACCTTTTTCAAGGAGCCAGCGTTTTATCTACTAGGCTTGCAAACCGCATTTAGCTGTAACATGCAATCACGTCATATGAGGGAGACGTCCAATATGAGCCTATCAGCAACCATCGCTCCGCACCTGCCGTTCCTGCGCCGCTTCTCGCGCGCCGTATCCGGATCGCAAGAGAGCGGCGACGCGCTGGTCGCCGCAATGCTCGAGGCCATCATTGCCGATGTCGACATCTTTCCGGACGCATCGAACGACCGCATCGCGCTTTACAAGGTCTTTGCCAAGCTCTTCACCTCGGTGGCCATTCGCGTTCCGCAAGAGCATGCCCAGTCGGCATGGGAGCAGCGCGCCGCGGCCAATCTGAATGCAATCGCGCCGCGTCCCCGCCAAGCCTTCCTGCTGGTCGCCGTCGAAGGCTTCAGCGAAGACGAGGCGGCGGAGATTCTCGACGTCGACGAACAGCAATTCTCCGAACTTCTCGCTCAGGCGAGCAACGAGATCTCCCGTCAGGTGGCGACCGACGTGCTGATCATCGAGGATGAGCCGCTGATTGCCATGGATATCGAGGAAATGGTCGAAAGCCTCGGCCACCGCGTCGTCGGAACGGCGCGCACCCACGCCGAGGCGGTGGCGATGTTCGGCAAGGCGCGGCCAAAGATGGTGCTTGCCGATATTCAGCTTGCCGACGGCAGTTCGGGCATTGCGGCCGTGAATGAGATCCTGTCGTCCACCTCGGTGCCGGTGATCTTCATCACCGCCTTTCCCGAGCGCCTGCTCACCGGCGAGCGGCCGGAACCGGCTTTCCTCGTCACCAAGCCGTTCAATCCTGACATGGTCAAGGCTCTTATCAGTCAGGCCCTGTTCTTTGACCGGCACGCGAAGGCCGCGGCATAAAACAGCTAGCGGTCGCGCTGCGGCCGCCAGGGTGTGGGATAGCCACTCCTCTTGGATCAGAGGGGGCGTAATTCACTGGCAACCAACTGGTGCCGAACCTGAGAACCTGACAAGAAGCTTTTCGCACACCGCAACAATTCGGGCCGTAAAGATTTTCAGCATCGTCTTTTTCGGGAAATGGTGGAACAAACGGAGGCGAATCACGTTTTCACCGCAGCATTGGAAGGAGATGGATCATGCTTTACTGGGCGCTCGTATTTCTCGTCGTGGCGATCATCGCCGGTGCGCTTGGTTTCGGCGGCATCGCTGGCACCTCGGCCGGCATAGCGCAGATATTGTTCTTCGTCTTTCTCGCTTTCCTGATCATATCGCTTATTGCCGGCCTGATCAGACGAGCGTGAATGCCAAGCGGCCATTTAAGCGAACACTGGAAGCCGCACCCCTCAAACGGTTTCCAGCCACCGCCGGGCAGTGTCCTCCAACGGGACGCCGCTCGGCGGACCGCTTTTTAAGGCTTTATACGAAGCGCCTCCTTTTGGAACCCATTTCTCCGCGAGCCGTTCAGCCCGACATGGGTTGAGCAAGATGACCGATGCGTTCCAGAGTCGGAAAGATGAAAGACCGCGGCCAGAGTGATGAGATCATCGCTTTGCATCCCGCCGAAAGCGGAATGCAGCTTGGCCGAGCCCTTCTCCACGCCCTGCACAATGCCGGGATTTCCGTTCTATACCAGGATCGCGAGATGAAGACGGTGTGGGCGCGCAACATGCGCGCACCATGGACCTCCGATGCCTCCGATAATAACGGCATCTTGCCGCCTGCGCAGGCAGCGCGTATCGGCGCCGCCAAGCACGACGTCATCGTCTCCGGCAATCCCCAACACCTCGAACTCAGCGTGCCGGCCGATGATGGCGCCCGCTGGTTTCAGGTGTGGATGGACGCCGACCGCAACGAGACCGGCGCAGTGCAGGGCGTCGTGACCACCATGGTCGAAACGACCGAGCAGAAACGCCGGGAGCAGACGCTGAAGGCGCTGCTGCGCGAGGTCAGCCACCGCTCCAAGAACCTCTTGGCCATCATCCAGAGCATCGCCACCCAGACGGGCCGCTATTCGGGCAGCATTGACGATTTCCTGACGCGTTTCCGGGGCCGATTGCAGTCGCTGGCCTCCTCGCAGGATCTGGTTACGTCATCCAACTGGCGGGGAGCAGCGCTGCGTGAGCTGGTTTCCGGTCAGGTCGGCAGGTACGGCGCGGACCCCATGCACAGCCTGCGTTTCCGCGGCGCAAATCCGTATCTCAATCCCAATGCTGCCTTGCACATCGGCTTGGCCATGCATGAGCTCGCCGTCAATTCGGTCAGCTATGGCGCACTGTCGCGCACCGATGGCTTCGTCGAGGTCACGGCTGATCTGACGGCCGCTTCCGCTGGCGAGCCTGCTCTGTCACTGACATGGGCCGAAGTGATCGGAGCCAACGACAATCAGCGCAGCGAGAAGCGTTTTGGCAGCGTCGCGCTTGAACGCGTCGTGCCCACATCGTTGAATGGAACGGCGACACTCGAAATCACGGGCAACCGCCTCGAATACCGCCTTGTCGTTCCTCACGGCAATTTCGAGACGGATTGAACGAACGGCGGCCGCCCGGAAGAAGGCTTGCTGCGCATCGCCCCACCTTAACCGACTGTTCACCATAAAGTCCGATCCTGTCTGAACGTGCCGATCCGCCGGATCTCGATCGCAGTTTGGCGCAATATGAAAGGAATAGGCCTTGACGGCTGCAGACTTGAACAGAATGGAACAGGCCGCTCGCATTTCGATGGGCGGGTTTCAGGACCCCGACGCGTTCGCAGCGCCCGTGCCTCGCGCTTCGCCGCTCCGCTTTGCCGTTTACGCGCTCATAGCCGCGCTCGTCCTGGCGGCCGCGTCCCAGTTGATTTGATCGAGCTCGCCAAGATTGCCGGCAGCTTCTGCCTGCTCACGTCGGCTTGATCGCACTGTCCAGGAACTTTGAGGGATTTGGACCGTTTCCGTGGCGAGAGGTCCCTTGCCATGGAGCACATTGCCGCTTTGCTGTTGGTTGTCGGCTGTTCGAACGGCATGACCGCGTGTCGTGAATTGCCTACGCCGGTAAGCGTTTTCGAAACCGAGGCGGAGTGCATGGCCGCGCGCCCGCTTGCGGTGACCAACCTCCGCGATCAAGCCCAGCATATCGTCGCCAAATGCCTTGCCGTCGATCCGGCGCTCGAGGACGATTATGACCGGATCGTCTGGAGCGTGCGTCCGGACGGCACGCTCGATGCCTCCTTGGAGATTTCCAACTTCATGGTAGCATCGAACGCCGCGCGCCCCGAAAAAGACTATCTTAATCAACAATGAAATCGTGCGGGCAAAGGCCGTGCTTTCATGCTAAATGGCGGCTGGAGCTTACTAAAGTGAGGACAAAGTGAGGAGTGACTTCATGCGGAAGATGATTATTGCCATGGTTGCCGTGGTTGCGGTCAGCGGCTGCACCACCACGGAGGAGAACGTGGGTATCGGCACTGTGGGCGGCGCGCTCATCGGTGGCGCCGTCGGCGGCGGCAAGGGCGCTTTGATCGGTGCTGGCGCTGGTGCGATTGGCGGCCTGCTCGTTCGCCGTCTGCAGAATGGCTATTGCCAATACAGAGATCGTCACGGCCGGATCTACACAGCCCGCTGCAACTAGTTTCGAAAAACAGGCCAACGTCAAACGCGGAGGCAGATATGTCTCCGCGTTTGCGCGCGCAAAGCGCTCTCGTGATGCGGCTCATGGAATGAAGTTTCAGGCCGGCAGCGGAATCCTGATCTCCACGTTCAGACCGTCCTCACGAAAGTCGCGCCTGATCGTACCGCGTAATTCGCGCGTGACGTTGAGATCGATCAGTCTGGTTCCAAAACCGCTCTTTGCCGGTGTCTTGAGCTTTTTCTGCCCGGCCTCACGCCAGTTGAGGACCAGTGTGCGGACGCGTCCGCGGCCTTCGAGCGACCAGTCGACCTTGAGCGCCCAGCCGCCCTTGAGGGTGTTGGCCGAATTGCCGGCTTCGCCATATTTTAACGCGTTCGTCGCCAGTTCGTGAAAGACGAGGCCGAGCGCCTGCGTCGTCTTCTCGTCGAGAAGAACCTCCGGTCCCGACAACAGCTCTTCGGGAAGCTCATTGCCGAACACTTGGCCGAGCTCGATGCGCAGCAGGTCGCCAAGATCGGCTTTCTGCCAGCGTGAGCGCGTCAGCATGTCCTGGGAAGCCGCCATTGCCTGCAGCCGGGCCGAGAAAGACGTCGAGAATTCCTGGACGTCGGCGGCGTGCGATGCTGTCTGGCGCGCGATTGCCAGCACCCGCGTGATCGAGTTCTTGATGCGATGCTTCATCTCCTGCAGCATCAGGTCTTTTTCCAGTAGGCTCTTCTCGGTCGTTTCGTGAAGCAGCGAGACCGCCTCATAGGCCCGCTCCTGATAGCGGGCCACCAGCGCGATGGCGCCGGCAAGCAGCAGGCCGAACAATCCCAGCATCACCGGAATGGCGCGCGAGGAAGGTTGCGAAAAAGCACTTGTCGGCCTGAACAGGACAGTCCACGGCCGGCCGGCAACAGTGATTTTGCGGGTGACCAGCAGCCTGTCGCCGAGGGCCGAAACAGGCGGCGTTTCCGACTGGAACAGCAGATTGTCGCTGTTCACCACGCCGTCGTAGACCTCGGTATTGACCGGCAACAGTGGCGCCCGGCTGAGCGCGGCCTGGAACAGGTCCCGGGAGCGGAAGGCCGCATAGAGGAAACCGGCAGTTGAGGATCTCGACGCGTTGACGGCGTCCGGCGCGGTTTCGACATTAAGCCGGACGAAGACGAAGAACCCGGTGAAGGTCTGCGCGGCACCCGTTTCCTTGCCGAGCTGCGCAAGCCCGCTGGCATGCTGCTGGTCGTCGGCCAACGCTTTTTCGATCGCCTCGCGCCGCACCGGCTGGGTGAACATGTCGTAGCCGATGCTGGATTTGTTGGACGGATCCAGCGGCTCGAACAGCACGATGGGCGTACGCCAGGGCAAGTTCGTGTCGGGATAGATCGCATGGCTTGCGCCGTGGTCGTGCAGGATGTCGCGCTCGACCGCCGCGTCGTTTTCAGTTTTCGCCAGGCGGAGGAAGCCGATGCCGCGCAGGCCGGCGAAATTATTGTCGATGTCGAGTGCGTTGAAGAAAGCCTTGAACTCGCCTTGCGAGATACCGCCATTGCGCGCATCGAACAGCGCCTGGGTCGAGCGCAGCAGCGACAGGTCCAGGTCGATGCGGCTTTCGATCCGGTTGAGCGCGTCGTCTGCCGTCGCCTCGAATTTTATGCGGGCCGCTTCCTGGGTGGCAAAATAGGCAAAACCCGCCATCGTCAGGCTGATCAGCGCGACGGCGATGAAAGCGACGGTCGGAAAGAGCTTTTTCAATTGCTGATACGGGCCATGGAAGGTTCTTTATGGGCAAGTCCCGGCGTCAACACAATGGCGAGGCCAAAGCATGGTGACGACTGGCACATTACGCCGCATTTGATTAGCCGGCTAATTCTTGTTCAAGCGGCGATCTTCAGGGCCCCCGGGCCCGGTATGGCGCCGGGCGGGCATTTGCCGAGAATGATCATGCCGAGCACCTCGTCCTGGGTGACGTCGGTTGTGCGCGCCGTGCCGACAACCCGACCGTTCTTCATGACGCAGACGCGGTCGGCAAGCTCGAACACGTCGTGAATGTCGTGGCTGATCAGGAAGATGCCGATGCCGTCGGCCTTGAGCTGCTTGACCAGTTCGCCGACCTGCGCAGTTTCTTGCGGCCCCAGTGCCGCCGTCGGCTCGTCCATGATCAGGATGCGGGCGTTGAACAGGATGGCGCGGGCGATCGCAACCGACTGCCGCTGGCCGCCCGAAAGCCTTATTACCGGCTCCTTGAAGCGTTGGAAACGCGGATTGAGCCTGCCCATCACCTTGCGCGCCTCGGCCTCCATGGCGACGTCGTCGAGCGTACCCCAGCCGGTCATCAGCTCGCGGCCGAGAAACAGGTTGGCGGCCGCGTCGACATTGTCGGCCAGCGCCAGCGTCTGGTAGATCGTCTCGATGCCGTACTTTTTGGCGTCGCGCGGGTTGGAGATCGAAGCCTCCTCGCCGTTGACGAAAATCTGGCCCGCATCGCGCTTGTAGGCGCCAGACAAGATTTTTATCAACGTCGATTTGCCGGCACCGTTATGGCCGAGCAAAGCCATCACCTCGCCCGGGAAAAGATCGACCGAGGCATCGTCGACGGCGCGAATGCCGCCGAAGGCGATGGAAATGTTGCGCATCTCGATCAGCGGCGTGCCCGTGGGAGCGGTCTTGTCTGCCATGCTCGTTCCTCCTCCCTATAGATCTTGCTTGAGCATGATCTTGTCCGAACCGAAGGTCAGCGGCAGCAAAAACCGGTTTCCACTTTTCGCTGACGCGGATCTTCGGTTCGGGATCATGCTCAGACCCGTTTGCGATAGACGGTATCGAGCCACACCGCGACCACCAGCACGGCGCCGACAACGATGCTCTGCAGCGGCGAATCGATGCCGAGCAGCACCATGCCGGATTGCAGCGACTGCATCAGAAGCGCGCCGAGCATGGCGCCGAGCACCGTGCCGGAGCCGCCGGCGAGCGACGTGCCGCCGATCACGGCCGCCGCGATGACCAGGAGCTCGTCCAGGGTCCCCAGCGCATTGGTCGACGCGTTGAGGCGGGCCGATGCGATCGCCGCACTGATCGCGGCCAGCACGCCCATGATCATGAACACCTTCATGGTCACCCAGCGTGTGTTGATGCCGGCGAGATTGGCAGCCTCCGGATTGCCGCCGATGGCGAAGACATAGCGGCCGAAACGGGTGCGCCTGGTGATGAAGGTCATGACAATGCCCGCGGCCACGGCCATCAGCACCGGTATGGCGATGCCGTGGGCGATGAACAACCCGCCCTCGGGAATGGTGATGCCGTTCTGCTGGGCATATTGGCGTACGATGCCGACCGGCCAAGGATAGGAATTGGCGATCCAGACGGCGCCAAGGATGGCGGCGCAGGCTATCACGCCGAGCAAGGTTTCCGCCCAGACAGGGCGCAGCGGGAACTTGAACCGCTTGCGCTGCGAGCGGCCGTTGAAGAGCACGAAGGCAACGGCCGCGCAGGCGACGACACCGACGATCCAGCTCCAGGTGGCGCCGATCGAGCCGCGTGGTCCGCCGCCCATCAGCTGGAAGGTCCTGTCCAGCGGCGCAACGGTGCGCCCGCTGGTAATCAGCCATGCCATGCCGCGCCAGATCAGCAATCCGCCGAGCGTCACGATGAAGGCAGGAACCTCGAGATAGGCGATGATGAAACCCTGAAACGCTCCGATAGCCAGGCCGAGCACCAGGCCGGCGGCCAGTGCAATGACCCACAGCCAGGGGCTGCCAAGCTGAAACCCCATGACGCGGACGAGGAATTCGGCCTGCGCCACGCCCATCACCATGCCGATCACGCCTTCCACCGAACCGACGGAAAGATCGATGTTGCGCATCACGATGACCAGCACCATGCCTGTCGCCATGATCGCCACCGAGGAGGTCTGCACGGAAAGGTTCCAGAGATTGCGCGGCGTCAGGAAGAGCCCGCCTGACAATATGTGGATCCCGACCCAGATGACCAGCAGCGCGCCGACCATGCCGAGCATGCGCGTGTCGAGTTCGGTTGCCTTGAGAAATCGGGCAACGACGCCGAGCTCGGATTCACGCGCCCGGTCTGCGGTCGAGCTGTCGACCGGCGTGTTGGAAGTCGTGTCGGTCATGATGTTTCTCCCGCCGGGTTGCCGTCTGCCGCGGATGCCGGAAGCAGCCTAGAAGTTATCCGCCGGAAGCGGAAAAACAATTCTTCTTGAAAAAACGCCGCGGCGAGCAGCCGCGGCGTTCGGACTTCTCGGAAACGTCGGATCAGTTGCAGACCGGAACAGTGCCCGCCGCCACGCCGGCGCAGACTTCTTCTTTCTTGATCCAGCCGGCGTCGATGACGACGTTGAGGTTGTCCTTGGTGATGGCGACCGGGGTCAGGAACAGCGACTTGACGGTGTTGCCGCCGGGCGTGGTGAAATCCTTAACGCCCGCAACGTCGGTCATCTGCTTGCCGTCGGCCAGTTGCGAGGCGATCTCGGCGGCGTTCTTGCCGAGCTCGCGCGCGTCCTTCCACACCGACACGGTCTGTGTGCCGAGCGCGATGCGGTTCAGCGCGGCGTGGTCGCCGTCCTGGCCCGAGACCGGAACGGATCCGGCCAGCCCTTGCGCCGTCAGCGCGGCGACGACGCCGCCGGCGGTGCCGTCATTGGCGGCGACTACGGCATCGACCTTGTTGTCGTTCGCGGTCAGGAACTGTTCCATGTTCTTCTGGGCGTTGGCCGGCAGCCAGCCGTCGGTATAGGCCTCGCCGACATTCTTGATCTTGCCGCTGTCGATGGCGTCCTTCAGCACTTCCATCGAACCGGCAAACAGGAAATCGGCATTCGGATCGGCGCCCGAGCCCTTGATGAAGACGTAGTTGCCTTCCGGCTTCACCTTGAACACTTCGCGGGCCTGCATGCGGCCGACCTCCTTGTTGTCGAAGGTCAGGTAAAAGACGTCTTTGTTCTCGATCAGCCGGTCGTAGCCGACGACCGGAATACCTTCGTCCAGCGCCTTCTGCACAGCCGGCCCGATCGCCGAGGCGTCCTGCGCCAGGATGATCAGTGCGTTGGCACCCTGCGAGATCAGGCTCTCGACGTCGGTGAGCTGCTTGCCCGGGTTGGACTGTGCATCGGCGGAAATATACTTGTCGCCGGCGGCCTCGATGGCGGCCTTCATTGCGGCTTCGTCGGTCTTCCAGCGCTCCTCCTGGAAATTCGACCACGAAACGCCGATGACCTTGTCCTTAGCCTGCGCCACCGACGCGAGCGTCAGCGTCATGGCGACACCCGCCAGAATGGCGGTCGTGAATTTCTTCATCATATCCTCCCTGCGCCGCGTACGGCGTGACCAATTGGCCCAAAGACCAGCTAGAGGCGTTAATTTTTTCGAGCCTCGAAAAAATACTGACCCGATCTCCGGCTGCTGTCAACATCGATTCTGATGGATTTTGATGACTCTCCGAGTTTTTTCGAGTGTCGGAATAAACGATGACAGCGCCGCCGGCATCTGACACTATTTGCCTGTATCTGACACTATTTGTCGGACATTACCGACGGCTTCCGGTTCATGAGCGGCCGCGGCAACCGGGAGGAAAGCAAAACGATGTCGGTCGGAATCCGCCATGACGATTTGCGCCGGCGCAACCGGGCGATGGTGATCTCGGCGGTGCGCCGGGCCAGCCAGCCGTCGCGTACGGAGATCGCTGCAACCACCGGCCTCAGCCATTCGACCATATCGGCGATCTCCTCCGACCTGATACGGGAAGGCATCCTCGCCGAGAGCAAGGCAAACGAGCCCGTTTCGTTGAAACGCGGTCGTCCGCAGGTCGGCCTCGCCCTCAACCCGGAAGCGGCGGCGGTGCTGACCGTGGTGTTGTCGCTGAATTTCCTGTCGGCCGCCATCATCGACTATGCGGGACAGGTGGTCGTCGAGGAACAGCGCCGGCTGGACACGCTGACCATGCCGCGCGACGAGCTGATCCGCGAATGCATGGCCATCGTCCGGCGCCGGCTGGAAGATCCAGACCTTGACGTCCGCAGTGTCGCCCGCATCGCCCTGGCGATTCAGGGAATTACCGACTCCCCTGCACGCGCCATGCTGTGGTCGCCGATCACGCCGCAGACGGACATCGCCTTTGCCGACATGCTGGAAGACGAATTCGGCATCCCGGCCACGGTGGAGAACGATTGCAATATGATGGCGGTGGCTTTGCGCTGGCGCGATCCGGATCGCTATCGCGACGACTTCATCGCCATCCTGCTTTCGCACGGCATCGGCATGGGGCTGGTGCTGAAGGGCGAGCTGTTCACCGGCACGCATTCCTCGGGCGGCGAGTTTGGCCACATGATCCATCGTCCAGGCGGCGCGCTCTGCCGTTGCGGGCGGCGCGGCTGCATCGAGGCCTATGCAGGCAATTACGCCATCTGGCGCAACGCTACGGGGATGAGCGAAGACAGCAAACCGGTCGCCGACGTCAGCGACGCCGACATGCGCGCGTTGGCGGCCCGGGCCCGCGAGAAGGATGGGCCGGAACGCGAGGCCTACCGCAGGGCCGGCGAAGCGCTGGGTTTCGGTCTCGGCTCGTTGTTCGCGCTGATCGATCCAGCACCGGTCGCGATGGTCGGCGTCAGTGCCGCCGCCTTCGATCTGATCGAGCCGGCCTTGCGCAAGGCCATCGCCCAGACCGCCGGTGGCCAGCATTCGAGCTCGATCTCCTTCGACACCGAGCCGAACGAATTGCCGCTGATCCGCGAAGGCTGCGCGATGCGGGCGTTAAGCTTCGTCGACCAGGAGATTTTCGCGCCGGGCGCGCAAATGAGGCCCGGCATCAGAAAGAACGTAGCCTGACCAGGCAGGTCAATCTTCCCTGATCGCATAGCCGGCACCGCGGATGGTGCGGATGACATCCGGCATGCGGCCGTTATTGACGGCTTTGCGCAGCCGCCCGACATGCACGTCGACGGTGCGTTCGTCGATGTAGATCGTCTCGCCCCAGACATTATCGAGCAACTGGCTGCGCGAGAAGACGCGGCCGGGATGCCGCATCATGAATTCGAGCAGCCGGAATTCGGTCGGCCCGAGCCGGATTTCGCTCTTCTTGCGATAGACCCTGTGCGATTCGCGATCGAGCACGATGTCGCCGACCTTCAGCACGCTGGACAGCACTTCCGGCTTGGCGCGGCGCAGCAGCGCCTTGACCCTGGCCATGAATTCCGGTGTCGAAAACGGTTTGACCAGATAGTCGTCGGCGCCGGTCGAAAGACCGCGCACCCGGTCGCTCTCCTCGCCGCGCGCGGTCAGCATGATGATCGGCAGCCGCTCGGTTTCGGGGCGCACCCGCAACCGTCGGCAGAGCTCGATGCCGGAAACCGCTGGTATCATCCAGTCGAGCACCAGAAGATCGGGCACATTCTCCTGCAAACGGATCTCGGCTTCGTCGCCGCGTGTCACCACCTCGACCTGGTAGCCTTCGGATTCGAGATTGTAGCGGAGCAGCACACCCAACGGCTCCTCGTCCTCCACCACCATTATGCGTGGTGCGATCATCGGCTGGGCACCCCCATCATGTCACCGGTGCGGACATTGTCGTTTCGTCCTGCTTCGGACGATTGACAGGCAATTGCTCGCCGGTCAGCACATAATACGCATTTTCGGCGATGTTGGTGACATGGTCGCCGATCCGCTCCAGATTCTTGGCGCAGAACAGCAGATGCGTGCAAGCGGTGATGTTGCGCGGGTCTTCCATCATGTACGTCAACAGCTCGCGGAACACGGACGTGTATTTGACGTCGATGCGCTCGTCGGCGGCGCGTAGCTTGGCCAGCGCGGCCGCATCGCCGGCAGCATACTCCTCGATGACGCCCTGCACCTGGATGAGCACCAGCTGCGCCATCGCATCGATGGAATGCGATAGGTCGCGCGGCGTGACGCTGAGGCCGACCGCACTCACACGCTTGGCGATATTCTTGGCAAGGTCGCCGATGCGTTCGAGGTCGCCGGCCATGCGGATCGCCCCGACGACATGGCGCAGATCGTGGGCCATCGGCTGGCGCTTGGCGATCAGGGTGATGGCGCGGTCGTCCAGTTCGCGTTGACGCGCATCCATGATGGCGTCGTCCGAAACAACGCGCTGCGCCAGCGCATTGTCGGAATTCAACAGGGCCTTGGTCGCCCCGCCGACCATCGAACCGGCGAGGTCGGCCATGTCGCGGATCAGCTTGCTGATCTGCTCGAGATCCTCGTCGAAAGACGCGACTGTATGTTCGGCCATGATATTGTCCTCGTCTGCGTGATCGGCACCGCTCAGCCGAAGCGGCCGGTGATGTAGTCCTGCGTGCGCTTCTCGCGGGGCGACGTGAAGATCTTCTCGGTCCGGTCGAACTCGACCAGCTCACCCAGATACATGAAGGCAGTCTGGCGCGACACGCGCGCCGCCTGCTGCATGTTGTGAGTGACGATGACGATCGTGTAGTCGGCTTGCAATTCGTCGATCAGTTCCTCGATCTTGGCGGTCGACAGCGGGTCGAGGGCCGAGGCCGGTTCGTCGAGCAGAATGACTTCCGGCTTCACTGCCACGGTGCGGGCAATGCAGAGCCGCTGCTGCTGGCCGCCGGAGAGGCTCAAGCCGCTGGCGTTGAGCTTGTCCCTGACCTCGCCCCAAAGCGCGGCACGCTTCAACGCCTGTTCGACGCGGCCGTCCATCTCGGACTTGCCGAGATTCTCGTAGAGCCTGACGCCGAAGGCGATGTTCTCGTAGATCGACATGGGGAACGGCGTCGGCTTCTGGAACACCATGCCGATCTTGGTCCTGAGCAGGTTGAGATCCTGCGACCGGTCGAGAATGTTCTTGCCGTCGAGCAGGACCTGGCCCTCGGCTGTCTGTTTCGGGTAGAGCTCGTAGATGCGGTTGAAGACGCGCAGCAGCGTCGACTTCCCGCAGCCCGAAGGCCCGATGAAGGCCGTGACACTGCGCTCGGGCAGCGACAGGCTGATGTCCTTCAGCGCCTTGCTCTGGCCGTAGTAGAAGTTGAGGTTCTTGACCTCGATCTTCGTCTTCTCGGCGACCGTTTCGGTCATCGTCATGTCCGGGGACAACATCTGTGTCATCTGTCCTCTCTGCGTCCGGTAAGGCTGCGGGCGAGGATGCTCAAGCCCAGAACCGTCAGGGTGATTATGAGTGCGCCGGTCCACGCCAGCTGCTGCCATTCCTCGTAAGGGCTGAGAGCGAACTGGAAGATGGTCACCGGCAGGCTGGCCATCGGCGCGTTGATATTGCTGCTCCAGAACTGGTTGTTGAGCGCGGTGAAGAGCAGCGGCGCCGTCTCGCCGGAAATGCGTGCTATCGACAGCAATATGCCGGTGACGATGCCGGACAATGCGGCGCGGTAGGCGACCGAACGGATCACCACCCAGCGCGGCGCGCCGATCGCGGCGCCGGCTTCACGCAACGCGTTCGGCACCAGGTTGAGCATGTCTTCAGTAGTGCGCACGACCACCGGAATGACCAGGATGGCAAGCGCAACGGCGCCGGCAATCGCCGAGAAATGCCCCATTGGCCGCACCATCAATTCATAGACGAACAAGCCGATGATGATCGACGGCGCCGACAACAGGATGTCGTTGATGAAGCGGACGACGGTGGTGATGCGCGAAAAGCGTCCATACTCGGCCATGTAGGTGCCGGCCAGAACGCCGATTGGCGTGCCAACGATAACGGCGATGACCGTCATGACCAGGCTGCCGGCGATGGCGTTGAGCAGGCCGCCAGCTTCGCCCGGTGGTGGCGTCATCTCGGTGAAGACCGCGAGCGAAAGCCCGGCTGTGCCCTTATAGACCAACGCGCCGAGAATGAGCGCCAGCCAGGCAAGCCCGATGCCGGCGGCGACGACGCAAAGCGTCATCATCACCGAATTCCTGGCTTTGCGGCGGCTGTGGAGCGATGAGGATGTCGACATCGGTCAGGCTCCCGTACGGGCGTCGATCCGCATCAGCATATAGCGGGCGGCGGCAAGGATCAGGAAGGTGATGACAAACAGGATCAGGCCGAGCGAAACCAGCGAAGAGGTGTAGAGGTCGCCGTCGGCCTCGGTGAATTCGTTGGCGATGGTCGCCGAGATGGTCGTGCCCGGAGCGAACAGGGAGGCGCTGATGCGGTGGGCGTTGCCGATAACGAAGGTCACCGCCATGGTTTCGCCGAGCGCGCGGCCGAGGCCAAGCATGACGCCGCCCATGATGCCGATGCGGGTATAGGGAATGACCACGCGCCGGGTCACTTCCCATGTCGTGCAGCCGATGCCATAGGCCGATTCCTTCAACACCGCCGGCACCGTATCGAAGACGTCCTTGGTGATCGAGGTGATGAAGGGCAGCACCATGATGGCAAGGATCAGCGCGGAGGTCAGAAGGCCGATGCCGTAGGGAGGGCCGGCGAAAAGGCTGGATAGTCCCGGCACACCATGGAAGAGGTTGATGACGAAGGGCTGTATCGTCGTCTGCAGGAACGGCGCGAACACGAACAGGCCCCAGATGCCATAGATGATCGAGGGAATGCCGGCCAAGAGCTCGACCGCTATGCCGATGGGGCGCCTCAGCGGACGCGGGCAGAGTTCGGTGAGAAAGACCGCAATGCCGATGCCGATCGGCACCGCGATCAGGATGGCGATGGCCGCCGTGACGATGGTGCCGTAGATCGGCGCCAGCGCGCCAAATTTTTCCGTGACCGGATTCCAGCTTTCGGTCGTCAGGAAAGAGAAGCCGAAGGCCGACAGCGCCTGCCACGAGCCGGCAAACAGCGACATCGCGACACCGCCGAGGATGACCAGCACAAGAATTGCAGAAGCGCGGGTGAGTCCGCGGAATATGGCATCTGTGAGCGCGAAGCGCCGCACCGTAGCTTCCCTGGCCCGGGCTGCTGCAGATGATGGCATGGCATCGGAAGCGATGGTCATTGGGTCCTCGCGATTGAAGGCAACAGGGAGGGCGCCGTCGACGCCCTCCCTGGAGGAGATTACATAGCCGAGTAGAGCGGCTTGCCGTCGCTGCCGACGACTTCCTTGGCCCACATGGCCTTGACGCTCTCGACCACCTTGTCAGGCATCGGAACGTAGTCCAGCTCGCCGGCCATCTCATCGCCCTTGTCATATGCCCAGGCGAAGAATTTGAGCGCTTCGCCGGTGGTCGCGGCATCGTCCGGCTTTTTGTACAGGAGGATCCACGTCGCCGCCGTCATCGGCCAGGACTCGGCGCCCGACTGGTTGGCGAGGATCACGCCATAGCCTGGCTTCGAGCTCCAGTCGGCGTTGGCTGCGGCCGCCGAGAACGCCACTGCGGTCGGCTCAACCTTCTTGCCGTCCTTGTTGATCAGATCGGTGTAGGTGAGCTTGTTCTGCTTGGCGTAGGCGTATTCGACATAACCGATCGCGCCGCCGGTCTGGGAGACGTTGTTGGCAACGCCCTCATTGCCCTTGGCGCCGATACCGACGGGCCATTCCACTGCCTTGTCGACGCCGACCTTGTCCTTCCAGTCCGCACTGACGTCGCCAAGATAGTATGTGAAG
Organism: Mesorhizobium sp. M0060; assembly: GCF_040323155.1. Classification (NCBI taxonomy): domain Bacteria; kingdom Pseudomonadati; phylum Pseudomonadota; class Alphaproteobacteria; order Hyphomicrobiales; family Phyllobacteriaceae; genus Mesorhizobium; species Mesorhizobium sp. M0060. The sequence goes on from NZ_JAMYUP010000036.1 coordinate 47,916, forward strand.
TTGAACGTGGTGCCCGAACCGTCGGAACGGTGAACGACCGCGATCGCCTGCGAAGGCAGCTTGACGTCGGGATTGAGCTTCTTGATCGCCTCGTCGTCCCACTGCGTGATCTTGCCGAGGAAGATGTCGGCCAGCGTCGCTCCGTCGAAAACCAGCTCGCCCGGCTTGACGCCTTCCAGATTGACGACGGGAACGATGCCGCCCATCACCATCGGAAACTGGGCCAGTCCGGACGATTCAAGCTCGTCGCCGCTGAGCGGCGCATCCGAAGCGCCGAAGGTAACCGTCTTGGCTTTGATCTGCTTGATGCCGCCGCCGGAACCGATCGACTGGTAGTTAAGGCCAATGCCGGTGTCTTTCTTGTAGGTGTCGGCCCACTTCGCATAGATCGGGTAGGGGAAGGTGGCGCCGGCGCCGGAGATGTCCGCGGCGAGCGCGGCGGACAGGGTGAGGGTGGTCGTCGCCGCAGCCATTGCAATCGCAACGGCCGCCGAGCGGATGAAATGTCTCATGTGGCCTGCTCCTGTTCGGAATATGGTCTCTCGGCGCCATTCCTCCGGCGCCCGCTGAGGCCAATAGCCCTCGATTATTACAGTCGCATGACAGTTTCATGTCGCTCCGGTAACGTTGTCCAGCCGGGGTAAGAAGGAGCGGCCGCGGGCTTTGTCGGAATGGCCGCGGTTTGCCGCTGGAATCAGCAGCTTGCGTGAATTCCGGCCAACATTATCCCCTCGGAGATCGCAGCAATCGGCCTCGAAAAGAAAAACCGGGCGAGAGCGCGTTGCATGCAGCCAGAAGGTGTCATGGCCGCGCCATCGCCGAAACAGGTCCGTTGGGGTAAATCTGACCCTGTTTCTTGCCGGCGGTCGCTGCTCCCGCCCGTAACTGGAGGAGCGGAACTTCGAATATCCTATTGTCGCGACTGAGCGCGGCATTGGTATGGTGCGATCGCACCATGGCCTTACGCTGGAAGCGTTGACGAATCGCAAGGTTTAACTCGCCTCGCGCTGGATCTCGCCATCCGCGCCCGACCCGGTGCTCGATCTTTCGAGCAGAGCCTTCGACTGGAAGTGCGACGATTTCTACTTCACCGTACCTACTCCCTCTGCACTATTCCGCCGGTTGTCGGTTAGGCCGAAGCGGCGTTATAAGCTTGCAGGGGTGTTGCTGATGTCTCGACGGATTCCGCCTGTCTTCCTGTGCCTGGTGCTGCTTTTGGGAAGCGGCTGCGCGCGCAGCTATGATGGTACCGTGATCATTCCCAAGCCGCTCGACGTTCGCCGTTTCTGGGACCGGCCTTCTTCGCAGGCGCAAGCCGATCAGTCGCAGTTGGAGACCGACGTCTTTCCCGTGGCGCCGCAATCGCCGAAAAGGCCGGCGGTGCGCAGGAGCGCAGCTTCCGTTGCAGCGCCACGGAGGGGGGTCGCCAACAACCCGCCCATGCTGTCGTCGGAGCCGGCAAAGCCGCTCACCTGCAGGAATGTCAGCGAACCCGGCAAACGGGCCCGTATGGTCTGCGAATAACCAACCGGCCGTCCGTCGATGCGTGGGGCTTTACGCCTTGAAGCGGCTATCCGGCCACCCGTTCGCCGTCTCGGACCATCGCCCGCCTTGGTCAGTCCGCCGGGAAAAAGGCCGGCCCGACCACTCTCACCGGCCGCGCGCTAATCGCTCTTTCGACCGACTGATGCTGGGCAGCCCCTTGCACCTCGGCAACCGGCGTTTTTGCCTCTGCGAGAGCGGCACCGGCAGTTTCGATCCCGGATTCAGGAATTTCCGCGACGATGCCAAAATCCGGCTTTGCCGTGGGCAACGGAATGAGGGCGTTGGTCATATTGGCCGGTGTCACGGTTCGTGCCCTGAGTTCGGCGACGCGCTGGTAATAGCGCTTGACGTCGCAGGCCTTGAAGTTCGCGTCGTCGCGGTAGCTGAAGGCTGTCGCAAGCTCCACATAGGGCCTTTGGGTCTCGAGCGCGATCATCTCTTCAGTTTCGCGGGTGGCATCGCTCAGCGTATAGAGTTCGATGCCGGCATCGTCGCAGATGTAGCGGCACTGATCGACCGTTTCCTTCAGATCGTCGTTCTTGGCGAACTGCGATTTTGGCGCGGGGAAGAAATATCCGTCCGACAAGCGAACGCAAAACAGCATCCGATTGCCACCCATTGTTGCGCCTGCGGACTGGGGTTTGGGTGCTGTGCGCGGCTGTGCCTGCCGTTGGTCTTGCGGCGCTTGCTGCTGCTTCTTGGCAGCGGGTGCGGCGCAGCCCAGCGCGACGAACCTGGCCTTCAGGCCGGACGTGTCCCTTCCCGAATTCGACAGTCTGGCGATCTGCCGTTGCACCTCCGCCTTGCTGCTGACCAGGTCGGCGCAGGGATTGAAGAAGAACCCGGCCGTTTTCGCCGTGCATCGACGCTGTCTCTCCAGCCTTTGAATCGCGGCGAGTTGACGGCGCAGTTGGGCAAGCTCGGGGCTGGTCCCGCCGCTGCGCCCCGCCGAAAGCAATTGGCTCTTGATGGCGCCGCAGCTATCCGCGTAGGAGGAGGACGTGCCGAGCGCAACGGCTATTGCCGCCACCAGCATCAGAATCGTGAGAGGCCAGAGGCGTGTCATTGGAGCGACCATTGTGCTTGTTGCGCCGAGAACAGGATTTCTTTGTCGACTATGAATAAGAACTAGCTAAATCAGTTTTATCTAATTGAAGAGGGCCACATCGCCGCCAGAGACTTTGGTTCTAGTGTATTATATCTACTCGCGTAAATTCAATATTACATTTTTATTTCAAGATTGAGACGAACCGGCAACAACGCCGCGACTGCCGCCACGGCGAAGTTTGAAGCGCCCGGCGGATTCCGCACCACGATCAATCCGGCGTTACCGGCCGCCCCCTGCTGAAACCTTAGTCCCAAGTTCGACGTTGAGCGGTCAAAGGAGGAGACCGCAAATGTCGATCCACTTCACTGTCTCGGAGCTGACCAAAAATCTGTTCCATTCACTTGGGCTGGACCGTGAGCGCGCACCGAGGCCACTTGACCACGAGCAAAGGCTTTTGCTGGAGTGCTATCTCGCCGGCCAGATTCCGGAATCGGCCTGGAGCGACTATGTCTTCGAAATGCCGGAACTAGCACGACATGTCGAGGCCAGACGAAGCCGCCACTAGAGCATGATCCCGAACCGAAGGTCCGCGTCAGCGAAAAGTGGAATCCGGTTTTCGGAAAAGATCATGCTCAAACAAACAGCTATTCTAGAGCTCCATCCCGAATCTATCGCGGCTCTGAGATCCCTCGAACGCATCTGGCCCGCTCTTCAAGGCGAAGTCTGCACTCGCGGTGCAGGCTGTTTTTGTTTGGGCGAGTTGAATTGCAGAGTGAACACCTTGCCCGGGATGCCTTGAGCCAGCGCTGGTGAAAAGCTCAACGGCAGGCAATGTTCCACGGCTGCGGTCGCCGCGTCGACAAAAGCTTGCCGCGCCTTCTCGTCGCCGGCAACGCGGATGGCGGTCGGCTTGGGCCGGCCGATCAATGTACCATTGCGCCTGAAGCTGAAGCTCAGGGTGACGGTGGAATTCCCGGCATTCGCCGGCGGTGTCCAGCACGCCTGGATGGCAGCCCCGACCTCGGGCATGGTGTTGAGCGTCGCTGCGTTCGATTGACTGGTTGCGTCCACCAGCATGGCGCCTGCAATCACAATCATTCCAGCAATGCTTTTCATGGCAGGGCCTCTGTCCTTGAACCGCCCTCGAGGACGGGACTAACTTCGATGGTAGGGCCAACATCGGCGATGACAAGATGGCGACGCGGTTCATCAGCCATGCAGGCGTCGTGAAGCGCCGTCAGGCGCAACTTCGGCAGGGGCTGGAACAAGCAAAAGGCCGGCGCGCAGCCGACCTTTGCTTCCCATCCGCGCCAGTACATCCGTGGTCGCGGGCTGGAGGTGGATTCAGTAGAAGGGGTTTAGGTTAACGAAACCTTAAGCTCCCCACATCGTGCAAACAGGGGAGATTAAAAAAAGTTCATTACCGGCTCCTGCAGACGTGCGGACGACCGCTATTGGCATGTGCCTCAGGCGTTGGCCTGCGACCTCACATAGGCGATATAGCCGCGCACGTCGCCGGCCGGCTCCGCATAGGCCTTGCCGAGCTTCTTCTCGATCGCCGCCATATAGTCTTTTGCCCATTGGGGCAGCGCGTAGTCGATGACGGCCAGGAATTCGAGCGTCGCCGCCAGGCGGATGTCGGCGATCGACGGGTTCTTGCCGCCGATGAACGGCTTGCCGTTCCTGAAGAAGCTGTGGAAGACCTCCAGCGGCTCGGCAATTGCGGCCGCCGCGGCTTTCTGGGCTTCCGATTTCCTGTCGGGGTGGGCATCGCTGTGGCCAACCTCGCCGGCATATTGCGGAAAATTCAGTGCAGGATAGGTGGCGCGCGCCACATAGGGGTAGAGCGTGCCGATCAGGTAGAACATGGCGCTGTCGATCATTGCCCGCTTGGCGGGCGCCTTAGGATATAAGTTCTCCAGCCCGTGCTTGTTGGCGAGGTACTGCATGATGGCGCAGCTTTCCCACAGGACACCTCTCGGCAGACCCTTGTCCTCGATCATCGGCGTCAGATGGGCCGGGTTCCGCCCCATATATTCGGGCGAGCGCGTTTGGCCCCATACGTCGGTCTCGGAATGGTCGAGCCCGGCGGCGCGTGCAAACACCCGAACGCTCATATTGTTGACGCTCGGCTTCAGCATGCTGAGCGTGAGCGCGGGCTTTTTCGCCGGTTTCGCCTTGGCCTTCGGCGCCAGCTTCTTGGCGGAGACCTTGGCCGCCGGCTTTGCCACTTTCGCCGCTGACTTGGCGGCGGCTTTGGCCGCAGGTTTCGCTCGGGGCGTGGCTGTCTTGGCCACGGGCTTCTTCGCGCTCTTCGTTGCTGTCTTTGCCATTATATCCTCCCTTTGTTTGGCGTGCCGTCAGTACGGATTTTTCGGTGCGCGATCCTCCGACAAGGTCGCGCGGGAGCGCTCGACGAGCGCCTGGATCGCATCGGCAAGGTGCACTTCGGCGATGTTGTAATCGCCGCGCGCGACGCGGACCTTGTGCGCCTGCATCAGAACGTCGGCATGGGTGAAGCCCGCCGGCGGCTCGAAACGGTAGGAGGCGAGTTCGATCAGCAGGCCGAGCGGATCCTCGAAGTAGATCGAGTCCATAAAGCCGCGATCCTTGACGCCGCTGTGCTTGATTTCACGCTCGTCGAGCCGGGCGACCGCCTGCAGAAAGGTGACGCGCGACACCGCGAAAGCAATGTGATGGACGCAGCCCGTATCGGTCGGCGTGCGCCGCTTGACCGGCGTCCGGCTCTCGTCGGTGAAGACCGTGATCAGCCGGCCGTCGCCCGGATCGAAATAGAGATGGCTTTCGCTGGCCTTGTCGAGGTTGGGCTGCTCGAAGGTGAAAGGCATGCCAAGCACGCCCTCCCAGAAATCGATCGAGGTCTGGCGCCCGGCGCCGACCAGCGTGATGTGATGAACGCCCTGCGACTGCAGTTTCTGCATTGGCCCTCTCCTCCCTGCGATCTCGTCATATGACACGGGCGACATCGATCCGTGCCGATCAAGTTGCGGCAGCGCTCCACACGATCGGCAATCCGCATTGCGGATACGGGTGATCGCCTATCCGGCCTCTCGAGCCGTTCCCTGCCCGGCGTTCTGTGCGCCGGTTTGAGCCTCCCGGCTCATAGTTCATGACGTGATGCTAATTCAATTGCGGGCGCTGCGCCAGAAGCGTCGCCCGGCATGGCCAAGCCGATGCCGGCGCATATGAATATTGTGAGATCTTGGTACGCCCAAGGGGCGTGCTTGTTTCTCGTAAGATCAAGCACTTAGGTTGCCCAACCGGTCGCAGGGCCCCCATTGAAAACATTGCAGCTTTCGCCGCGAT
>NZ_JAMYUP010000037.1:0-53537 GCF_040323155.1 Mesorhizobium sp. M0060
CATTGGACGTACCGGCAATGGCACTGCAGATTCTGTGTATCCTGTGCGAGCAGGTGCTCAACACCCATGCCCGGCTCCAGACCATTGACCGGTCGATCCTTGCCCAACAAAGAACGAATGAAGTGGCACGGCGTCTATCGACCATACCTGGCATTGGCCCGATCGGTGCCACAGCGTTGGCGGCCTCGGTTGCTGATCCGGGTCAGTTCCGCTCGGGTCGAGAGTTTGCCGCCTGGCTCGGGCTGACACCTTCGCAAAACTCGAGCGGCGGAAAGGACCGTCTCGGGCACATCACCAAGATGGGCGACCGGTACCTGAGAAAGCTCCTTGTGATCGGCGCAACCTCCCTGATCCGACGGGCAAGGCATAAGCCCGAGGCTGCGGATCCGCGCCTCCTCGCGTTGCTCGCCAGGAAGCCAGCGCGCGTGGCGAGCGTAGCGATGGCAAACAAGATGGCCCGCGTGGTGTGGGCTATCATGGCGCGCGGCGAAACCTATCAGGCGCGTCATGCTCCGAACCTTGCAGCGTAAGTTGCGCAGAAGACGAGACACTGAAGCAGAAATCAGATCGAGCCGATCGATCGGCTCCATGAGGTTGTGAGAGCGACGCGATGTGATGGCGAGACGGTCAGGCCGGGAACAGGGACAACCCATGCGATGTCGGAGGCATCATAGCCTGCAAAGCAGATTGGGACCCAGTTCGCCGACCCCATCAGGGCCAGCAGTCTCGAATGGCTGCATCAACAGGCCGGACAGAAGACTGCACCCGACCAACGCGCCATAATGTCGAATTACCTCTTGCATCGCGGGAGCCATCCACAGAGGACATCGCGGGTGCCGACGCCATGAGCGGTGCTGCGCCATGACCCGATATTGCAGAATCGAGCTTAGGCTCTTGTCGTCAGGGTAGAGAGCTGGTCAGTGTCGTAACGGTTCCGCAAGTCTGCAAGCGCTTTCGGATCCGGAGAGCCGTGTGCAGCGAGCCTGGCAAGCTCTTCAAAATAGTGCTCGTGTCCAGGCGGAGAGACGGTCATCAGCACCCGCGCCGGCTCTTCGCTGACATTGGTGATGTTGTGCGGAACGCCCGGTGGAATGAACAGGTAGGTGCCCGCGGTCGCGCGGATCGTCTTGTCCCCAACATGGAGCTGACCGGTTCGGTTGCTCCCGGCGGCATGCGTAGCGCCGGCACCGATTCCACCGCACAGGCATCCGATGCCCAGGACGAAAGGATTGCACGCTTCTCCTGGACGTCCAGCGTCGCGTCAGTCAGCACGTCCTGAGGTCGCTCGAAATGCCGTGCTGGATGGAGCAACCGGTCAAGAAAAACATCAGGACCCTCGGGCCCGATTGGGGGAAAACTCGTCGAAATGGCTCCTTCCATCGATGGTCCTCCGCTTTGAATAGTCTCCTTTGTTGATGTCATCTTTGGTGGCTCTCGCGATTTTCACCAGCCGAAATTTTGGAGAGTTTCGAGCAAATTTCAATGGCCCGACAAGGCCAAATCCTCGCAGTTCAGCCCACGATCAACATTTTTTCGAACCGGTGAAACAATCGGCGTGAATGTCAGTTGTTGCGTCTGGGAAAAGTCGCGCGGCAGCGCCAGGGCGGTCGGGCAGGAGAATCAATCATGTCTTACATTGCCAGGAAGCGACTGAGCATGGGCCTCGTCGCAGGAATCTTGATGCTCTCGGCTGGCGGCTTTGCTCCGGTTTCAGCACAGGAAATCCCGAACGACTTCAGCGCAATCCTGCGTCAGAAGCTGCCGGCCGTGGTCGCGATCACGACGAGGCAGATCATCCAGGACCAAACGATGCTCGACGATTTTCTCAACCCCTTCGACAGCCGCGGGCCTGCCCAGCCGCAGGTGCGAGAAGCTCTCGGCTCCGGCTTCGTGGTCAGTCCGGAGGGCTACATCGTCACCAACAATCATGTCGTGGCCGACTCCACCGAAATCCACGTCGTATTCTCCGATAAGGAGACTTCGCCCGCGCGACTTGTGGGCCGCGATCCAGCAACCGACATCGCGGTGCTGAAGGTCGATCCACGCCCCAACATGACGACGACCGCCTGGGGTGACTCTGACGCAATGCAGCCGGGGGCCTGGACGATCGCGATTGGCAGTCCCTTCGGGCTCGGGGGAACCGTGACCGTCGGCGTTCTTTCCGCCCGCTCGCGCGACATCCAAGCCGGCCCTTACGACGATTTTCTCCAGACAGACGCCTCGATCAATAGAGGCAATTCCGGCGGCCCCCTGTTTAACGCGCGCGGCGAAGTGATCGGGGTCAATACGGCCATCGTCTCTCCGTTTGGCGGCAGCATAGGCATCGGTTTCGCCGTGCCGTCCCGAACCGCACGGAGCGTCGCCGATCAGCTGATCCGCACCGGCCGGATCGAGCGCGGGTTCATCGGAGTGCGTCTCCAGGAGGTGACGCCGTCGCTTGCCCAGGCGCTTGACATATCGAGCACCAAGGGAGCGCTGGTCGCCTCGGTCGAGCCCGGCAGTCCGGCAGAGAAGGCCGGCTTGCAATCGGGGGATGTGATCACCCGGTTCAACGGCAAGGACATTCAGGGCGTCCATGACTTGACGTTGGCGGCAGCTAACGAAAAGCCGGGGTCGAAAGCCACGCTGACAAGGAACCGCGGCGGCTCCCAGCAGGAGGTGGAACTGACCCTCGGTCAACGCAAGGACGAGGAGGTACAGACCGGTGCCGTTCCGAGTCCGGAAGCGGCGGACCAACGCCTCGGGCTGTCGCTCAGCACCATTCCGGACGAAGCGCGCCAGCAACTCGGTCTGCAGCCGGGTACCACCGGCGTGTTTATCCAGGAAGTGGCGCCGAATAGCCCCGCCGCCGAGAACGGCCTTCGACCTGGCGACGTGATTGTCTCGGCCAACAACCGGGATGTGGCACAGCCGTCAGATATCCAGGAGGAGTGGGCAAGATCCCGGCAGCAGCACAAGCCCATTCTGTTGCGCATAAACAGGCAAGGACAATCGCTCTTCATTGCCCTAGCTGCTTCCTGACGTAGCGTGCGTCGAAACCAAAAATGTGGCAAAGTTTCCGTTCCGTATCCGAAAGAACGGAATCAGGTCGCCGGAGCCCAAACATCACTCCAGCCGCCTCCTCCCATCTCGCGCGCGGCAAAAAGCAGCCAGCCGGCCGTGGCTCCCATCATCGTCCGCACTTGAGCAGCTCGTGCCGAGCCCGTGTCAATTTTGACGCACTCCGTTCCTATATAGCGTGATAGAAGACCTTCGCCGCGTTGGCGATGATGAAGACCGGCCTTGCCGGAACCGCGCAGCGAGCGCCCTTCCCGAAGACGCCATATGACCACATCTCGCACGGTCATTGTTGAGACGGCAGCGTCAAAGTTCGCCGCATCAGTTGCAACGAGTTCTGGAAAATCAGGCCGGACTTGATGCCCGCGAATGATAACGTCAGGTCGGCTCGCCGTGTTCTGCATCGCTCGTTGTCGATGGGTGGCGATCATAATCGATGGGCGGGGCAACATAACTTCGGCCTCGGCTCTGCCGAACTCCCTGCCGATTTGGAATGCCGCTGAAAGCTGTCTCATGAACGGAGGGCTGCACGTATTTTGGAGGCATCGTTGGATCTTCCCGCTTTCATTTAGTCGACAATAGCTGGTCCGCTTGGAACGGCAGTCCGTCACCGTTCAAAAGCCACCCGTCGAGGCGGCCCTTTCATTAGGAACCCTCCACATGACCAAACCCACCCCAACGCGCCGCGGCGCCAACACCGACGTGCGTGCGACCGTGAAGCGGCAGCACCTGCAGGTTCAACACTGGCTTTCGCAGGCGATGCCGTCTTTGTCGCGGTCTAGCTTGCGGCCCCAAGAGCAGTTGGCTGGGTACCAACTTGCTTCATCGCACGAGCTGATTTGGGAACAGGTGCGCCGCGGCTCGCATGAATAGCCGCTTTGTGCGACCTGATGGCGGTTGATTAAGCCAAGCGGCTGGTTAGAAAGCGGCCGGTTGTCGGCATGCGCTAGACGCCACACCCAAGGCGCCTGAAAAGTTCCGGCCCACAGACCGAGCTTTGCCGCCTCTGCCTTCGCCTGCTGCCCCGCATAGGCGCCGTGGCTGTAGAGGGGCCAGTCCAGTGCCAAGCGGCCAGCGCTGAACGCTACGACCGTCCGCCCGATCGCAGTTCCCGACAAGACGCCCGTACCGATCACGATCGACAAAACTGCAATGCAGCGGTCGCGAAGCTGCCAGGAACTTGTCCAAGGCTTGGGCAGCGCGGCGCCCGCATGGGTAGTCAAAGCCCTTGGCGTCGTCGCAGTGCTGACGGCTCTCGGGCGCGTCGATGCCATTGAAACGAATCCTTTGGCCTGCAATCTCTACTGTGTCGCCATCGATCACCGAGGCGCGGCCTTCCATGTGGCCAGGCAATGGTTCTGTCCAGTTTGTTATCGTGCTCTGTTGGCCGGCGGTGCTCTGGATCGCGAATTGGGTGACTGCGGCGGCAAGCGTGCCGGCGCCGAGGAAGATCAGCCCCAAGAGGGGTCGCGGCAGCCGCCGTGACGGCATTCTTCTGCCGGCGCGCCTTCGCCAGCGGTCAGCCTGATTGGCGCCTTGATAACGGTGGCCTTTGCCCACGCCCGCTCTCCCGGAAGAGAGAATGCCGCCATTCCGGGCGAGAGTCTAGAAGCTGCACTAGCCGGTCGGCAACTGGTCAACGCGGGGGCACCGGCTCAGCCTTTCAACCGTCTCAACTATGGCCTTCGCAAGCGGGCATCAAGGTCCGCGTGAAGCACCTCCGGGGCGAGGAAGACCTTCGGCACGCCTCGCTGCAGGATTTTTGGGATGAAGACTAGAACGCCGTTTGTGTCTCCAAGACGCGACAACGCAAAGTTCACCGGCCCGGCCAAGCGCCGACTATTTGACAAGCGCGCAAATGGCGTATGCTGTCAGCGTCCAAGCTGTTGGGGACGTAGCGGCTACATGCGCTTGTGCTACCCACCCTGGAGCTGGGGAAGTAACCGGCAAGCTCCTAGAAATTAGAGCATTTGAATTTGACGCGCTGGCACCGCCACCTATGACGACTTTTGGCTTGGGACACCAAGCCTGTGCGGATTTGTCTGGGCTTGTATCACTCGCGCTTGCATACTGGGTGATTTCCCAACCGCCGACGCCGTCCTTCCCCGCCGGACCCTCAGCCCCCATTGCACCTCTAGGTCCCTGCTTGCCGGGAAGACCTTGTGGACCGACAGGCCCTTGGGGCCCTGGGGGGCCTGCCGTTGTGCAACCTGCAAGGAGGGCGACGCATGCTAGAGCGGTAATAATTCTCATGACCACCTCCCCGGTTTCCCGGTGAGTTGACGACAAAAAACATTCGCCAAATCAACCGAATGTACCACCACGCGATTGTCGTGGATAGGAACGCGATCGGCGGCTAACGGAACGTCGCATATGCGCCGTGACGACGGGCGGCCAGCAATCGTAGCGTAGAGTGTTGACGCGCCTTCCTTGCCGTTGAAGCTCTCGATGAAGCCGTATCCGGCATGATGTTCTTGGTGCCATCGTTTGTTCGGTACGTCAGGTTCGTTAAGCTTGGCGCATCCGGGCCACGGGGCACCGGGAGCACGCAAGTGCGGGCAGGCCGGCGTATGCAGATGAACTGCGAGTTCGAGCACATTATCTGGCCGCCCCTACGACTCGCCCGGATGCGCTGCGAGTGCGGATCCGTATTTGTCGTGTTGCCCGCTCGCTCCCTGTTCGTGACCAACGATGGAGGGAACCGTGCGTATTATCGGCATGGACATACACCGCGTAACCGCCGAGGTCGTGTCGTTGCTTGATGGCGAGATCGTCAAGCTCGGCCGCGTTCAAATGCTGCGCAATAAGCTCGAGGAGTTCGCCAGGAAGGAACTCACCCACGATGATCATGTGGTGATCGAGGCGACAGACAATGCTGCTGCCGTCGCTGAAGTGCTGTCGCCCTACGTCCATCGGATCGTGATCGCCAATCCCAAGCAGGTGCACATGACCGCGCACGCGAAGGTGAAGACTGACACGATCGACGCACTGTCCTTGCGAAGCTCTACGCCTCGGGCTTTGTGCCGGAGGTCTGGGTTCCGGATCCGGGGACCCTTGCCCTCCGAAGACAGGTCACCAGGCGGACACAGCTGGTTCGCCAGCGTTCGCGGCTGAAGAACCTGATCCAGTCAATCCTCCACGCCCACCTGATCCCGCCGTGTCCGCATAGGAACCTCGTCGGGATCAGCGGGCGCAAATGGCTGACGAGGCAAATATTGCCTGCGGATGAGCGCGCCGCCATCGAGCGCCACCTCGGCTTGATTAACCAGATCAACGAGGCGTTGACGGTGGTCGAGGCGGATATAGCCGTACATGCCCTTCAGGATCCGACAATCCGCCGCCTGATGACGTTGCCCGGCCTCAACGTCACCGTGGCTGCGAGCGTTGCCGCGGCAATCGGCGACATACGGCGCTTCAGCGATCCACAGAAGCTCGTTGACTATCTTGGCCTCAATCCGAGCGTGCGGCAGTCCGGTGAGGGGCCAGCCTATGACGGGCGCATCACGAAGCAGGGCCGCGGCCATGCGCGGGGGATGCTGGTCGAGGCGGCATGGGCGGCTGTGCGATCGCCAGGACCTCTTCGCGCCTCCCACAAGCGGATCGCCTCGCGCCGCGGGAAGCACATCGCGGCCGTCGCCACTGCGCGCAAGCTTGCAATGATCATCTGGCACATGCTGAGCAAGGATACCGCAAAAAAGCCTCCGCGCTGGGTCGTTGCGCCGAGGCTTTGGGCACGTACAAGCTACACCAACATGTCCGTTTATAAACGTGCGCTAATAATGTAAAAAACGGTGAACCACGCACAGGCGGAAGGGCGCACGCTCAAAGCTGGGGTGAAGCGGCAATATCAGTGATGACAAGTTGCGCACCCTGATTGTTCCACCTAGCTTTCGACCGAACGAGGGGACGAGGATGTCGGCTGTGTTGATTTGGCAAGATGATGTACTCCGTCACCGCTCATGCCGATGAAGGGAGGCTCGAACCGCAAATCTCGAAATGTCTAGTGATGGCCACTGGGACCCCGCACATTCGGGGATTCGAAGCTGATTTTCAGGTGGTGCTAAGCAAGGCCGGCAAGGTGGAGACGATCACCGTTATGCTAGGTATGCTCATACATCGCGCTTTGCTCTGAGTGGCGGCCCAGCAGCTTGGGTTAGGGGGGCCGCTGGGCCTGACCAGCGAGCGTTCGGGAATGCTCGACTGGCCGGTTAGTATTTTAGATAAATCTAATATAATCGAACCATGCGAACGAAGTACGCGGCGGTCTTTCATAGCCCCTCTTTTTGCCCTGGCCGTCCGATTCACTTACCGCGCGGTTTTGCCTTGGGTTCTGGCGAGCTTTCGGAGGGGTTTGCAGCCAATTTTGCAGATCGCCGATCTGTTACCCACAGGGACTTTTTCCTCGCCACCAAATCGTCACGATCGCCCTCAGCGGTCGCTCGGCTATGCATCGCAGCAACTGGGAGCAAACGATGACTGTCCAAAAAGAAGACTATCGAACCAACAGAGCCGACTACGCCATAGTGGGAGATTAACTGCCGGTGCATTACGCGAGTCAATCGATTAAACGACCACTCCGCAGTCGCGAGGGCGGGAAGCAAGCCGACAATTTCAACGTTGGAACGGCTTACAGAGTGCCGGCAACACAGCCGCCCTTTCGTCGGGCTGCGTTGATCGCGTCCATGTTGCCCTTCAGCTCGCCGATCTTGGCTTCACGTACCTTGATGTCTGTGTTGTCCATCATGCTGCCAACCCGGCAAGCCAAGCCAAAACACGCCGTCCACATCATGGCGGGCGGTTCTGTCTTGTATGGCCATTATCGGCGCGAGGTCGGAACTCGTTCGGTAAAGTTCGGCTTCCAACTGGCTGCAGGACTTGCCCGCGTATACGCGGACGAAACCAGCGTGGGCTTGATGTCTGCTGGGCGAGTAGCGCAGCCCGACAAAACGCTGATGGCTACAAACGCACATAACTTGATTCATGCTTCCCCCAAAATGCCCGCGGCTAGCAGGCGCTGAGGGCAGGACGAAGTCTATTTGCCTTGACGGCATGCGGAATATATTCCTATTTTGCGGGATGCCGCACCCTCGCCGACACGAAGCCGTTTCCGAATATCACCTCGCCAAAATTGAACGATAGGCGTGGCTTCTGGCGGTAGAACTCCGCGACGCGCAGTTGTCGCTCAAGCCATTTGGCGAGCATTGGGAAGCGATCGACCATCTGCATCGGGACATAAAGCGGGCGCTCAATCTGCTTAACAATAGGCCGGCGGACTACGAAGAACCACATTTCGCGCCTATGTCGCGAGGGTGAAGAACTAGCCTGTCAGTTTAGTGAAGTCGTGGCGCCGCGCGCGAACATGTGCCAGCAAATTCGTTTCGTTTACGACCCCTGATTGAAAGAGATTCAGCGTGGTCGAGGCCAGAATCTGACCGTCTATCGGGGTGCTGTACCATTTGGCGTCGGCGGTTACCTGGTCGACAACCCGCTGGCAGATCGCCCGATCTTTAGGTCTAAGGAACTGACTTTTCGGTGCTCGTAGCATCTCGACGCCTTGAAACGGGGAGTCACTGTCTCCCGCGCGATACCCATGCGTGGTCTCCGAGCATGGACCCTAAACGCATTCAGACGGAAAATTGCCATTCGTTTGAGTGGTACCGATGTCGCGTGGATAAGTGGCGGTCCGCGAGCTAATCCACCATGTCGCGCAGCGGCTTCTTGCGCTTTGGCGTCCTGTACTTCTCGACCAGCCTGACCTTGTCGATGTCGATCGTCACCAGTGGTCCCAGATCGACGGTCACCCTGCCGCCTTCCTCGTCTACGCGCGTGATCTCTCCGGTAAGCTCGATCTGCTGCCCCTTCTCACCTTGGTATGATCGATGATCGAATGCGGAAAGCTATAGCTCGGAATCGAGACGTTTACGCAGTGCTGAATGACCCGTTTGCGAAGGCGGCCGGGATCGCCACCTCGTCACGAATGGAAATTCCGCGCGCCGTTCCATGAGTCTGGTGCGCTCGGTGCCTTACTCAAGATATTGCTAATTATGGATGAGCCTGCTTCCTCCAATCGATGGATGAAGCCGATCGTGGGCCGGTGCTATTTTGATGCATCGCGCGACTTACCCGACAAGAGCTGGCTCCAGGGGCAAAATATGAGCAAGACGACTCTCATTGCTATCGCAATCCTCGCGATCAGTGTCGGCTGTGCCGAAGCCAAGGACCGTAAGGTCGAAACCGCGACGCTCGGCACGTACGCCAATTCGAAGAACCTGCCGGTTTGTACCGCGTCAAGCTCACCCTTCGAAGTCCTCGGTGATGAATGTTTTCTCGTCACAGGTTCGATGATCTATGGCGACATCGCCGAACTCTCCCGGACAATCACTTTGAGTTGGTAGCCTAACCAACAACCTCCCAGCGCGGCCTCCATTCTCCGGTATGAAGTTGTTGCGTCGCAGGGGCTGCCTTCGCCCAGATATCGACCCAGTCTTCGCGCGTCGCCAATACCGGCGCAATCCCCAGTCACCACGGGCCTCTCCAAAATTCTTATGCCGCCCGCACCTGCGGTCGAGCGTGTCGCGCCAACACAGCAGCGCCTCTGCATCGTTTGGGCAACCCAACGCATAGCTTCCGGTCCGGAAACTCGCTTACGCGTCTCATCGTCCATTCGGCAGCGGAAAATTAGGCCGATTTGGCAGTGCTCAGAATCGCGTAGCTGTCCGATCCGCTCGGAGAGGATGGCGAGTGGTTGCGGCAACTGCGCCTCAAGCTGGCTGGCGACCGCCGTCTGCAGCGCGCTGCTGCGGAGCAGCGCTGACGCTGCGTTCGTCCGGACCGTCGCAAGACCGCTTGATTGTGTCCGGCCTGGAGACAGACAAACGCCGGCGCAACCTCACCCTGAAACCAAAAGACAATATCGATGACCTCCAACAGCTATGCTCCCAAGGGTTCAAGCGCCTGCAAACATTCACCATGCCAATTTCGCCCGCTTCGATAATGACGGCGCCATCAATTTCATGGCGCAAGCCGCTTCATGAACCGGCTAGAAGACCCCACCCCAAAAGCCGCTGATCGATTTGAGCCGCAGTAACGAAGTCTAACCGGGTTCCCACTACAAGAAGCTCAAACCGCGCAAGACCGCTGATCGATACGGCCACGATCTTCAACGGTCTTGCCCAATGGAAGCCGCCCCAATGGAAATCGCCACGAACGGCCATACGACTAGCCATCTGATGACGTCACGGCGCTATGCGCCTCTCTTCTGGACGCAGTTCCTTTCCGCCTTCAACGACAATTTCCTCAAGAACACGCTGGTGTTCCTTATTCTGTTCACCCTGGCGGCGGACAAGCACTTGCATGGCGGATTGAAAGCGTCGTCATGCGTATCCTAGTCCCTTCATGCGCTGATAGGGTCCGCTCCCACTGCTCGCACAATGGCGTGTCCACAGCCGGTATCAGGGCTGTTAGTGATCTTCACACGCGCACCAATGCGCCTTATGGCAGTTCTTCTCCCTCGAGATGCAGCTATCGCCGCACGCCTTGCCGGCGGAGCACGTCTTGCAGCAGCCCTCGACCGGGATTGTCGACCAGGGTATTGGCGGATCCGGGCGCATGACGATCGGCGCCGTCGGCATCAGAATGCCGGCAATCGCCGCACGGCGACGAGTCGAAACATGGTTGCCCCCTCACAAGGAAGGAGGATCAGAGCATTTGTGATGGCTCAAGTCGAGGGAGGTGCAAACGTGATGAAATGCAAGGTTTTCGCCCACTGCCTCACGGTGGAGGGCTCTCCTTTCATCGTGACATCCAGCCGTCCGGCCCGTTGTCTGAGCGCATTGTCTCGTTGAGTTGCCGAAGCCGCTCTTTTCTCGCCGCCTCGGCCGCGGTCCGTAGCGGGTGAAGGGAAAAGCCTCGAGCTTGGAGGCAGAGGGTCACCGCCTTATGCCAGCGAGGCCCTCGCCGGGTCCACATCTTGAGCTGCTCAAGGCTTCCTTCGCATTGTTGCAGCCATGCCTGACACCGGTTTCAGTCTTCACGAACACCGGAGGGACGAACCAGATGGGCGCCATGATACCTCCTACTCAGGGGAGAGATACACGTTGGCCTCCTTGGCAGCCGCCTCAAAGGCTTCACGCACCTCTTGGGGGGAGGCGCTGCCCTGGAACGCATCGACGCAGGATTGGACCGCCTTGGTCCACTTCGGGCCCTTTGGTCCCACCCCATGAGTTCCTCGGCGGCTCCCTCGACGTGGCTGACCCCATTGCGAATGCCCGGACGTTTCGTCTTCACGTAGACCGGGGGAGCGAACCAGAGGGGACCCATAAGGGGGAACTTAGAGCGCCAAGAGCCCGCTGACCAACCCCGCTTTAGCCGCAGCTAAGGAACGATGTAGGCCCTCGCGGGTTTAGAACTCGCAGCGGTCCTTCTTGGATGTGCAGCCGCTGTGGGGGTCCGTCGCCTTTCTCTCACGGGCGGCGGGCTCCTTTCGCGAAGGCGGTGTTGGTCAGAGAACCTTTACCGCAGTTCAAGTTAGCTGGTTGTCATTGGGGGGAGTAATGTCCCCTCCTCTTTTGCAGCGGCCAGGATGCCTTCCGTGCCTCCTCAGGTTCCAGCTCGTCGGCAATGCAGGCCATGCAAACGCGCACCGCTCCCACCAAGGGCCACGCTTGGTCCACTTCATCAGCTCCTCGCCGGCTGCCTCGGCGTTGTTGACGTTGCGGATGATCCCGGGACGCTCGGTCTTGACGGGGACCGGAGGGTTGAACCAGTGGCGAGCCATGAAGGGGCCTTAGGGCGGCTAGCGGGTTTCCTCTCTATGAACCGGCTCAGCGACGAGGACGGCTAACCATTTGTTAGGGATGGTCTGAGTCCGTGACGGGTGTTTCCAAACGTTCATCGACGTTTATCCGAGCGGTCGGTACGAAGCCGGTATGCATCATCTTCCGGTGGGTGTCGCCCTAGTCATTTCGCTTGTAGTCGGTCTAGCCATTGCGGCGATCGCCTCAAAGGACCATTCGGAAATCTGCGGCATCCGATGCTTATTCGTCCTCGGCGAGAGCGTTAATGTGAGGGCTGTCACGCCAAGGCCGGAATGTCGAGAATGAATGGCAGCACACGGTCGCCATTGCCAGGTCACGACAAGCGAAGTTGGCTGACAGCTACTCCTGGGCGTCGAAAGCCACGCAGAGGCCCATGGCAGTTGCTGCCTCGACGATTGCCTCGGTTAGTTCTTCGTCGGAGGCCACCAAATAAGGCGCAGTCTCCCGAGCTTCGCGTAGTGCCGCTTTGATCGAGACCGTGTCGCGACGGTCCGCCCTGTTGAGGAGTACAGTAATTGCTTGTTCTAGAAACGGACCGACCCTTCGCGCGACGCTCATCCAGCCCTCCCCAGGGACACGCCGAAGGGTGACTCTACTCCCTACCTGAGCGGCATCAAGGCCATGTACGAATTGTACAAATTGGTACGGCGCTGGGCCGCCACAGTCAGGAATGTTTGTAGAATTTCTGTGGTGGGGATCGGACACCGGCTCGCGAAGACCCCCATGCTCCTCCTCGATCCTATTGACGCGCCTCGAGCCGCCTTTCTCCCACAATCCCAGGTCGGTCTGTCCTGACGTACACCGCAGGGGGAGGACCAATGGGTTGCCATGAGGCTATTTGCGAAGATCGAACCCGACGAACAGGCCAAAGGCTGGGGCAAGATCGACAATAAGCTCCACCAGCTCGCAGTCAGTTTCCGCCAGATGTGGCCCGTCTCGGCGCACCGCTGCAATAGTCTCTTTGACGGAGATGATTTGGCCGCGACGGGCTTGTAAGATCAGCTCGTGAACAAGGTGTTTGGCAGTCACCTTGTCGGGTCGGCAGTTCGTCCAAACGTTCATACAAGGCCTCCCACCTCAGCGAGAACCCAAGGGGCATTCATGACCCACTGTCGGGAAAAATCAAGAAGAATGTTTGGTGGAAATTTCTGGGTGGGAACCAGAAAAAGTACGGAGCGAGCCTCTGTACTCTTCCCGCTTTGACGCTCAGCCAGCCGGCTAGGGACCTTCTTCCGTCGGAGCCCGTTTGGCCCGATCAATAGCCGCAAGTAATGACTGTAGGGTTGGCGGCAGTTCTGGTTCGACCCCCAGATTTAAGAACGTTTGTACGTTATGACGATAGCCATCGGAACGGATCAGTTTCCGAAACGCTTCGGAGACAGACTGATGGTCTGCTTTGTTGCTGGTCGTCATGTTCGGGAAGTCCGTCCCAATGAGCCGCAACTCGCCCGCAACGAATGGGTTCCATCAGGAGGTCGGAATATTTGGTAGAAATTTCTGAGCGGGAGATCGGATAACTGGCTCGCGCGAAGACCCCCCGTTGCTCGAGCGCATTACCTTCACCAACTACTTCGCGCGCGAGATTGCGTTGCCGGTCCGTCTCGACTTCGATGCCGATTTCCGAGACATGTTCGAGGTGCGCGGCACCACGCGTAGCCGTCGCGGTCGTGCCCCTGACGCGCTGATTGGTGAGGCAAGCGTCACATTTCGGTACGAAGGGCTTGATAATGTAGCGCGCCAGTCGGTCATTGCGGAGCCGGATCAGGTGCATTCCAGTTACGCCGAGTTCCGCATTGTCGTGCCGAGCCGTGACCGCAGGATCCTCCATCTGGATGGTCGGTCACGGCGAAGAGATTCCGTCCAGTGACCGGTTTCGTGCCGCCGCTGCGCGAGCGCGATGTGCGATTCGCTCAAAGCGCCGGCAAGGCGCCACCGTTTTCAGTTCCGGACGCGTGTTCAATGACTGGCTGGCCCGCATACGTACCGACATCGCGCTCCTGACAACCGACCTCGAGACGGGACCATACCCTATGCCGGCATTCCATGGTTCTCAACCGCCTTTGGTCGCGACGGAGTCATTTCCGCCTTGCAGATGCTCTGGCTCAATCCCGAGCTTGCCCGTGGCGTGCTGGCGTTTCTCGCCCGCTACCAATCGACCGAGACTTCCGTCTTCGGAGACGCGGAGCCAGGCAAGATCATGCACGAAATGCGCAAGGGCAAGATGGCCGTGCTTCGCGAGTTGCCGTTCGGCCGTTACTATGATGGCGTCGACACCACTCCGCTGCACATCTATCTGGCTTCGTCCTACGCCGACAGGACCGGAGATGAGGACTTTGTCGATCGCATTTGGGAATCACTGGGTGCTGCCACGGCTTGGATGGAAGAGGTCGGAGCCCGCAACGGGGAGGGGTTCGTTACCTACAGCAGGGCAGCGGATACGGGCCTCTTCAATCAGGGCTGGAAGGACAGTGCCGATGCGATCTTCCATACCGACGGCACTATTCCCAAGGGACCGATCGCCTTAGTCGAGCTGCAAGGTTACGTCTTCGCAGCATACCAACCGCGCTGAACGCTCGCACCTACCAAGCCGGACAGCGCTACTGGTTCGCCGCATGTTGCACAGGAGCGGAAGAAGCTCGAACGCCGAGGCTTTACCCCAAGCCAGATCGACGCCGAGATCAGCCGCTATGCGACGGCGATCAGCCGCATCCTTCACTCTCAAAAGCAATATGGCTCAACACCGGATAGTGCCGCATGAGCGAGGGAGCGAGCATGTCCGTCCGCGAAGCGGAACGGAATGGGGGTGTGGGGCCTCAGGCCCCCCGGCTTCCTTATGTTGGCGCCGCGCGCGCGATGGGATTTCGAGGCAGTGGAGCGCATGCCCGATGACAGGTTCCTCGCGAGCACCAGGCCGCGCACCATGAGCTGCGCTCGCCGTCTGTCGACCTGGTTGCCGCCGTGCTTGAGCGCGAGTGGTGCCGGTGGCCTGAAGGTCGCGACGAATCAACCGCCGGCCCAGTTCAACCCGCGCGACGTCCTTCAAAGCTCGGGGGATCGATCTTCACCAAGCGGTCTGCGGCCTCGACCGCAGTTCGTATCCTGCTGCACAGCGCAAGATTTTCGGCCAGCATTTCTTCAGTGCGTTGAAGTGCGAGCTCGGTCCGGTGGATGCGCTGCCTGGCATTGGCAACTTCCGATGTCAAAAGATCGGCCGCCATCCCGTGGCCGTGGGGTTCCATAGTGTCCATGGGTTTCCAATACATGGGGGGCGATATCGTTCCATGATGTCGGGCGAAACGGCGGGCCGCAGAAAAGCGCGATGGGCCGAATGACCAATGCGCTCCCTGTCAAAACAGCGGACGCTGAGGAAGATCACAAGGGAAGCCCTAAGGCGCAACTCAACCTCAAAGCGAACGGTCCGTTTTTTTGGAACTTTGTGGGCTGGTCGACAAATTGCACGACGTTCCCTGATATGACAGGCACTCTGACCCTGTCGTTCCCAGTCAGGCGAATGTCGCTGTCGTCTCGACGGACCAAAACCATCACCTTTCGGACCGATCACGTGACGATTCGCGACGGCATGAAAAGATGGACGGCGGCACCCGCTAGCGGGTGCCTTGTCGGTGCTGCAGGCCGCAGGCCGAAGCAAGCGAGGCCGGTTTTCTGCTTGTGGGGGAACAGCGCCTTTTATTCCCCTGCCCAATACCGAGCAGGTGCGCGACCAACGCAGGCGTGATGAATGCGAGCAGTTCCACACGAGCAGACCGACCCCACCAGCGCCGCATCCTCGCGACGACTCGGACCGTCTCGAAATGCACGGGCACTGTTTAAACCATCAGGACGGTGGAGAGGGCGAGAGCAGTAGCTATTCTGAAATCTCCAACGATGGTCGGCAAACCGATAATGGAAGCGAGCAGTCAGTCGGCGCCAGAATGGTTGTCGGCCACCTAAGTCGAAGAAATTCTGGAGGAGGAACAAGGCGTCCAAAGGACGGGGTCAATCACCGCCCAGCATACGGCTACGAGGTGTGGTTCAGGGGATTTAGCCGTAGTGCCAGTGCGGCTTTGGCTCGGTGCCGGTGAACATGACGCCGATGCGGTCTTCGCGACGCCAACGAACCACCGCCTTGTAGGCGATGCCGTCGGTCGGCACATAGAGCAGGAATTCGTCGGGGACGCGAGCGTCGATCGAGGCCTTCAGTTCGGCGCCGCCGGCATGCATGTTGCGCACCGTGCACGTGACCTCGGAATGGGTCATGCCGGTCAGGATTGTTGCGCCCTTGAAGACGCGCTGCCTGCGTTGGCGCCTCTGTTCGTCTTCAGCCATTTCGCCTAATTCCCGGCGTCTGTCGCTTCGTGTAGTTTTTGGTCTGCCAGATAATTGAGCTTGGCTGATGAACATAGCGTTATCGTCAGAGGCGGCGTGACATGCGGGATCGGTTGTGGAAGTACGTTTCAGGAGCATGCCGGCCTCCTACCAAAGGGCTTGCCAAGGCCGCCGGCGACCCCACAATGGGTCAAGCCGGGGATCAAAGCCCGCGTGAAGCACCTTGCGGCAAGGAAGAGCTTCGCTGCAGGTTTTTTGATGGAGAACTAGCTGCGGCGTCCGACTAGAATGAGCCTTATGTTCCAATCAACGGAACCGTGACGGTTGTCGCATAATTAATCGGATACCGGTCGAAATACGGGAATTCAATCACGAACGCATATTTGGCGGTCAGATGGGCCATTCGAAAGCCGCCGCTGGGGGCGTCGATTGCTATTGTTATGTCGACATCGCTTAATCCCAAACTCAGCAATTTTGCCGTGGCTATCGCTTTTATCTCGGCTTCGGTCAGCGAGTTCTTCATTTGCAGCGCTCGTGAGGACGTTTCCAGAGTATAGCGAACACTCGACATGGCATTCAGAGCCCAGCCGAATGCGAAGATGCCGATCAAAAGCATTATCAGAATAGGCGCGATCAGCGCGAACTCCAATGCGGCTCCGCCTGATACCCCACGTATGAAGGCTCCCGCTTTAGCGGACACGAATCACCTGTTTGTGGCTGATCTCGCGCGAGAGGGAAAAATCGCCAAAACTGAAGGGCGGGAACCAGGTGGCTGTCGCCTGTATTTCGACGAAAACCGCGGGAGCTTTCAAACTGTCGCACAGGACAGATGGATCGACCACGGTGATCCCGCACATATATTTCCGGCTCAGCGTCACCTGCGCGTCATCGGGATGATTTTCCCAGCTCGAAAGGGCGACGGCTTGGGTAGCCGCGTCGTCGGCCGCGCCTTGCATCACGAGGTTCGCCGCCGTTTTGACGCCTGCACGCATCGACAACGCGCTTGATACGAAAGACCAGCCGTTAATAACGCCAAGAAGTACCAGGCAAAGGATCGGCACAATCAGCGCAAACTCTACCGCAGCAACACCCGAATCGCTCCGGAACATCCGGACGGATCGCCGTTCCACGAAGATTACTCCACAAGCCGAACGGATTGCGTCGCCGGAATGTCGCGCATTCCGAGGCTCGTGCAATCCTGGCTGATGCTCGTGTTGCCGGACCACTGCAAGGTACTGGCGACGACCTGCGTGCAACCACCTTTGCCAGAGAAATTGCCCAGAAAATTGACATCCTGTGTTGGAAAATACAAAGCGCCGGTCAAAAGCGAGTCCGCCGTGCCATTGAACGTGTTCGATCCTGCCAGGTTAGCCCTGTTGCCGTAAAACAGCACACCGGAATACGTGCCCGACGTCGGTGCGCTAAGCTTGACGGTGGCGTTGCCGTTCATGCTGACGCCCGAGCTGCCGGCCAGATAAATGATGACTCCGTCGCCGGAAATATTGGCGTTCGCGTTCGCCTTGAAATCACCGCCTTGAATGACGTACACGCCGGGCGCGAGCGCAACATTGCCGCTCAAGCTCAGCCCGCTGCAGTATGTCCCGGGGTTCAGGGTCGACAATTTCGAGTTTTGACAGGGGGTTGTGGCTGGTGGCGCCAGCAGGTCGGCAAAGGGATCACCAGCGGGTAAGGCCTGGGTTATCGGGCTGGCGCAAACAGTCGTCACGGGGTTGTTCAACGAAACACCGCCGGCCGATATCAGGCAGTCGGCCTGAAGGTTTGCCGATCCCTGAAGCTTGATCGCATCGGCGGCAATGGAATTGGACATGACGGAGCAGCCCGTCATTTTTATGGTCGAACTGCCGGAAAACAGCGCCGCTCTCGGGGCGGAACGATTGAGCGACAAAGCGCAGGCCTTTGAGGCGTCAGTGATAAAAGCCACCGCTCTTGCCCGTGCGCCGATCGCGTTTTGCGTGAATATCGATGTGAAAAACCGATCGAGGGTCTGATGAACGATGACCTCGACGGCCTTTTGGGCGACATTCGGGCCAGAGGACGGGGGAGTGAAGATTTCGATTGTGCCTGTTGACGGGTCCCAGCCGTTCGTCGTCGCTGACAGTGTCGCGGCGGCGACTATCGTTGGCTTGTCAGATCCCGAAACCTTTTCCAAAGCGCCAGCATAGGCTGCCGCATCCGCCACCGCCTGTAATTTCAGGCTGCTAAAATACCAGTAGGAGGTCTCGATACCGAGACCCGCTGCGCCGACGACAATCGGCAAAGATAGGGCAAAAATAGTAGCAACGTTGCCGCTCGTCCCGACGCCTCGTCGCAAACACCGAACCAACCGCCTCGATATGGGGCGCCCCATTTCCATGGGGTATTTAACGAAAGATGGATGAAGGAATGGCTAAGAATTGCGCTCCATTTGATATATCCGCTCCTTGGCGCGGCCGGCACAAGTTTCCGCGGCCGCACTCGGCGAGCACGCTGCTGGTCGCTGGCCCTCTCTTCAACCGGCGGCGCCAGTCGCGTATCGGGTTAGCGTTTCCAGTCTCGATGATTGACTTTGCGAGTGTTTCGCCCTCGTGGATGGGCTAACGGCCATAGCCGCGACAAATGAAATCAGATTTGCGCCAGCGCAAAGCGTGCACGGCAAGCAGGCCTCACCTGCACGCGCTCCACTTTGACAAGCCTAGGCGCCAATTGCACGGCGCTTCCAGGAGTTCCACCTCGAGCTATGTGCGCTCTCGCGCGAAACAGCGCGCCCCCTTTCCAGGCCTTCGAAGCAATCCGTCGCTGAGAACACGCGCGACTCACGAGCGTTTCAATGGAGGGAGTTGCTTGCCACGCTCGATGTTGGAGATACTTTCCAGTTGCGGCCGATGCGATCGGCCATTGGTTTGGACGCGTACATGCCGTTCGCAGGCGGCTTGTGGGCGCGACGTGAACGGAAAAGAAACGTTTCCAACATTAGATTCCGCGATTCGAATGAATCTCGCCTGTTCGGCATAGTCGCAACGCGGTGCTGGGCTAGTCGTGCCAACAAATGAATTAGCGCCCTGGCGGAACTGAGCCCGATGAACAGCTTGACGATACGCCGCCGCATACTCGCCAGTTTCGCGGCCGTTCTGGTTGTCATGTCGGTTATGGCCATCATTACATACGTTTGGTTTCTCCAGACGGAGCAAGAAGCGACCAGCG
This sequence comes from Mesorhizobium sp. M0060, assembly GCF_040323155.1. Classification (NCBI taxonomy): domain Bacteria; kingdom Pseudomonadati; phylum Pseudomonadota; class Alphaproteobacteria; order Hyphomicrobiales; family Phyllobacteriaceae; genus Mesorhizobium; species Mesorhizobium sp. M0060. The sequence continues at coordinate 19,401 of NZ_JAMYUP010000037.1, forward strand.
TGGAAAAGGAAACTCTTCCGGACCTCTATCACAGCACCCAGATCATGATGGGACAGATGGATGCCCATAGTCTTCTCCAGGAATATGCTCTTCAGGACAATCCTGCCGACAAGCGGGCTTTCGAGGCTACCATCAAGGCGAACCGCGACGCCCTGCAACGGTCGATGGACGAGTATGAAGAGACCATTGAGTCCGATTTGGACAAGCAGAACTACGCTGTCGTCAAGGACCTCGCCGATCAATTCCGCCAAGCCGAAGCCGCCGTACTGGATGCCAGTCGTGCCGCGTTGGCGAAGGGAGAGATCCCCAACGAGCGCCCGGCCATCAAGAACAATGTGGAGCCGATCTTTCGGAAATTGCAATCGGCTCTGCAAGCCATGGTCGAGGACCATAGAGGAGAGGCAAACAGCTCGACCCAAAAGATAGGTTCGATCGTCCGCACAGCGAAGTTGGGCCTGATTGCCGGGTTCCTCGTAGCACTCGGTTTGGCCCTTTTGTGCGGCTATCTTCTATTCCGTGCCGTTAGTGTCCCGCTTGGCCGATTGCTCGATCTCGTCCGTGTAATGCGCCTGGGCGACTTCAGCGGGCGCCTCGATTTGAAGCGCAAGGACGAGTTTGACACGCTGGCTGAGGGCTTCAACACCATGGCCGATGATCTCACCACGCTGATAGGCCAGGTTCAGAAATCCAGCATTCAAGTCAACACATCGATAACCGAGGTGGCCGCCACCTCAAAGGAACAGCAGGCAACCGCAAATGAGATCGCGGCCACTACGACCGAAATCCGAGCGACCGCGAAGGAAATCTCGGCAACCTCCAATGAGCTCGTACGAACGATGAGCGAAGTTTCTGCGGTCGCCGAGCAAACCGCCACGCTCGCCACCGGCGGACAAGCAGGGCTGGCACGCATGGAGGCAACCATGCAGCACGTCATGGAAGCCGCCACCGCGATTAATTCCAAACTTGCGATCCTGAGCGAGAAGGCCGGCAATATCAATCAGGTGGTGACCACGATCACCAAGGTTGCCGACCAGACCAACCTTCTTTCGCTAAACGCCGCAATCGAGGCTGAAAAGGCGGGCCAATATGGGCGAGGCTTTGCGGTCGTGGCAACGGAGATCCGGCGGCTTGCCGACCAAACCGCCGTCTCGACATACGACATCGAGCAGATGGTCAAGGAAATTCAATCCGCCGTCGCAGCCGGCGTCATGGGCATGGACAAATTCTCCGAGGAGGTCCGACGTGGCATGCAAGATGTGCAGCAGGTCGGCGGCCAACTCTACGAGATTATTCAGCAGGTCCAGGGCCTGGTACCACGCTTCGAAGTCGCCAATGAAGGAATGCAGGCCCAGGCAACGGGCGCAGCGCAGATCAGTGAGACGCTGATACAATTGAGCGAAGCCGCTCAGCAAACGGTTGAATCCCTCCAGCAATCCACGCTCGCGATCGACGAACTCAATCGGGTTTCGGGCGGGTTACGCAGCAGCATTTCCCGTTTCAAACTGCGGGCGCTGCGAGAGGTGCCTGCGAGCTAGGACGACAATGCTATTCCTCGGGTTCTGTATAGGCAGCGACCGGTATGTGCTGGACATGGAGCAGGTTGAAGAGGTCCTGCCTTACATCGGCGTGAGAAGGCTGCCGGACGCGCCGAACGGCGTAGTAGGCCTAATCAACTGCCGGGGCTTACCCGTTCCCATGATCGATCTCAGCCTGCTTGCGCTTGGCCGCCCTTCGGCGCTGGTGCTGAGCACACGAATCGTTCTGATACGCTATCCAACCAAGGATGGTGAGAACCACCTGCTTGCGCTTGTTGCTGAACGAGCGACCGATATGCTCGAGCGGGATCCTTCTGACTTCGCGCCGTCCGGGATGGAGGCGGGAACTCCGCCCTACTTGGGCCCCGTGGCGTCCGACGATAGAGGACTTGTCCAGTGGGTCAGGGCCGAAGCGCTGCTATCGGACGACATTCGCGAAACGCTGTTCCGTCAGGTCGCGATGAGTTCATGATGTTTGGTGCGGTCGAACAGCTACTGAGGGAAAAGATTGGACTGGACAGCGGCACTGTCGGTCTGTCGGTGATCCGTCACGCGCTCCGGGAGCGGATGTCAGCCTGCCAGATCAGTGAGCTTCAAGATTATTGGCAATTGCTGGCTGGCTCCCCATCCGAGCTCCAGGAACTGATCAACGCGGTTGTCGTACCGGAGACATGGTTCTTCCGAGATCGTGAAGCTTTCACTGCAATGACGCGTCATGCACGGGCGCGCATGCGGCCGGGTCAACCCATAATGCTCTTGAGCCTACCATGTTCGACAGGCGAAGAGCCCTATTCGATGGCGATGGCCATGTTCGATGCCGGTTTCGGAGCACAGGATTTCAAGATTGACGCAGTCGACGTGAGCACGGGCAACCTCGCGGCCGCGGAGCGCGCCGTCTACGGGCGCAACTCATTTCGCGGCGATTTTCTCGAATTCAGAGGGCGCTATCTCGAAGCGGCCGAAGGCGGACTACGGCCTGAGGTGCGGGTCCTGAAGCAAGTCCGGTTCAGGCTTGGCAACCTGTTTGATCCTGCGGCCTCGTATGGGCCGGCACCGTACGACATTATTTTTTGCCGCAACCTGCTGATCTATTTCAACCGAAACCTGCAAGACCGCGCGCTGGTTTGTCTGAAGACCCTCCTCGCGCCAGATGGCCTGCTGCTCGTCGGTCCAGCGGAATCAGGCCTTCCGATTCTGCACGGCTTTGCTTCAGCGCGATTACCGATGGCATTTGCGTTCACGAACGTGGAGCCGGCTAAGGCGCCCCGGACGGTTGCCCCCTCCAAGTCGCGCTTCGGTCCGGCCACCCCTGCTCCTATCTCTGACGTCAGCAAAGTGCTGAGCCCGATCCGGCCGGCCTCCAGTAATGCAGCGAAAGTGGAGCGCTCCGTCCACCCGTCCGAGCGGGCGGCCCAAAGCCTCGCTTCTGTAGAACGCACCGCCAATGCCGGACGAGTTGCGGAAGCAAAGGAACTCGCGCGGACGCATCTCGGGGAATACGGTCCCTCGGCGGAAATCTTCTATCTGCTCGGGCTAGCTCAGGATGCAGAAGATGCGCGTTCCGAGGCGATCCAGAACTATCGCAAGGCCCTCTATCTCGAACCCCGCCATCAAGAAGCCCTCGCGCATCTTGCGCTGCTGCTTCGCAAGCAGGGTGACATCGCCGGTGCCGAGGCACTCACCGGGCGGCTCGGTCGGATTGGGAAAAGGAGCGGCACTTGACGTCAGCTGAGCCCGGTAGCGCATCATCGGTGCCGGACATCGCCATCGGCGACTGCTGGCGGCAAATAGGCGTTCGTGGTGACAGATCGTGCCCTGAACTGGAGCAGCATCTCCACTGCCGGAACTGCCCGACCTATAAGGAAATCGCACGGAACCTCCTGAACCGTCCGCTGCCGCCCGGCTATCGGGACGAGTGGGCCCGACATTTTGCCCAGGCAAGGACCGATGAAGCAGTCGGGAATGCCGAGGGCAGTGCATTTCAGACGGTCGTTGTCTTTCGTCTCGGCGAGGAATGGCTGGCGCTTCCGGTTGGCTGCTTCCAAGAAGTGGCCGAGCTGCGTAGCATTCATTCGCTGCCACACCGCAGGAACAGTGCGGTTCTCGGCATTGTCAATGTTCGAGGCGAATTGCTGGTTTGCGTTTCGTTGGCCAAACTGCTCGGAGTAGACGACCGCAAAACGCGGGTACAGGACACGCGGACCAAGGCATTTCCGCGTCTTATCGTCGTCGGCAACAGCGACAAGCGCGTTGCTTTTGCTGTGGACGAAATGCACGGCATTTATCGATTCAAACAGAGCGACCGGCTTGCCGTGCCTGCTACCGTTGGCAAGGCGTCCTCGACCATGACGGCAGCCATGGTCTCGTGGCGAAGGGGCGCGGTCGGTTGTCTGGACGAGGCGCTGCTGCTGGCCATGCTCGATCGAGCTATCGCATGAGCGGCGCGGACTACAGCCAATTTTCGATGCTCGACCTCTTTCGGGCCGAATTGGCGACGCAGTCGCAGGCCCTGACGTCCGGTCTGCTAGCGCTCGAACGCGATCCCGTGTCCGCCCAGAGTCTCGACGCTTGCATGCGGGCTGCCCATTCGCTGAAGGGGGCGGCCCGGATCGTCGATCTGACGCCGGCGGTGGAAGTTGCGCACGCGATGGAAGAGTGCCTGGTCGCCGCACAGCGGGGGCGTCTCAGCCTGAGTCGCGAGCACATCGATACACTTTTGAAAGGCGTCGATCTCCTCGGATCCATAGCGAGTGAGCCTGCCTCGGCCGATGAGAGCGCCAAACTGGAAATAGCCGGTTTTCTGCTGGCGCTTGAGCAGGCATCCTCCCCATCGACAGCCAAGGTGCTTACAGTATCAGAGACGGAGCTCGCCGGCTCAAATGCTGCCCCGCAGGAGGCGCCGTGGGCCTCTTCGGCGAAGGAAACGAGCGTCCTCGCTCGATCGGAACCACTTCTTCAACCTTATGGCGGCGTCGGTTCCGACCGTATGGTGCGGGTGACGGCCGATAGTCTAAACCGCTTACTAGGGCTTGCCGGTGAGTCCCTGATGGAGGCTCGTCGCCTCAGGCCGTTTACGGGCGGCCTACTTCGACTGAAACGGATTCAGTCGGATCTGGCCATTGCCTTCGACGTGCTAGGCGACGCACTGGCCGAGATTCCTAAGGACGATCGGGCGGTGCAAGCACTGGCAGAGGCGCTGCAAAAACTTCGGCTGAGCCAGACGTTCCTCGCAGAGCGCCTTGACGAATTGGACTCGATTGACCGCAGAGCCACTGACCTTGCGAACCGACTCTATGACGAAACGCTGGCGAGTCGCATGCGCCCCTTCGAGGATGGTGTCCGGCACTACTCAAGGACGGTGCGCGACCTTGGCCGAACCTTGGGGAAGAACGTGCGGTTAGACATCGTCGGGGGCTCAACTGGCATCGATCGCGACATCCTGGACCAACTCGAGGCACCACTCGGGCATCTCCTCCGCAATGCTGTCGACCATGGGCTCGAAACGACCGACGAACGTATAGCAGCCGGCAAATCTGAAGAAGGTGTCATCAGGCTCGAAGCACGGCACAATGCGGGCCTGCTGCAGATAATCGTCGCGGACGACGGAAGGGGAATCGATCTGAACAAGCTGCGCGAGACGATCGTGGCGCGCGGCCTGACGACAGAGGAGACCGTCGGCAGACTTGCCGAAGCGGAATTGCTCGAATTTCTGTTTCTGCCAGGCTTTTCGATGAAAGCGACGGTTAGCAACATCTCCGGACGCGGCGTGGGGCTCGATGCCGTACAGGCGATGGCCAAGCAGGTCCGAGGCCTCGCAACCGTCTCCTCAGAGTTCGGCTTCGGAACCCGATTTCAACTACAGCTGCCGTTGACCTTGTCGGTGCTCCGCACGCTGCTCGTCGACATTGACGGGGAGCCATACGCCTTCCCGCTCGCAGGCATCGCCAGCACGATAAAGTTGCCGCGCACGCGCATCGAACTGCTCGAAGGCCGGCCGCATTTCCGCTTCGAGGATCGACAGATCGGACTAGTCACCGCGCACCAGGTTCTTGACCGCGCTGAGCCGCAAGCAGACGCCGATGAACTTTCAGTCGTTCTGATTAATGGTGATCACGGTGAAACCCACGGGTTGATTGTCGACCGCTTCCTGGGCGAGCGCGAGTTGGTGGTTCGGCCGTTAGATCCTCGCTTTGCCAAGGTCAAGGACATCAGCGCGGCGGCGTTGATGGAAGATGGTTCGCCCGTGCTTATCGTTGATGTCGACGATCTGATCCGATCAGTAGACAAGCTCGCGTCGTCCGGCGGATTACGCACCTTGCGGCGTGGTACTACCAGCCCCGATCAGAGGAGGCGCAAGCGCGTTCTGGTGGTCGACGATTCTTTGACGATACGTGAGCTCGAACGCAAGCTGCTGGACAATCACGGCTATGAGGTCGAGGTGGCGATTGATGGTATGGATGGATGGAACGCCCTACGGTCTGAATCATTCGATCTTGTTATCACCGATGTTGATATGCCGCGCATGGACGGCATCGAACTGGTGACCTTGATGAAGAAGGACAGCCGGCTCGGGAACACCCCGATCATGATCGTGTCGTACAAAGATCGCGAAGACGATCGCAGGCGAGGTCTTGACGCCGGCGCGGACTACTACCTGACTAAAGGGAGTTTCCACGACGAGACATTGCTCCATGCAGTCGTCGACCTGATCGGCCAGGCGACAGAATGAGGCGCAGCGTGTGGATCCACCAATGAGGATCGCTATCGTCAACGATATGCCTCTTGCGGTCGAGCTTCTGCGGCGATTGGTTGTATCAACCCCGGAACATCAGGTGGCCTGGATCGCCGTTAACGGGCGTGAGGCAGTAGAGGCCTGCCAACGAGACCTCCCGGACCTGATCCTCATGGACCTGGTGATGCCGGAAATGGATGGCGTCGAGGCTACGCGCAGGATCATGACGAAGACGCCATGCCTGATTCTGCTGGTCACGGCGAGCATTGAGGCCAACATTCCTGGTGTCTATGAAGCAATGGGGTATGGTGCGCTTGACGCGGTCGACATCCCCTCGATCGGCTCTGACGGCCCGGGGTCCGGACGGTCCGCACAGCTTATTATCAAGAAGATAACGACGATCAGCAAACTCGTACGTGACGCGCCGTCTTCAAATTGGGGCACACGGACATTGCCCCCGTCTGTGTCATCGGCACAGCACCTTATTGCCATCGGCGCGTCTGCGGGCGGGCCGGCAGCTGTTGCCGCGATCCTCGGCGCATTTCCGAGCAATTTCACGGCCGCAATAGTTCTCGTACAGCATCTCGATGCGCAGTTCGTACCCGGTTTTGCAAACTGGCTCGGCCAGCATGCGGCACTTCCAATCCGTCCTGCACGCGAAGGAGATGAGCCCGAGGCCGGCACCGTTCTAATTGCGGCCACGGCTGATCATCTCGTCTTCAAGTCAGCCCACAAGCTCGGCTATACCCCGAAGCCGCACGACAATGTCTACCGTCCCTCCGTAGATGTATTCCTTGAGAGCGCCGCGCAGTGGTGGCCGGGTGTCGTGATCGGTGTCTTGCTCACGGGCATGGGTAGAGATGGTGCCCAAGGGCTCAAGCTGCTACGCGACAAAGGGCATTTGACAATCGCTCAAGACAGCGCGTCGAGTGCGGTCTATGGGATGCCCAAAGCCGCCGCTGCCATCGGTGCCGCTGTCGAGATCCTACCACTTGACTCAATCGCCCCGCGCCTAATCGAGGCGTGCGGCCGATCTTGCTGAAAGGTTATTCTATGACGGGCAAATCCAATCTCGTCTCACCCCTGGCAGACAATTACTCGTCAATGGTTCTGCTGGTGGACGACCAGATAATGATCTGTGAAGCGGTCCGGCGCGCGCTCGCAAACCAGCCGGACATAGATTTCCACTTCTGCACCGATCCGCTCAAAGCGACTACAGTTGCCGACGAAGTGAAGCCAACGGTCATCCTGCAGGATCTTGTCATGCCGGGCGTTGATGGGCTGGACCTGGTACGGCAATACCGAAAGAATTCCTCGACGCATTCTGTCCCCGTCATCGTGCTGTCAAGTAAAGAAGATCCGGCCATCAAGGGCGAGGCATTCGAGGCCGGAGCGAACGACTATTTGGTCAAACTGCCGGACCGTATCGAGTTGGTCGCTCGTGTCCGTTATCACTCCCGGGCCTATCTTGACCACGTTCAGCGAGAGGAGGCATACAGGGCCCTGCGAGAAAGCCAGCGGCAATTGATGCGCGCGAATCTCGAGCTGGAACGTCTCACACGGATTGACGGTCTCACAGGTCTGGGAAACCGGCGCTACTTCGATGAATATCTCGCGGCGGAATGGAAGCGCGCGGTCCGCACGAAGAGCCCGCTGTCGTTGTTTATGATCGATGCCGATCACTTCAAGCGCTACAACGACACCTATGGCCACATGGCAGGCGACGAGGTGCTGAAGCAGGTCGCCAGTGTAATCCAAAGCAGTTGCAACCGCTCGACCGATCTCGCGGCGCGCTACGGCGGCGAAGAGTTCGTCGTGGTGGTGGTCGATATTTTGCAGGCGCAGTCGGGCGCTATGGCCGAGCGGCTCGTGCAGAGCGTGCGAGCCTTGAGCATTCCACACGGTTCTGAGCGGGTCACAATCAGCGTCGGTGTTGCAACCATGGTGCCTGATGAGAACCACACGCCAAATGACCTCATCAAGGCGGCCGATCTGGCGCTCTTCCGCGCCAAGTCGGAAGGACGGGACCGTGTCGTGTATTACGACTAAAGGTAGGGGTGTTTTACGGACGGGCTTACAGCTCGTGCAGTTTAAAGGCTTGGTGATCGCCGAACGGGACCCCTCGATTGTCAACCGGGCAAGCGAAACAGTTCAAAGTCAGTTCCATTTCTGGATAACTGCTGTTCCGCGGACCGGAACCTCAAACGATCTCTACGTGGAATTCGCCACAGAGCGCGTCAACTCGCGGGTCGACGTAGAGTGCAGATCCGCGGCTCCAGCCTTCTCGCGCAAGCATTCGGCGTCTCCGCATGATGGACGCACGATGTTTGCACAAATGTAATGGCCGCTGCAAGAGTGATGCACGATGGACAGTGGTGGGGCACGCGTTGACGAGATGTCAAGCAGTCAGGATTTTCGCTTCCTTGGCGGCGTTGAGAAATGCTACGCGCGCTACCTCCGGTGCGCTGCCGCCGCCGAGCACCTTCATGCACGCCATGCGAGCCTGGATGCGGCGCCCGGTTTCTCCAATGGGCCAGCGGTAAAGCAGCATTTCGGCGGCTTCGCGGGTGCTCGAAACACTGACTTTGCCCGAGGACAGCAAAACCGTCACGGGCTCTTCGAACGTGCCGACGTCTCGTTCGCAGGTCATATGCTGGTCTCCTTTCGCAATCGCCCCAAGACCTTACGGGTGAACCATCCGTTCCGTTGCGTCACGTTTGTCCCGGTGGGCGAACATTCTGTGAGGATGGGACCTCGTCCAGAGCGCGGGCTTGATCGCTCAGACTAGACTCGCCAACCCGTTGCGGTCCTCAAATAGCGAGAACCGTCCTTATCGTTACGAGCCCGCTATGCCTTGGTCAGTTGCCGGCGCTGATATCGGAAACGAAGCGCGGAAAGGCACTCTGCCGCCCAGAGTAACCGGCCTGCACGGTGAAGACGAGAAGGACGCTCTTCCAAGCGCGGAGTTCGAATCCTCCCTCACCGCCATAAGTCATTGTTTACATCAATAAAAATACAAGAATAGGTTGGGCGCCCGCCATAGAGCCCGCCTACCGAAAACGGGGTATTCGCGGCACGTCAACTTACGACACAAATATGCGGGGTTGATGGTTCGACCTGGTAGATGGCAGAGATCAACTTCGGCCTCGCTAAGCGAAGTCGTGGGGTTCATGCGACAGCGGAATCAGGATACGCGACGAGCACCCCGTGCCGGGTCAACCTCTCCGTCGGGAAGTACCGATCGGTGCGGAACCAAGCGGATTCACGCTTGTCGGCAGCGGACGCCGGCGGTGGCGATCAGCACCCGAGCAGGCTCCTCATTAGCGAGACAAACGTCCAGAGCGGAGGCCAATCTTGGCACGCGACCGCGCCATCCTGAACGACCGCTCTCCTCGGCTTAGTCAAGCATACCTGCGGAATGAAGCGCCTGGCCTGTGACAAATGAATCTCTGCTGGACCGCCGATGATATGGGGAGGCGCTCGCAAATCGCGCCCTACGCGCGGGTTGATCGGTTGATTAACATCAAAGCTTGAATATGAGAAATGCGCCAACTGTGACGGCGGTGGTCACCGTGGCTCGAGTGTCAGCAGATGTGGTAAGGTTGAGTGTCGGCGAGTAGCAGAGGTCCAGCAACAATGACTTTGAGGCGAACCAGAGCTTACGGCGCATCCGGCTTGGTTCTAGCGGTTTGCACTGTGTTTGCTTGGCAGAACGCCACTGCCGCTCAAAATTGCGACGCAGCCGCGACGCCTGGCGTCAATTGGCACGAGTGTGACAAGAAGCTTCTCATCCTAGAAGGACAGGACCTGAGCGGGGCGAACCTGTTCGGTGTTGATTTCACTTCGACCGACCTCAGGAACAGCAATCTCGTTGCCGCAAATCTTGAGAAGGCAACGCTTGTGCGTGCTTCCCTGGCCGACTCGACCGCCAAAGGCGCCCGGTTCGACAGAATCGAGGCCTACAGGACCGACTTCAGCCGTATGGACGCGCAGGGTGCTGTGTTTGCGAGCGCGGAAATACAGCGCTCGAATTTCCAGGACGCCAATCTGACCAATGTTGATTTCACAAAGGCAGAATTGGGGCGTGCGCAGTTCCATGACGCCGATATCAGCGGCAGCCGCTTCTCGTTTGCCAATCTCGCACGGGCGGACTTCCGGGGAGCGACGTTCACCGCGCCGATAGACTTTGACCGCGCCTTTTTCTTTCTGACCCGTATCGAGGGCGTCGACCTTTCCAATTCGGTGGGTCTGTCCCAGTGGCAGCTCAACATGGCTTGCGGAGACGCCCGGACCGAGTTGCCTTCTGGCTTGACGAGGCCTGAAGATTGGCCCTGTCAATTCCAGCAGGAATAGTTGTCGGCAAGCGAACTGCGGCAATGCTGCGCCCGACAGGATGAAACTGAGAACCCCTATGTCATCGTTTGCGCTATATAACTTTTGCGACAGCCGGGAGCGGATGAATGGAATCGGGCCGTATTTCTCCCACTACCCACGCGGTCCGAGGCGGCAGAAATGGGGCCGAGCAGACCGTCCGCTGCTAGGGTACCCAGCACGCGAGCGGACATGTGAGAGCTCGGTGCGAAGGTCCGGGATCAGGCCCATTGCGGACGTACGTGTTGGTTCGCCTGTTGGCGCTGAAGCGCCCATTTGGGCCGCTAGCCGCACATGTGCGGCGGCTCAAAAAAGCCGATTGTCATGCGCCAGCGGAACGCTGTGACAAGCGAACACCAGCGCCGCCACCGTTCTCTGGAATGAATTCGATCCCGGCCGCTTCGAAGACTGCACGAATTTCGGCGAGGGTTGAATTCTTTAGCTGTTCGCCTCTTTCCAACCGCGCGATGGTATCGGGAGATACGTTTGCGTTTAGGGCTAACTCTCGAGTTCCCCAGCCCAACGCGACACGTGCCATTTTGCACTGAACTGCATTCATTTCGTAACCGTGATACGATTCTTGATCCATAGCCGCTTTTTCAATATCGTACCGCTGATACGATTTTTCGCTTGAAAGCGGCTGCTGTTGGTGTGCAACCACCCTCAGCAGCCTGACTACAACCCAAGCTGATAGGAGCTCGGATCATGGCTTCTCTATTCGGCGGCTTGGGGTCAAGCGCTTTTGTCATTTTCTGCCTTACCAGCTTCTGACATCATTCGCGGGTTCGTGCTTCTCTCCGGGATCGGCCCATTGGCCCTCCCTTGATGGGATTCAGAGAATAAGGCGGAACAATCTGATTCGCGTCCTGGCCAGCATGACATGACCGGTGCGCCCATGATCGCGAACTCACCTCATCCTTCGTCCCGCGAAGGACGTGCTTCCGCGCTGGGCGGAACTCTCTACCTCTTCTTCCCGGCCTTTTGTCACACGGCTGACGCCATGGTTTCCCGCGTCCAGCGGAACTCGCTGTTGTCCAGCCACATGCGGTGCATGACGACCGCCAGGCGACGTGCGAGCGCGACTATCGCCCTGCGCAAGCCGCGCCGCTTGGCGACGTTCATCGCCCAGGCCTTCAGCCATGACCATTTCTTCACGTGCGTCAGCATGACTTGGGCTGCTTCATAGAGCAATGTTCGCATCATGCCGTCCCCGCAGAGTGAGATGCCTCCAACGCGCTTGCTTTCGCCGGACTCGTCGAGCTTCGGTGTCAGCCCCAGGATCGGCCCTACCGCCTTGGAGTTTCTGAACCGTTGTGGAATGTCGATCGTCGCGGTGTACGCGAGCGCCACTATGGAGCCGACACCAGGGACCGTCATCAAGCGCCGGCAGGTAGCATCGCCCCTGGCGATCGCCAGCACTTGTCTGTGCAGGTGCGCAAATTCCTCGCGCAGCTTCCGCCTGGCGGCCAGCAGTGGCTCCATGATCTGTTCGAGATCGGGCATGCATTCGACAAGCTCACGGATGCGGTCCTCGAACTTCGCCGTTCCCACGGCGCCGACCTTGAGCCCGAAGTTGCGCAGAAGACCGCGGATGTCGTTCTCGATCGCGATCGCCTTTTCCTGCAAGATCTTGCGGGCCGTCAGCAGCACCCGGCGCTTCTGGCTCGTCAGCGTCTTGATGTGCACCGGGCGGAATAGGTTGACCCGCATCATCTGGGCTATGCCGCGCGCATCATTGCGATCTGTCTTGTTCGGCTGCGCCTTCAGGAATGCTTTCACATGACGTGTTTCGATGCAGACGACCGGCAGCCCGGCCCTGGCCAGCCCCTCGAATAGCCACTGCGACAAGGGCCCTGCTTCGAGCCCGACCCGTTCGACGTTCCAAGTCGAGTCCTTCAGCACCGCAATGATATCGTCAGGGTGGCTGACCACCTTCACCTCACGACAAATCCTGCCGGTTTCGTCGACAACGCAAACGGCGGTTTCCTTCACCGAGATATCGAGGCCAACAAAATGCTTCATGTTGCGCTTCCTTTCCTGATGCTTGTGGCTGTCTGGACAGACCAAGTTATCATCAGCTCGAAGCGCAACACCTCTTTGCATCACCTTTGAAGATGGGCTCGAGCCGAATACCCCATCTGATTCCGACAATAGCATGACTCTGGCTTTCGTCACCCGCAGGCGAGTGCTTGCGGGAGGGATGATCACATCCACCGCTTTGGTGCTTGAGAAAAGTGCGCTTGTCGGCAACACAGCGGCAACGAGTATGCTCCCCGACCCTGCGCTTGCGCTTTGGCGGGAATGGGAGACCGCCCACAAGCTGACCGAGCGGCTTTGCCGCAAGCAGCAGCGCCTGGAGGCGAGGCTTGTCTCGAGCGTCGGCTTTCCTTGTGCGACCGTCTGCGTGCCCGAGGGTGAGGACGTGGCGGTCCACTCGATCGAGGCGCTCAATGAAGTGCTCGGCGAGGGGCCGGATATGGCAGCTCTCCGCGAGAAGGCCGAAGCTGATTTTGCGGCACATCAGGCTCGCTGGGATGCAGCTGCCGAGGAGGCTGGTTACACCGCCGCGCTCAAGGCCGAGTGCGAGGCTGGCGACAGGGCGAAGGATCTGCTGGAAGCGTTCTCAACGACCCCCGCTACGACTCTCGCCGGTGTGGCGGGCAAGCTCGATGCCGTGTTGCGCGAGGGCGAAGCCTGGGAGGAATGCTCCGTGTTCCCTTGGCCGCAAATCCGCTCGGCGCTCAGCGATCTGGTGCTCATCGCCGAGCAGACGATGCCGGAACAGTTCATTCGCGGCGAGCAGCGTCGCAAGCTCGGCAAGCGGCGGGCTGGCTGCTGTTTCCGCGCCTGAAAGACGAAGAAGGAGGCGAGCTATGAAGCCCATCCAACCCAACTTCCGGCTTCAGCCGAGAACCCCTCAACTTGCGCGAAGCGTCTGCCTCACGTCACCCTTCAACCGCCAGGAATTGCCAGCACAGAGCACTCTTGCGGCATCTCACCATCCGCCGGTGAGCGATCCCGATCTGCTGGATGCCTTCAACCGCGATGCCGCCGTGCACAAATGGACCGTGGCCTGAAGCTGCAGAGGCAGCGACAGCCCTGTGGGGAAAGACAGCCGCAACCGCAATCGCCTGGGGCGCCGTGTCGGCGCGTTGCGATGGGCGGACACAGGAGTATCGATTCTGGTTTCGGGTATTCGCCCATCTTCAAGCGGGTTCGCCCAATGCCGTGGCGGAAGCAGCGTCCGGCAAGGCTCGTCCAGACTCTTCCCGATAGATGGGGAGATTATGTCCGGCAAGAGAACTGCCCGCTTGTCGAGACGAAGCCGGACCGAAGCCAGCCCGTCAAGGCCAGAGCCGCTTCGCGGTGGCGCGTGCCGCGCCAGCCTGGACCGGCAGTTTTCGGCCCAGCGGACGCTTCGGACGCAGGCAAGGCTGCGATACGAACGATACCGCTCCACCCCTCAGGCTGGGTTACTCCGGCAGTTCGTCGCCCTTGATCGGCGCCTTCCCTTTGCCGGCCCGTTTCAGGATGTGCAGCGCCTTGGGGATGTCGGCACGGGCAGCGCGTTCCTGAAAGTAGCTTTCCGTGCGCAGCGCCGAAAGCTTCTCAGCGACTGCCACATTAATGAACTGGTTGAGCGGCACGCCCTCGCTCTCCGCCACCTTGCGCGCCTCATCGAGAAGCGAGAGCTGAAGCCGCAGTGCGAAATTGCTTCTCCTCATGTCTTTCTCTCCAATCGTCTCAGCGCCTCACCCGGCGACAGACCATGATACCGAAGCGCTCGGCCACCTTGCCGAAGTCGCGCAGGTTGAACGTCACTATAGCATCCGCCCGTCCGTTTACCGCAGCTTCCAGCACCATGTCGTCGTCCCGGTCGCGAACGGCGGGTCGCCAGAGGAAAACAAGGCGAACCGGCTCGGCGACGGCCGCCACCGCATCTAGCAACGCGTTCACATCTTCAGCCAGCGGATCGAAGGATCAGATGGTTCAGTTCGACGACCTGAGCAAGTGTCTGGATGCCGTGCGTACAGGGCAGGTCGAAGCGATGGCCGCAGACAACGCCACCCTCATGGGCTTCATGTCTCAGGACATCGGTGCCTACAAAATGGTCGGTGAAGCCTTCGCAAATCAGCCATTCGGTGTCGGCATCAAGCACGGCGACAAGGCATTTTGCCACTTCATTTCGGATACCCTGAAGGAAGCCGAAGCGGATGGCCGCATGGCCGAAGCCTGGAAGAAGACTGCGGGCCAAGCTGAACCGACGGTGCCGAAGCTCCCGGAACTCGAAGACTGCGACGCACTCTAACTTGATCGGCGGACTGCCCTATGGACTTTCTCTACGCTGACCTAACTGACCTAGGGCGGTTCGCGTCCGGTTTCCTCAACACGCTCTGGATGACTGTCATCGCCGGGGTTGGCTCGATGATCCTCGGTACGATAGTCGCGATATTGAGGATAAGTCCGGTGCCTGCGTTCAACAAGTTGGCACTCTACTGGACCGAGCTCTTCAAGAACTGTCCGCTCACGGTGGTTCTGTTCTTCCTCGCGTTTGGATTTCCTGAGGCCGGATTCAACGCCTCATACCTAACGTTCGGAATTGCGGGCTTGATCTTATACACGTCGGCATACGTGAGTGAGGCCGTCAGGGCGGGCTTCGAAGCCATACCAAAGGGCCAGTTCGAGGCGGCCAAAGCGCTTGGATTGAATTTTTCGACTACGATGCGCCACATCGCCATTGCCCAAGCACTGAAAGGCATGTTGCCGCCGCTGACGAGTGTATTCACCTCGATGGCAAAGGACACCGCGATCGTCGGGAGCTTCGGCGTGGGAGACGAATTATTCAGCCTCGCCAATCAGCTGACGGTATCGGAAGGACGGCCGGTGGTTCCCGTCTTCATCGGGATCGCGTGCTCCTATTACGTGCTGCTCCTCCCTGCGAGCATCATCTCGGCGCGCTTGGAAACAAGGGAGCTGAAAAGATGAGCGAAAGAACCGTCCATATGTTCGACGAGCTCAATCCCGACGAGAAGCATTACCTCAGACTGGTCACCACAGCTGGCCTCGCGCTGTTCGCTGCAGCGGCAGGCATCATGATCTACCGGCTGTGGCTTGCGGGCCAGTTCTCGGCGCAGAAGTGGTCCCCGCTGCTGAACCCGTCGGACAAGAACTTCACCTTGATCTGGAAATTCCTCGGCACCGGACTTCAGGCGACGTTCTCCGCCGCGGTCGCGTCGATCATTTTGTCTGGCATCGCGGCCGTCGGTTTCGCCGCGATCGTTTACCTCGGCGGAAACGTCACGAGCAAAGTGACGCGGGGTTTCACTAACGTTGTCCGCGCGACCCCGCTGCTGCTGATCATCTTCTTCACAGCCCGGATTCTGCCGGAGTACGGCATGGCCACGACCGAGTTCGGCTATCTCGTCCTTGCCCTTACGATCTTCAATGGGGCGATCATGGCCGAGGCTCTCAGGGGTGGCCTGAAGGCCGTACCTGCCGGTCAGTCAGAGGCCGCGGCCGCGTTGGGCTTGTCCCGTTGGACGACCTTCACGAGGGTGATGCTCCCGCAAGCGGTCCGGATCGTCTTACCGGTACTTATCACCCAGTCCGTCGTCGTGATACAGGCGACCTCGCTTGGTTTTATAATCAGCTACGAGGAGCTGCTGCGGCGTGCGCAGATCGCGGTGCAAAGTCTGCACAACCCGTTGCAGCTGTTCTTCGTTGTGGGTTGCATATACGTGTTGATTTCCATTGGGGTCGCGCGACTGCTCGCAGCGCTCTTACTTGGAGAGCGCGTATTCCGTATGTCGAGGCATCATGAGAAGTTGCTGGCGTCATAAATCTAAACCCTGCCTTCGGATTGATCGGCGTCATGGGCATGGTGGGCCATCAACTCGCGACTAATGCAGCGAGATTCGCGCAGGCTTCCGTACTTGCCCCCTTCTCATCTGTACAGGTCCTCTACGGTAGCGTTATCCGTTGGTTGGTCTTCAGCCAGCCGCCGACCTTTTGGATCTTCGTGGGTGCCACGATCATCATTCTAAGCGCGGTCTACATGGCTGCGCGCGAATATTAACTGATGAATTTGGGGGCAGGAGGTAAGCGCCTCGCCGATCACCTATGGGTTTGGGCTTGATGTTTTCCGGAATCGCCAGGGCATGAGTTCCTCGATCTGGCTCTGTGGATGGCCGTTGATGATGGCCTCGAGGGTTTCGGCCGTTTGTGAAAATCAAATGTGTGCGCCATTCCCAAGGGGCGGCAATTGCAACCATATTGCTACCACTTCGGGGAGGGGTGTGGCGTCCATACTCGGGCAGGCGGCGGTGGCTGCCGTACAAAGGGCGCCTGCTTATGAGCGACTGGGCGGACAGTGCGGGAAAACCTGGTTTCCGCTCTCTTGAGTGCGTTCACACGGCAGAAAATATGCTAACCTTGCCAAACTGGGGCGACACCGCGATTGCACATTGAGTAGTGTTGAGCTCTACCCCTATCCTCGGGTCTAGCAACTATGCCGTAAACCGCCCCGCCAGTTCTGTCGGGTCACCAAGCGGTTACCGTTTCTAGCGTGCACGAAATTTCGCCGGAGTCCATCAGAGTTGGTCCGAGTTGAAAACGGCAACGAGCAGAAATCCCGTTCTGGCGCGCATTGGGCGGGTATAGAGCGTACTGCTGTGAACCCCTTGAACGCCGTAATTTTCCCTTGCCAAACTGGGGCGACGCGGCGATTTCACGTCGCATAGTGTTGTGCTCTACCCAGCCTGGTGTCCTGGTGTAGCAATCCAGGGTTACGCGCAGGTCACCACCGTGGTCACACCCGCAATATTTTGAAGCGGCTTGCTGCCTTTGGACGCTGCGGCAAGCGGCCTTGAGCAAAATGGCCAAATGCCTTGAGAGCGCGATTCCAACCTGCCTTTGGCTGACCTCTACCTGCCATCCACACCGGGCTTATGGGGACAATGGCCGAACGCAGTGCCATCGGTTGGTGCGTAGCAACCCCAAAATTGGAAGGCTATCTGATACGCCGAGCTCCGACGATCGATCAGATAGTCAGGCTATTCGTTTCGCATACGAAGCCCTGGGTTTGACCCCCGCGACCGGCGCGCTTCGTGCCCCCCTGCCATAAAAGACGCTCGCCACCGGTGCGCCCGGTCAGCGATTGGCAGTTTCGTTCAACCACGAAACGACGTGAGTTGATTAAACTAACGCTTAAAAGGAAAAGGCGCCCGCGCACTGAAGCCGAGAGCCCTTCCAGATAACCAAAAGCCTTCTTGTGACGCTGCTTTTCCTGACGGACCTTTCAACAACTCATACTGCGACCTTAAGTACTTCCGGGAACCGCATGATAGCAAAAAAACCGCCGATTTCAACCGGTTTCGGGCCCTCGCCTGTAGAGCAAGATTGAGGACGACAGCGCCGAGGCCAGGAAGGCCTGCGGATTTCCGGCGGCCTCGGCGATCTCGCGCGGTGATAGCAGCAGCACGTCGACACCAAGCGGAAACTGCGACAGCGTTTCGGCGATTTCCTGCCGGACCACCGCTTTCCTGGCGCCGAAGTCGCCTACCACGATGAGGTCGACATCGCTGTCCACCGTAGCGATGCCCTTTGCGAAGGACCCGAACAAAAATATCTCGTCGGGATCGCAGCACTCCCGCACCAGCGCGGCCATGCGTTCGAATATCTTCCTCATGCGATCGTGTAATGAACGATGAGATACGCGTTACGGATGTCTTCGGCCTTCAGCGATTTGAAATCGGCCGCATTGTCCTTCTTGATCGCCATTTTCCAGTCGCCGAACAGGGTTTTTGCCGGGGCGAACACTTTTTGCAGATGCGGGGCGCCGTCGAAGGCGGCGTCCTTCGGCATCGCCTCGTCCGTCGCGGCGCCGTCGCCAGGTGGTTCCAACTTCACGTCGAAGCCTCCCGTATGGGCGGTCTCGGCGACGATGTCGATGCGCGTCGCCTTAAGGCTCTTGCCGGAAAGCGCCGCCCTGGCTCGCGCCAGGAAGGGCAGGTTTTCGGGTGCGAGCGTGAAGACGAACTGCTGGTCTTGGCCAGCGTTGGGGAACAGGAGCCGCTGCCAGGCGCCGGCAAACTCGCGGTTGAGCACCATGATCTGTGCACCGTTCAGCGGAATGGCGGCTTCGGTATTGGCTCTCGCTGCCTCCTGAAGCGGCAGGCTCCCCGGCCTTGCCGTGTAGCGGATGTGCAGAATGACGTCCGAAATGGCGGCGAAGTCGAACTGGTTGTTGGTTTTCGGCAGGCTGATATCCCACTCGCTGACCGCGCCGGCCGTCTCGAACGGCAGATAACGGGCATCATTGAAATTCAGTTCGAATAGGCCACTGTCGTTCATGCCATGGCTGGTGGCGATGGCGCTGATCGGCACCACGCTGCTCGCGAATCGGTCGTCGGCGGCAGCGAGCGGGTCGCCGTAGCCACCGGCGACGCCGTCGCGCACCCTGATCGCGTTACGGGTCAGAGACAGCATGCAGTTGACGTTGGTGTAGGGGCCGACCACGCTTGGAATGCTGATCGATGCCGAGCGGATACGCCGGTAGTAGTGGCCGGGATAGTCGAGATCGTAGAGCCATTCGGGCACCTGCACGGAACAGCGCCCGGACTGCTTGAGTGCAACCAGCGCCAGCGGCGCGATCTGGGCCAGCGATACGTGCTTGGTCAGTTCCAGTTCACGCCTGTTGTTGTCGAGATAGGCGATCTCCATGCGACGGATGTCGTTGAGCAGGCGGTCACCGGCGAGCAGGCCTTTTCTCAAACTATCCCAGTAGCCGAACTGGATGAAAGTCTCCGTCGACTGGCCGAGTTCGACTTGCATGGATTTCTGCGCACGCTTGGCTGTGTCGTAGGCCATCTGGTAGGCTTGGAAATAGACCGCGGCCAGTTGCGACAGCAGCCAGTCGTAGAGTTGGGTGTTGGAATATTTGCTGCGCAGATATTCCTCCACCGCCTGCGACTGTTCGATCTGGGCATCGAGGTTGGTGAGCTCCGTCTCCGTGATGGCAGTGCGCAGGCGGGCGGTTTCGATCTGCTTTTCCAATTGCGTCATCTGTTTCTGCGCGGCGCGGACCTGATGCTTGTTCTCCTCGTCGCGCCTTGTGTAGCCGCCTTGCGAATCGAGCATCTGCCCGCCCTGGTGCAGGATGGATGCCAGACCCTGGAACAGGGCAGCGAAGTTCGTCGAGGAATTGCCGAGCATCTGTCCGCCGATCTTCAACGTCATTGTCGGCGTGCCACCCATGCCGGCCGCACCCGCCTGGATGTCGGGAATGAGATGGGTGGCGCCCGCAACCGAGTTGAGGACGGTGGCGACGATCTCGCTGACGATGCCAAGGCCATGGGCGATGACGCCCAGTTCCTCCCAGCTGTTCATACGAGGAATGCCGCCATAATAATCGATGCTTTCCTGAATGAGGTCGGTGCCGGCCTCGGCGCTGGCCAGCGCCATAGACGCTTCTTCGATCTGCTGCTTGCGCACGTCCTTCATCAGCTTCAGCACGGCCGTCTCATGGCCGGAACGCAACGCGGCCAGCATTTCGGCATCGCGTTTCTCGATGGCCGAAAGCACCTTCTCGCCGAGGCTTCTGACCTCGTTGCAAATTTCCAAGGCCTTGGCGACTAGGGTCGGGAAGCGGTAAGGGCCCTGCGGCGTGGCGAGGTCCGCCAGCACGCTGCCGATGTCGACGCCGGCGGCAACAGCCTTGACTAGCAGGGCCGGATCGATCGGTGGCTCAAACAGCGGCAGTCGCCGCACCGCGCCCGAGATGTTCATGCTGTGACGGATCTTGAACAGCCGGTCCTCGATCGTCGTCCAATACTCCATCAGCCGATCGTTCGGCGGAATGCAGAAATAGAGCACGTCCAGCGTCGGCAGTGGCTCGGTGCCCTCGTCATTACGGATGACGAATTTCGGCTGGTCGACAAAGTTTTCCATCAGCACCTCGACTCGCTTGTTGCCGAAGGGATCTAATGCACCGTCAGCGACGAGCTCGTTGTAGGATCGGTCCTCATGCGTGAGGTCCGGCACCTTCACCGGCCGCCTGCCCATGATCTCATAGGCGAGTACATAGAGCGTGGTCGCCTCGTTGATCGCCTCGATTGTGTCCTGCCGAAACAACTGGTCACCCCAGGCAATCAGGTTGTCGACATATTTCATCAGCACTGCCTTCTGGTAAGCGGCGGGGCGATAGCGGGCGATCACGTCGGGCTTGAACGGGTTATTCTTCCAATCGCGGACCTGGTCGAGATTGGCGGAGATGTTCTCCAGCAGTTCCTGGATGCGCTGGCGGCGGTAATCGTCGCTGGTCTGGTCGAAGAACGGCTTGGTTATCCAGAACCGCTGCGGCACGGAAAGCGCCTCGGTGCTGGTTGGGTCGAATATGTAGTGGAACCATTGCATGGCTTCTTCGAAGCGCTGGTTCTGGCTGAGTTTGCAGGCGACCATGAACGGCATGTGGAAGAAGATTTCCCAATTGTAGAGGGAGCTGGCGCCGCTGCGGCTGAAATCGATCACCTCCGAACGGGCCGTCGGATCCGAGACGCTGACCCCGGGGATCGACTGGTACTCTTTTTTGAAATCGAACGTACTAGTCGGGTAGTAAGTCTGTGGCGCGGTCTGGATGCGACGATTGAGCAGGCCATCCAGCCCCGACCGGTTGAGCTCGCGGATGAACAGCGCCGTGTAGGGGTGATAGAATGGAAAGAAGGTGTATTTCAGCTTCTGTCCGACAATGCTGTAGTTGGCATGGACCGCCTTCCACTCCGTCTTGACGAAGAAGGTGCGGATCCTGTCCTGGTAGAAGAACGGGCTCTTGCCCGACAGGCCGGCATCAAGCTGGATGTGGTCTTGCGACATGACCAACTGGAACGGCGCCTTGGCAGCGGCAAGGATCGTACGCGTTTGGCCCGCCTCGACGACATTGAAGGAGCTCGCATTCGGCGTATTGACGTTGTTGACGAGCCGCGTGTTCTCGAAATGCATGCCGGCGGGTAGCACCAAGCGCGGCGCGATCTGATACGGCCCGGTAAGCGTTGCGAGCTTGGTCTCCTTGCCGCCGAAGGCGTTCCAAACATAGGCGTAGGACGTCGTCGGGACCAGCGTGACAGGATCGATGCCCGGCGTGTCGAAGATATGGAACTGCCCGCTCAGAGGCTTCAGCCGAAGATCGATCACCTGGCCGTCGAACACGAAGGACGAGGAATGCCAGGGGCGTCCAGTCTCATCGAAGTAACGTCCGGTAAGCCTCGACATCTTGTGCTGGTAAGGGTCGTAGAAGACGCCGTTGTTGAACGCCTCGGAGGTCGAGATGTAAATGTCCATCCAAAGTTGGTTCTCGCGACTCTTGTAGCGTGGCTTTACGTTGTAGGAACCGGTCGGGCGCGGCCATGGATGCACGAGTTTGTGCGGCGAGACGCTTCGCGATTGCCACCCGCCATTCTTGCGCACGCTCCAAGCAAGCTGGATCTCGAGCTGCTGCTGCGGTTCGGGAGAATCCCCCTGGTCGTTCGGCGAGTTGACCTGCGAGACCTTCGGCACCTTGCGCACCTTTTGTGGCTTGGCCGTGAATAGCAGCCAGAAAAGGTGGAGCTTGCGATTGTAGACGACAGGAACGACATGGTCGCCGGTGATGTCTAGATCGATCTTCTCCCACGGGCTCCAAACGTTGTAGTTCACGTCGAAGGTTCGGTAGAAATAGACAGCCGGGTCGGAACGCGTACGGGCGATTACGTGCATCGTGTTAATGTTGGGCGGCAAATTGTCGTAGGGGTTATCGTCGTCGATTTCGTGGTAGATACCGGTGACGTCCAGCCGCGCGACCTGATGCGCTTTTTCCAAATAATCTGAGAATGCCGTCTCGGCGTTGTCGTTCGTCATGTCGCTCTGCATCAGAGCGCTCTCGAACTCCTTGAAGAAGGGCGACTTGTCGTCGCGAAGTTCGGGCTCGATCCAGTTTTCGGGGTAGAGGAAGACCTTCCGGTTGGCTTCCCAAATACGGTAGCTCTTCATCCATTTCCATTGCCGCCAGCTGTTCAGCGAGACAGTGTCGGCCTGTTCGGCGCGCGAGACCTGGACGAAAGGCTGTTCGAGATTGAGGAAGCAGCGCTGCACGAACATCTGCGCCGAGCCGATCGCCTGCTTGATGCGCGAGGTGAGCTGGAGCGAGCCCATCTCGACGTCGATGAGGAAGTAGCCGAGCAGGGCGTTGGTGTCGCGCCAGCGTTTCGGATTGGCATACTGCTTGCCGTTTACTGTGATCGCTGGCAGCGCGGTGCGGCTGGAAAACTGGATCAGGTGCATGGTCAGCGCCGTCCGCTTCTTCTCCCGCAAGGCGTCCTGCAGCGGCGCAAGCTTATCGAGCCAGGTCACCGGATCATATTTCGACTTGCCGGCCTGGCGGACCTGCTGCGCGGTGGCGAACTGCGCGGCATCGTTGTCGCGGGCGGCCCAGCCGAGCGCGACGGTCGCGGAAACGCCGCAGCGCTTCAGCACGCGGAAGCGTTCGACGAGGTCGACGAAGGTGCCGATGATGGCGTAGCCGGCTTTGTTGCCGCCGTCGAACGTTTTGAGGTCGTCGACATTCCACGTGGTTAGTTTGGAGATCTCGTCACGCAACGTTTCGACGCTGGTGACAGCATCGGCCGCGCCGTCGAAAATTTTCGTGAGCGTCACCCCCTCGGGCTGCGGGAACTGCGATAACACGGCGAGCCATTGCGAAAGTGCGACCCACGGTCCGATGAGCGAGGCTGCCGGTGCCGCGTCGACGGGAAGCTTGTTCCAATCGAGCCCGCCGAGCCCCGTAAAGCGGCTCATCAGCCAATCCAGATTAGACGCTGCGATGCCGTTACGCGCGACGATCATCGAGGCCTTGTGCAGCTGCTGGTAGGCCTTGTATAGCGCTGGGAAATTCGCCTCGCTGGCGGCTTTGACGTATTTGCTGTTTGCGTCCTTTTCCATCAGGGCAGCGTCGGCGCCGCTTGCCAGGAGGTCTGCGCCGAATGTCAAATTCTCCAGCAGCACCTTGGCCTGATCGTCGGTCAGTCCGAACACCGTCGCCGCATGGGTGATAGCGGCACCCTTCGCTTGTCCAGCCTGGACCGCGCGCAACGTTTCGCGCAATGCATCGATGTTCTGGGCAATGACGTCATCGCGCAATCCATAGGGCGAATCCGGACGGTAAGTGAAAAGATACTCGAGTTCGCCGATAGACACGCCGGATCCAAGCAGTCGCCGGGCCTGCTCGACGAAGGCTAGCGTGTCACTTGGCGAGGCAAATGGGCTTGCCGCGCCCGGTCCAATGAGGTCGAACAGAGACAGAAGTTCCTGGACGGAGACGCGCATGCCGCGCACCAACTCGGCGTGCCGGAATAGCAAAGACAGATTGTCCAGCGTAAGTTTTCCGTCAGTTAGTTTGACGAGCTGGACCAGATCGTCTTCGCCCAGCGACAGTGCTGCGAGCAATGTCGCGCTCTCCGGCGTCAATGGATCGGCGCCTGAAAGCGGTAGCGCGAATTTCGAATTCACCGGATTGGTGATGGCCGTGCTCTGGAACAGCAGGTCGTAAAGCGGGCGCAGGCGGCGCGGCGGGTGCGTTGCCGCCGCGCGCGCCTCGGTGTTGATCGGCGCATACAAGGCAGCGGCCACTTCGGCCGAGATCACAAACCGGTCCTGCACCTGGCGCACGGCCATCAGGCGGGCAAGGGCGGTGCCGTCGAGTTCGTCGCTGCCAGCACTTTGCCGCAGCAGCAGATCGAGTTCCCAAAGCGCCCAGGGGGTGTGACGCCAGAACCGGATCAGCCGGTGGATACGGTCGAAACGAGCCGGCGTAAGGTTGAGCAGCGACTGCTTGTCCAGCCCGCATGTGTCGGACGGGCGCTCGATCTGGATCGGATTGGCGTCACCAGCGGGATTGACCCATTTGACCGACAGGAGGTCGAGCAGCTCGACATAGTCGAGCCCTGTGTTCTGTAGGAACTCTAGCACCGGAATCTTCGCGCGCGACGTGTCGAACCCGAAGAAGACGTCCTGGTCGGCCTGGGCGGGTTTCGGCTGGACCACCAGCCCGGTGTCCTGCGAATTCAAGCCGAAGAATTCCCCGGCAATGCTTGTCTCGGACGGCACTGCCGCCGCGCCGGCACCTGTCTGGAAGGTGCGCATTAGATCGTGCCGATCCACGCCGAGATGGCCGAGGAAGGTTCGCGCTTCCTCCTGCCAGAGATCGAACGTGCCTGACACCGGGAACTTCGCCGCCCTCAGCACGTCATAGGCCATCGCGCGCTGGTTCTCCGGATAGGCGCGCAGCTCCTCGGCGGTCAAATTGGTCTGGAAGGAGAAATTGGCATTTGCCGCCGGCGCCTCGACGGCGTTTTCCAGCACCTCGCAGACGAGGTCGATATAAGGCAGCGGCGTTTCGGAATTGATGCAGTTGAGCTTCACATTGCCAAGGTCGGGCCGGCGGTCGAATAGGATGTCGCGCACCGTGCGGTTGGCCGTTTCTGAGGGGTGGGCGTCCAGGAACCGCAGCACGTCAGCGAGATAGGCGGCCGGTCCGTAGACGGACTGGCAGTGCTCGCAGTCGCAATAGTCGAGCGAGCCGAACAGAGTTTCGAGGTTCGGAATATTGCCGAGCAGGGCCTGCTGTTCCTCGACTGTCATCGGCTTGGTGTTCAGAACCGACGGGTCAGTATTGCGTAGTTCGTTACGCAGCTCGCCGAGCCGCATCATGATATGGCCGTACTGGAATTCGGCATAGGAATAGACGGTCAGCGCGGCCTTCTGGTCGATGCCGCGCACTTTCATTTTTTCGACGAAGCGTTCCTTGCCGAGCGACATGATCTCGGCCGAATGGTGAATCTTCTCGTCCAGAAGAGCACGCGCGATGGTGCTGGAGGGCGCAAGGCGATGGACGCGCTGCAATGCCCGGGCTTCGACCATGACGTTCTCATCCAGAGCGAGGTTGCGGGTCGCCACATAACTGTCGAGATTGTCGTTGCGCAGGTTGAGGTCCGGATTGCTGTCGACAAGCGTTTCGATGGCCACGATGTGCTGCAGGCTGTTTTCATTGCTGCGTGCGATCTCGGCGACCAGGGCGACATCCGGGAAAAGGCGCTCGCTCTGGTTGACCAAAGTCGCGGCGTAAATATCAATTTTGTCCTGTTCGGTGGCGCCGTCCGTGTTGGGCGGCACGGCGCCGCCATTGCTGGTGATGATCGCCTTCCAGTCGGCCGGGCCGAGTTTGGCGAGGTCGCGGGGGCTCTTGAGCTGGGCGTCGGCCGGATTGTCGATCTTAGCCTTAAGGGCGGTGAGGATCGGGGTAAAATTCTTCGTCACCTCGCCGATCTGCGTGGTGGCGTGAAAGTCCTTCACCGCCTCCGGCCCGCCGAAATCGGCGGAGCGCGTCGTCATTTCCTCCCAAAAACCGTCTTCCAGTTGCTGATGCTTGACGAAGGTCTTAGCGACCTCCGCATAGCTCGCGACTGGAACGTTCGATACTTGCAGAAGGGTCTGCAGGCTGCCGTTGCCGGCGAGCAGCGGCTTTTCCAGCGCGAAGGACTGGGCGAGCGCGGCGAGCGCCTTCAGCACTGCGTCCTTATTGCGCGAGACCTCGATCGGTATGAAGTTTTCCTTCGCCGCGTTGGCAAGCGCGTCGGCCTGCAGTTCCGGCTGCATGAAGGCGATGCCGCTGATCGCTTGATCGACGATCTGGTCGATGAGCTCCCATTCGTTGGTGGCCGCAAGCAGTTCGCCCGGCAGGCTGGGCGGCAGGTTCTGACGAATGAAAGCATAGAAGACCGGCGCCGTGATCGTGGCGTTGGCGACCCGGCCTGCGGCGCGGGCCGACAGAAGCAGCCGCATGACGTCATCCTGGGACAGGGCGGCATTCAGCGCCAGCTGCGTCACCTCGTGAGTGTTTTCCGTTTCCCGGAGGTCGGTGATGGAGACGGCGCCGAGGCACTTTGATGCCGTAGCCATGCGCAATTCGAATTCCGATGGTCCGCGATAAGGCAAGTCTCCTTGGGTGAAATTAGCCCAGGCGATCTGCGTCGGATTGAATAGGCGCTTGGTGCCGAGCAGCGTCCCGTTTCCGTCGACAAAGCGGGTCTCGAGCTGGAACCCCGTTTTAGCCTGGCCGGAATTCGGGTCGCGCGGCGTGGTATAAGGGATATCGAAGAAGCCGTTCGGGAGGGACGGCCGCTCGGCGAGCTTCTGCCCTTCGCCGCGCAGCGGCATTTCCCAGATCTGCACCGCCACGCCGGCGCGGCCACGCCAAAGCTCGTCGCGGACTGAGCCGCGGATACGGTTCGGGTACGCGGCGGCCGCCGAAGGGTTCGCGGCAGCGATCGCCTTATTGAGGCTGCGCAAGGTCTTGCCGTCCGCGTGCCCGGTCACGGGCAGCCGATTCAGCTTCTGGAAGGCGATGACGGCATCCCTGGTGGTGCGCCCGAATGATCCTGCCTTCAGTTCCTCGACATCGATCGCTTGGCCCGCGAAGGCCAGCGCCTTTTGCAGGTCGGGCACGTATTTGTTTGTCATGTTGAGACGCAGCGCGCGCTTGACCGAGACGAGGTTCTGCGCGGTGCGCACCTTGACCGTGCTAACCGGCGCGGTGCGGCTGGCGGCGATGGAATCGAGCTTTTCAAGGGTGGCGACATCGATCTCGCCGTTCGGGTTTAGGCGGTACTTCGCCTGCAGCTTCTGGACCAAAGCCTTAGCGCTGGGGCCGAGCTGCTTGGCCTTGATTTCGGCGGGTTCAATCGCGCCGTCGATCTTGGCGACTTTCGCCGCCCTGAGGATCTTGCGCTGGACGTAGCCAACTTGCGTTTTGACCGCGAGCTGGGCTTTCAGCGCCGCGGTCTGCATTCCGGCCACCACAGCGTCGTTGAGACGGCCATCAGGCACCAGGCCCGCCGCGGTCTGAAAGGCCTTGATGGCGGCTTCGGTCGAGGGGCCGAGCGTGCGCGCCTGTTGCTCACCCCGGTCGATGCCCCGGCCGAGCCGTCCAAGCAAGGTCTGCAATCGCTCGACGCGCCCCTTGCTCGTGGCGAAGAAACGGTGGTCGACCTCGACCTTCATGCGTTCGATGGTTTCCGACGAAAACGCGCCGGTCGCCGCCAAGCCCTGATCCCGCTGGAATTTCTTGATCGCCTCGGTCGTCGATCCTCCGATGGTGCGGCTCTTCAGTTCGTCGGGCGCGACAGTCAGGTCGAGCTTGCGCAATGCCTGCTGCAGGTTGCCGATATCGGTCCGCGTCGGGTTGGCGGTAAAGGCCAGCGCCGGCCGGCCGGCATCGGCGGCGTGGGGAAGAAACCCGTTTAGCGCGGCGACCGTCGCCGGATCAGCGCCGCCGCCAGAGGCGAGCGAGCGTTCGCGCTGGAAGGCATCGACCACTTCCTGCGCCGCGGCCTGATAGGCGGGAGTGCCCTCGTCACCCGACAGCGTGGTCAGGAGCTGCTGACGGCGGGCGTCATCATGCGGCAGGATGACCTTGCGTTCGAGCAGGAATCCAAGCGCGGTTTCAAGACCTTCGACTTTCGCGCCCGCAGCGGCGATTTTCAACCGGGATGGAGTCTTGGGCATCTGGACCTCCCTCTGCAACTGGTTTCCTAGCTTCTGCATGCGTCGAAACGGCGGATTTTGACCTTTTTCGAAGCCAAGCGCCTACTCGACACGATAGCTGTTCATTTCCTTGGCAAGTGTTTCGTCCATACGCGTGCCCTTGAACCGGATTTCGGGCCCGCTTATTCCCGTTCCCCTTATGGAATCATTCAAGTATTCTATGCTGCCGGCGTCCTTTAACTCTTTCAGTCTTGACGTTGGCACCTGAAACTTATTCACTTTTCCTCCGTGCATGCGGATGAATTCTTCCGCATATTCGGAATCGGGCGTCGTAGAGAAATTCCTGCCCGGCGTGAGTCCACCTTCGATGTCTCCGAAATGGTAGAGCGTGGTTTTCGAGGCCTCCTCCGCGGCTTCCTTGAGAGCTTCTTCGACCTCAGCGCTGGTCACGCGCGACTTGGCAGTGGAGGTGGAGCGCTTGGGAGTTGCCTTGGGCCCGGCCGCCTCCAATTCGGAAGCCAGGCTGCTGGTCCCTGCGGCGACCCCCAGAACCCCGAACACGAAATTCGGGTCGTTTTCGTCTTCAGCCTGCGCAAGCTGAAACAGGCTGAGGGCAAACCAGCCCTTTGCCGGAATCAGCGCCATCAATTCAGGTAGCAGATAAATTCCAACCGCTCCGGCGCCTATCAGGGCGCCACCGCCCTTGATCGCCTCGTAACGTTCCACGGTCCGGGTCGCGAGTGCTTGCGCGGCAAGTCGATAAGATTCGACCAGCGCTTCCCGCGAGGCCTTTTCCTCGGCCGCGACCTTGGCAGGGTCTTCCGGAGGCGGGTCTCCATAGTGAAATTGATAGGGCGCAGACCAGTCGTCCTTCTTGGGTTCCTCTGTCGGGAAAATATATTCAGTTGTCTTGGTAAGCTTGCCGGTCTTGACGATCCGCATCTCGGTCTCGACCTTGATCGTGCCGGGCGGCAGGCAGACCGAACAGCGCTGCGGTTCGTTCCCGGTCGGATCGAGCAGCACGACCGGATTGCAGAGCGCATAGACAAACAGGTCGATGCCGCCTTTCAACCCGGCCGGGTCGCAACTGGTCCATCGTCCGAGCCACGGCGAGTAATAGCGGGCACCGTGATAATAGAGCCCGCTCTCCTCGTCGCGCTCCTTGCCAATAAAGCGATATCTTTTCGGCGACGCGAGCTGGCCGTCCACGGCCTGGTAGGAGGAGCTGCCGAAAGGCGTGTATTCCTCGTAGGAAATGACTATGGCGGTGGCATCGAGCTCCAGGCTCGCTGTGCCGAGATGATTGGCGAGTTGATAACGGACCAGCCCCTTCGGGTGCGGGCGGTCGGTGCGCGTCTCGACCAGTGCAATGCGCCGCGTACCGTCTTCGATATGCAGAGTCTCGCGCGTGAGGGCGTTGGCGCCGAAGCTGCGGTAGATCTCGAAACCGCCGAGGTAGAGACGTTCCTCCTTGACGCTGCCGTTGGCATTCTCTGTGACCTTGCGGGCGCGCTTGCCCGCGCCGTCGTAGACATACCAGGTTCTTTGTCCCGCGGCCGCCGATCCCGGTATGTCCTGCGGACCGAGCGATTGCCGGCGGGTCATTCTGAGCTGCTCGGCATAGTCCCATCGCATTTCGGCAAGATGCGGCATGCGCAGCATGTTGCCATGGGCGTCATAGCCGTCGCTCCCGACGCTGTAGGTCTCGTCAGAACCCGCACCAAGCGAGGTTCTGGTGAGCCGGTTGCTTGTTTTGCCCGGCTCCAGAAGACTAGCCTCCTCGTAGACATAGGTGCGCGTCCATCCTGGAGCGAGCGGGTCGGTGCCGCGATGCTGCATCTCAAGGAAATTGCCGACCTTGTCGTAGACGTAGCGCTCCAGGTACCGTCCAAGTGCGGCGCCGTCGCCGGGGTGAGGGAGACCAACGCGCGCCATGTCATTGTATGAACTGGGTATCGGCGAGCCGCCGACCTGGCCAAGATGCTCGCGCCCAGTCGCCTCGATCAGTCGATAAAGCGCGTCATATGTGTAGTCGGAGCTCGGCTCGACTCTCTTGTTGCGGAAATAGACAGTCTGCTGGGCGTCGTCGCGGATGTGCGTGATGTTGCCGACGGCATCGTAGACATAGTGCAGGTTCTGGACATCACAACCCGGCCAACCCGGTTGCGCCGCTACAGGACAATCCTGCGGAAATGCCGCGGCGCTGCGGATCGTCTGCAGGTGCAGCAGGCGGAAGGTCAGCGGATCGTAGACGTAAAGGGTGGCGACGCCGTTGCCGTAGTCGATGCGCTGGCGCTGGGCCTTAGCATCATAGTCGATGTTGATCACGAACGGCGTCCAGACTGGGCTGCCCTCGGCGACTGCCCCGCGCAAATTGGCGTCGACGCGTTCGAGAAGCCCGCCTTCATTATAGCCCGGACGCAAGATGCTGCCGTCCGGCATAGTGCTAGCCACGACCCGATTGAGCGCGTCGTAAACCGTCGCGACACGGTGCGCCGCCGGGTCGAGTGCCACGGCGCCAGACCAGTCCATTGTGTTTTTGTAGTCAGTCGCGAGTTGTCGGGCGGCCGAGAGCAAATTGCCCTTGAAATCGTAGCCTTCGTTGCGCAGCAGCCCGACCTGGTCACGCTGCTCCACCAGTTTTCCACGCCGGTTGCCAGTCTGTCCATCGGCAAGCGCTTCGCCGTAAAGCTGGGCCGCGACCAGCATTTCCGCTGCGTCGTTCTGGCTTACAAAGGTGCCAATGGGCCTGCCCGCTGGGTCGGTGGCGATCCGCACGCGGAACCCCCGGCTGTTCCAGCTCAAGACCTGAGCGCCGGTCGCGTCGCTTAGCATCCAGTCCTGGCCCGCCTCCATGCTAGCCTGATGGATGCGTGTGCCCAGCATGTCGTGGTCGTAGCGGGCGACCACACGACCGGCGGCGTCTGTCACGCCGAGCAGATTACCGGTGATGTCGCGGGCAATACGCGTAGCGGCAACTGTCTCGACCGGCGGGCTGCCAGCCGGGGCGTCGCTCATCGTAAAACGGTTGCGGACGTTCGTCAGGAAGATGCGCCCCAGCGGATTGAGATGCACCACCTCTGGCGTTCCGGCATGAATCGCTGATTTGGCGGCGGCTTTTGCCTCGTCAGGGCCGAGGCTACCGTCGGCCCGGCGGCCACGCCATGTCGGCAGATAGTCGACCTGGTGCAGCCGTTCGAAATAGGCGCCGCAGTCCGGGTCGGCACTGGGATCATCGACGAGGCATGTGTCAGCGGTATCCCATTTTTCCTGCCGCCATGCTCCGAACACCGTCTTTTCCCAGGTGTGGTCGGGATGAAGGGCGCCGACAACCCGGCCCAGAGGATCGTAGAACCGGGTCGAGGACACGCCTATGCGCGTGCCGAATTCGAAAGTGCCGGAGGGGGTGAAGAACGGCTCGTATTGGCGAATGGGCATGCCCTTGTTGTTGTAAAAGGCCCAGCCGCTGCCGATCCAGCGCGGGTCGACGGGCTCCGCCGTCATCACCGTCTGCCCGTCCGGACCGGTGACGATCGCGCCTGCCGCATCGTGAAGAGGCACCGGTCCGGGCTCGGCCAGGACTTTCTTCTGGATCTCGCGGCCGAAGCCGTCCGAATAGGTCAAGGCATGCTGGA
This sequence comes from Mesorhizobium sp. M0060, assembly GCF_040323155.1. Classification (NCBI taxonomy): domain Bacteria; kingdom Pseudomonadati; phylum Pseudomonadota; class Alphaproteobacteria; order Hyphomicrobiales; family Phyllobacteriaceae; genus Mesorhizobium; species Mesorhizobium sp. M0060. The sequence continues at coordinate 51,242 of NZ_JAMYUP010000037.1, forward strand.
AGCGGGTTGCACCGGCCGGTGCGTCGCTGTCATGCGTTTCCCGCGACAGCGTGCAGGACACGGCCGGCTGCGGGGCTTGCGAGGTCCTGGTTCTCTGATAGGCGAAGAAATCGTAGACGGTGCGGACCGTCGCCCGCAGCAGCATGGCTTGCGGCGCGGCCAGCGGCGCGGCGATATGCTCAAGGCACTGGTCCTCCGGCGGGTCGGTGTCGAAGCCGTCGAGCGTATCGCCTTCCGCCTGCGCGGGCGGCGGCTTGCCCATCACGGCGGTGCCGGCGATCAGGCCGAGCGCATTGAAGACCACTGCCGAGCGGTTGCGATTGGCGTCCATCACCAGCCGTGGCTGCAGGACGCGGTAGTCATTGCCGTGGCTGGCGAGGCTATCGTCGGGGTTGCGCGAGCCGGCGGTGATCAGATTGCCAACCGCGTCCTTCGTCTCGATCACCAGAAGGTCGTGCTCGTCAAAGGTGACGGTGATCTGCGAGGGCACCGCATCGGTGTCGAGCGGGCCGTGAAAGCGACGGGGCAGGAAGAAATGCGCGCGCGCGATGGCACGTTCCGCCGCCGCGCTGTCCGAACGGTCCTTGGAATAGAAGATGCGCCCGGAAGGCGCCCACCAGCCGTCGTCGCCGTCGATGCGGACGTAGCCGTATTGGGCCAGGATCGGATCGCTGATCTTGGCGCCGTAGACACCGCTTGCCAGACCGGGCGTCAGCGCCAGGCGGTGCTCCGAGAAGGGCAGCGCGAGCGGCTGCAACAGGCCGGGCGCCAGCGCCGCCTCGAGGTCGTCGCGCCTGAACAGGCTGCGTTTTCTCGAAAGAAGTCGTTTTTGCAGCGTCGCGGCATTGGGCTTTTCCTCAAAGGCGAGGGGTTGGGCATCGGTGAGTGCCTGCCACATGTCTTCGAAGAGGATGCGCATGCTGCCCGGCTTCGGCCCCAAACCGGTGATTTCGTAGGCGCGCGTGTCGAACACCGCCGGCTTGCGATGATTGCGCTCCTCGTCGACCGCGTTAGTGACAGCATTGTCGGTTGCGACTATTGCAATTTGCGCCTGAACGGCCTCGTCGGAAGGGTCGAGCGCCGCGTCCGGCTGACGGCGCGGATAGGTGATGGTGGCGTTTTTCAGCACCGTGCCGTAGGCGTCGACCTGCAGCGTCAGTCGGTGCGTGAGGCGGGGATCGGCCGGATCGCGCTCCGACGCGTAGGACAGGGCTTCGCGCGGGTGGACGAAGAACACCGCATGGCGGTTGGCCACGCGTGGCTGGACGAATGAGACTGTGAAATTCTGTTCGACGATCAGATAGGGGATGTCGGCGCGCGCGGTTCCATCCAGAGCGTAGGTCTCCTGGCGCAGCATCGAACCGCGCAACGCACGGCAGGCTTCGCGCTCCTCGTCGACGTCCAGGCCATCGGGAAGAACGGTATCGTCGAGCAGAAACGCGCGGGCCGCGGCATCGTCCAGTCCCGGCTGGCGAAAGTATTCGCCCTTGTGGACCGGATCGAGAAGACCGGCGAAGAAGGAGGAGATGCGGTTGCGGCCGAGGAAAATACCGGTATGGAACCATGTCCGTGTGTAAGCGGGCGGCACGTGCGAGGCGGCGTCGATATTCTCTGCCGGATCGAGCGTGCCCGCCGCGCTGAGCAGCGAAAACGCCTCGGTGTCCCACTGCTCGACCATGCCGAAGCCGCGGAATTCCCGCTCGACACCGTCAAAATACCCATGGTGATAGGCATAGCGGGTGACGAAACGGTTGCGGCTGATGTGGTCCCAGGTCTCCACCCGTTCGACGACCTGCACTGGAAAGGGCAGCCTGGTCAGCCATGGCCGGCCGTCCTGCTTGTCGCGCAGATAGAAATAGGTCGATGGCGCATATGCTATCCGGGTCTCGGCACCGAGATTATTGCGCATAGCAACTAGCAGGTGCGGCTTACCGTTGGCCATCAGGCTGACATAGCGGAGCGGCCTCTCCGCCGCGTCGGGCAGCGGAGAAACCCAGACTAGGCAGGCGGTACCGTTGCCCAGAAGGTCCGTCACCGATACGGATGACGCCCTGTCATCGACCGGAAAACCTGGAATGGCGTTTTCGGCGCCCCAGCCATTGCCTGACAGGTTGAACCAGAAGCGCGCGCCATCAGCCCCGAGATAGAGGATATCGGCGACGCCGCTGCCATCGATGTCGGGGCGGGGGGGAAGGGCCGGGGGGGGAGAGGGCGGGTGGGGGGAGGGGCGGCCGGGCGCCCCGGGGGCAAATGGCGCCGCACCGCCGGCGGGCGCCCGTTGGCGGGAGGAGGCCCA
>NZ_JAMYUP010000038.1:0-51455 GCF_040323155.1 Mesorhizobium sp. M0060
TCCCGCCTCTTGCACCTCATATCCGCCGTACAAGTGCCTCGACCGCCGATCGGATCGGCGGGCTGCAGCTTATGTCAAAGGCCATTGTCAGCAATCATGAGAGTGGGGACACCCCAGTGGGGAGATGTCCGGCCGGCGCGAAGGATCACTATAGAGCTGTAATTCTGCGCCGCTGCTAACCGCTCAAAATCACAGTGGCGATGGACTGGAGATCCCTCCGTTTCCACCCTCACTATCACGATCTCGTGTGCGTGAAACGTTCCAGCTTGCGGGGACGAACCATGAAAGGGGCTCAACGCGCCGCAGGCGCAAATTCAGGAGGACGCAATGCATTCACTCAGGTTGGTCACGATGGCCGGTCTCGTCGGCCTTTTTGCTTCGCAGGCCTTTGCGGAGGACGCGATGGGGACAATGACGATGATGAAGGGTGGGGAGGTCATGGCGATCATGCCCGATGGGCATATGGGCACCATGATGCCCGACTCGAAGATGAGCGCCGAGATGATGAAAATGGCGAAACCGATCAAGCATTGCATGATGTTGATGACCGACGCCAAAGGCAAGACATTCATGATCGATACGTCTTCGGCAAAGGCTCAGGCCGAATGTAAAAAAATGGCGATGTGACAAAGAAATCGTGGTGAGAACCCGCCGGCTGCTGCCGACGGGTCCACGATGGGATACAAGGCCAGAAGGTCTAGCCGGCTTTTTTCCTGGTCATGAAGGCGGTCAAGGCTGCGCGGGCCTCGTCGGACTTTAGCCGCTCGCGGAAATGCTCGCTCTCCTGGCCGATGCGGTCGACAAGGTCGTCGCGCGAGCCACGCATCAGATCGCGCGCAATCTTCAGGGCTTGCGGCGGTTTGGCCGCGATCTGGCCGGCGGCCGCCAACACCGATGCTTCGAGGGCCTCTTCCTCGACCATCTCGTAGATCAGCCCGGCGGCCTTCGCGCGCTCGGCCGAAAAGCCCTCGCCAAGGCCAAGCAGCGCGAAGGCGCCTTGCCGGCCGAGGATCTGCGGTGCGAGCAGGCTCGAACCTGCCTCTGGCACCAGGCCGAGATCGACGAAGGGTGTCCGGAACACCGTGCGCGGCGTGGCGAAGGTCAGGTCGCAATGCAGGTTGAGCGTGGTGCCGATGCCAACCGCAATGCCGTCGACGCCGGAAACCATCGGCTTTTCCACTTTGGCCAGCGCCATCAGGAAATCCCAGACTTCGGAGCCGCCGTCGCCGCCTAAGGCAACAACCATGAAATCGGCAAGGTCGTTGCCGGACGAAAAGGCGCCGGGCACGCCGAGAAAGACATGGACGCGGATCGCCGGATCGGCGTCGCCGCCGGTAAGAGCCGCCGACATGGTCGCGTACATAGCGCGGGTCAGCGCATTCTTCTTCTCCGGACGGTTGATGCGGATGATCTGGATGGCGCCCTGGCGCTCGACGAGGATGTGGTCTGTCACGGATCGATCCTTTGTGAATTTCGGCACGTTGCGAACGTCAGGCTGAAATCAGCGCCTTGCCGGCAACCGCGAGGCTTTCGGCGCCGCCGACGACGCGCTCCCTCAGGGCATCCACCTCGCCCAGCAGGTTCTCGGCGAAGAAGCGGCAAAGCGCGATGCGGCTTTGATCGGCAAGCGCGCCGCGCGCCAGATAGACGCCGCCCGCGGCAAGCGAGATCAGCCTGAGATAAGGTGTCGCGCCGGCCAGCGCCTCGTCCGAACGGCCTTGGTCGAGCAGGTCTTGCAGGAAACGGGTCGCCTGTGACAGGTCGTCGAGCGCCTGATCGAGGCGATCGGCGGTGCGGCCGAAGCCCTCAACATTCGACGTTCGCACCGCATTGGCGACGGCCTTGAGCTCGGCGATGTAGCCATGCACATGCTGACCGCCGCCAAGCGGCAGTTTGCGCATCACCAGATCGATCGCCTGGATGCCATTGGTGCCTTCGTAAATGGGCGCAATGCGCGCGTCGCGATAAAGTGCTGCGGCCCCTGTCTCCTCGATGAAACCCATGCCGCCATGCACCTGCAGGCCGAGCGAGGCGACCTCGACGCCGACATCGGTGGAAAACGCCTTGGCCAGCGGCGTCAAAAGATTGGCGCGCTCCTGCCAGTGCTTTGCATCTTCGCTCTCCGACGCGAGATCGATGGCGTGGGCGCAGGAATAGCAGATGGCGCGGGCAATCTGGGTCAGCGCCTTCATGGTCAGGAGACTGCGCTGTATGTCGGGGTGATGCACGATCGGCGCCATGCCGGCACCGCGATAGCTTGCCGCCTTGCCTTGCCGGCGATCATTGGCATAGGCGAGCGCGTTCTGCGTCGCCGCCTCGGCAACCGCGACGCCCTGAATGCCGACGGCAAGGCGCGCATTGTTCATCATGGTGAACATGCAGGCGAGGCCTTTGTTCTCCTCGCCGACCAGCCAGCCAATCGCGCCGGGCGTGGTGCCTTCGAACCCATCGCCATAGATCATCGTGCAGGTCGGCGAAGCGTGGATGCCCAATTTGTGCTCCAGCCCGGAGCAGAAGACGTCATTGCGCCCGCCCAGCGCGCCATCGTCGCCGACCAGGAATTTCGGCACCAGGAACAACGAAAGGCCGCGCGTGCCGGCCGGCGCGTCCGGCAGCCGCGCCAGCACCAGATGGATAATGTTGTCGGTGAAATCGTGCTCGCCATAGGTGATGAAGATCTTTTGCCCAAAGATGCGGTAGGTGCCGTCGCCGGCCGGCTCGGCACGGGCGCGCAACGCATTCAGGTCCGAGCCGGCCTGAGGCTCGGTCAGGTTCATCGTGCCCATCCACTGGCCGGAGACAAGCTTTTCCAGATATTTGGCTTTGAGCGCCTGCGAGCCATGCTTGTCGAGTGCTTCGACCGCGCCCATCGTCAGCGTCGGACCGATGCCGAATGCCATTGCAGCCGAGTTCCACATTTCGAGCGCGGCGACGCCGAGCATGGTCGGCAGTGCCTGGCCGCCATACGCTTCCGGCGCCGACAGGGCATTCCAGCCGCCGTCGATCCAGCGGCGATAAAGTTCCTTCCAGCCGGGTGGCGTCTTGACGGCAGCGCCGTTGAGCACCGCGCCTTGCTGGTCGCCGATCTTGTAGAGCGGCGCCACCTCCTCACCGGCGAAACGCCCGGCTTCCGCCAGAATGGCATCGACGAGGTCTTCGCCGAATTCGCCAAAAGTGCCGGCATCAAGCGCCGGCTTCAAGCCGGCGACATGCTTCAGCGTGAAGGCAATTTCCTCGACCGGTGCCCGATACATGCCGTTCGCTCCTCCTCAGTCCGGCCCTCCTCAGTCCGGCCCCCCGCAGTCCGGCAGGTCAACTTAAGACCCGTGCCGAGGCAAAACCATCTGCTTTCGGGCTTCCCTGTCCATGTTCTTTTTACGTAAACGTCAAACTTTGTCACGCAGATTTTGCAATTGCTGCGACGCAGGCTAAATTCGGCAAAGCCGGACACGTTCGACCGGCGGAATCAAGAATACCGGATCGGACCGCCCGTGCTCGCCAGACCTGACGCCTATCGCTGCATCGAATGCGGCCTGCCCTACCGGGCGGCCGGTTTTTGCTATCATGAAGGTAAGATCGAGAACGGCGCATCCTATTGGTCGGATCGCGGCATTCTGTGTTCGCCACAATGCTCGCTGGCCCATCATCGCAAGCGCGAGGCCGAGGGGACGCTGCCGCAAGTGCCGGCGCCCGACCCGTTTCAAATCCCCTCTCGCCATTGACGACGATCAAAACCATCGACGGAGAAGCTGTCCGAGCCGTGTCATCCGCGGGCCGCAGCCGAAAGCATTTCCTTAACCATGGCGGTTCAGGATTGGGCTTTGGCCAGCAAGGACCTGCTGTTTGAAAACGCCGGCGCACCCTCTTGTCCGCTCAGCGCTTCTCCTCGTCGCGGCCGTGACCTTGACGCTGACGCCGGCAAAGGCCTCGGATTTCTCCGAACCGTGGAAGGATGCCGACCGGGCACTGGTCGTCGACGCCTACGAATACAATTCCATCGACTGGGCAGAGCTTGCTACCGACAAGCGCCTTGTCGGCTTCATCAACAAGGCGTCCGACGGCATGCCGCCACCCTATTTCTGTTTCGGCGACGAGACCGAGGTACGGCTCTGCAAGACGCTTTGGAAGCGCCATGCGGTGGCGCGCGAGCTGTTCCAGACGCGCAAGGTCGTGGCCAAGGCGCTTGGCTTGAAATGGGGCGCCTATCACCTCGCCCGTCCCGGCAATCCGGTCGGCCAGGCCAATCATTTCATCGATTTCGCCGAACCCGGGCCGGACGACCTGCTTGCCCTCGACATCGAGGACGACGACCCGACGCAGTGGATGTCGCTCGACGACGCCGAGGAATTCGTCCGCCAGGTGCATCGGCGGCTTGGCCGCTTCCCGGTGCTCTACACCAATGGAACAACCGCCAGGCATATCGCCGACAACAAGTACAAATACCGGCTGCTGTCGCGGCTGCCGCTGTGGTACGCGCGCTACAAGCCCGACATCGACGTGCATTTTCCAATGGGCAATTGGCAAGGCTATGCGCTTTGGCAGTTTTCGGCGCGGGCAAATTGTGGCCGGTTCCGCTGTCCTTACAGGGTTGCGGGCACGCCCAACGACATCGACGTCAACGTCGCGCCGATGAACGCGACGGAATTGCTCGCGCAATGGCCGTTCGGCGGCCTGATCGACGTGCAGCCGGATTACCTCGCCTCGATACCGGTGCCGCTCTCACGCGAAGCCGGGCTCGCCGGCGGCGCCATCACTTATGCTAGCGTGACGCCAGCAAGCTTCGAGGAGATGGTCGCGGTATTCAGGGCGCGCCTGGCCAGGTTCAGCAGCGGCTTTCAAATGCCTGCGGCGAAGGCGGCGCTGAGCCTTCCGCGCGGGATTGCCGAATATGTTGCCTGGACGCGAAACGAAGAGCGCCTGGCATCGGTGTCTGGAATTGCCCCCACCGCCGATGCGGTCAGCAGCGTCTCGACCGGATTCGACCGCGGCCTGCGCTGAGGCTGAGGGCCGCCTGAAGCGTCAATTCGCCTGCTCGCGCGCCACCGCCAGCCAGCCAATGTCGCGGCGGCAAAAGCCTTGTGGCCAGTCGATCCGGTCGAGCGCGGCGTAAGCCTTCTTCTGCGCCTCGCCGACGGTGCGGCCGGTCGCCGTGACGTTGAGCACGCGGCCGTCATTGGCGACGAGTGCGCCGCCGTTGATGGCGGTGCCGGCATGAAATATCTCGACACCGTCACCTGCCGCCGCCTCGACGCCGCGAATGACCGAGCCCTTTTCCGGCGTGCCGGGATAACCCCTGGCTGCCATCACCACGGTGAGCGCCGCTTCGTCGCGCCAGCGCACCGAGGTGTGCGCCAGCTGGCCGTCGGCGGCGGCGTTGAGCAGGACCAGGAGATCGTCCTTCAGCCGCATCATCAGCACCTGGCATTCCGGGTCGCCGAAACGGGTGTTGTATTCGATCAGCTTCGGCCCCTTGTCAGTGATCATCAGCCCGGCAAACAGCACGCCGGAAAACGGTGCGCCTGTTTCAGCCATGCCGCGCATGGTCGGCTCGACGATCTCGCGCATGGTGCGGTCAATGATCTCCGGCGTCATTACCGGAGCCGGCGAATAGGCGCCCATGCCGCCGGTGTTGGGGCCGGTGTCACCGTCTCCGACGCGCTTGTGGTCCTGCGCGGTGCCGAAGGGCAGTGCGGTGGTGCCGTCGCAAAGGCAGAAGAAACTTGCCTCTTCGCCGGTGAGAAACTCCTCGACCACCACTTCCGCGCCGGCCTGGCCGAAGGAGCCGTCGAAACAGGCATCGAGCGCGGCCAGCGCCTCGTCAAGCATCATGGCGACGGTGACGCCCTTGCCGGCAGCGAGGCCGTCGGCCTTGATGACGATCGGCGCGCCCGCCTTCTCGACATAGGCCCTGGCCGAAGCCAGATCGCCGAAGCGGCCATAGGCGGCGGTCGGAATGCCATATCTGGCGCAAAGGTCCTTGGTGAAACCCTTCGAGCCTTCCAGCCGTGCCGCTGCCTTTGACGGGCCGAAGACGCGGATGCCCTCGGCGCGCAGATCGTCGGCAATGCCGGCGACCAGCGGCCCTTCCGGCCCGACCACGACGAGGTCTATTTCTTTCTCGCGGCAAAACCGGACCACCGCTGCGTGATCCGCAATATCGAGCCGCACCAGCTCGGCTTCGCGGCCGATGCCGGGATTGCCGGGGGCAGCGTAGAGTTTGGTCAGCAGCGGCGACGCCGCGATCTTCCATGCCAGCGCATGTTCTCGTCCGCCGGAGCCGATCAGCAAAACACGCATGCCCAGATTCCTCACCGTTCCACGATCAAGACTGCGCTATTGCGCCCCGCCCGACGGGTCAAGACATTTGGATGCTCCTGCGGCGATTGCGCGTGGCGAGCGTGCCGGGCATGCTTCACGCTTGACGGCATTCGCCTCTGCTGCCACTCCAGCAAAATGGAAACCGTCCAGTCGAAAGCGGCCCAGGGCCGCGTCGCCGATGCGCCGAGCGGCCACTGGGTCTATCGCGCGCTGCCGCGGGGATTGTGGCCCTATGCGCAGCTTGCCCGGTGGGACCGGCCGATCGGCTGGCAATTGCTGCTGTGGCCATGCTGGTGGTCGGCTGCACTTGCCGCGAGCGCCTATCCGCGCACTACGGATCCGCTGCTCTCGCTGCTGCCGGCGCCGTGGTATCTGCTGCTGTTTTTTCTTGGCGCGTTCGCCATGCGCGGTGCCGGTTGCACCTACAATGATTTGGTCGACGAGGATATCGACAATCAGGTGGAACGCACACGCTCACGGCCGCTGCCGGCCGGCAAGGTCACGCGCCGGCAGGCCTGGATATTTGTCGTCGTTCAGGCACTGGTCGGGCTCGCCGTGCTTTTGCAGTTCAACAGCTTCGCCATCCTGCTCGGCATCGGCTCGCTGGTCATCGTCGCGATCTACCCGTTCATGAAGCGATTTACCAACTGGCCGCAACTGGTTCTCGGCCTTGCTTTTTCCTGGGGTGCGCTGATGGGATGGGCGGTCGAGTTCGGCGATCTCGATGGCCCGGCCGTCATGCTCTATATCGGCTCGATCCTGTGGGTGATCGGCTACGACACGATCTATGCGCATCAGGACAAGGAAGACGATGCCATCGTCGGCGTGCGCTCGACCGCACGCCTGTTCGGCGACAATACCAAGGCCTGGCTCGTCGGGCTCTATGGCGGAGCGCTGGTCTGCTTCGCCATCGCCTTTGCCTCGGCGCAGGCACCGGTGCCGGCACTGGCCGGGCTGATCGCCGCCGGCGCCCATATGGCACGGCAGATTGCCGTGCTCGACATCGACGATCCGGACCAGTGCCTAAGGCTGTTCAGATCGAACAACCAGGTCGGCTGGCTGATCTTCCTCGGCCTGATCGGCGGCGCGGTCTGGGTGGCGCTGAAGCCGCTGGTGTAGCTATTCCCGCGAAATGAGCTCCTCGCCGCCGATGACCAGCCTGAGGCCGAGGTCGCCGGCGCGGCGGCGGGCCAGGAAGCGTGGGCGGCGCATGGTCGAGACGCGGCCCTTGCGGCGGTCCTGCGCCGGCAGCGCCTTGATGGCGGCGCCAAGCGATTCTTCCAGCGTGCGGGCAATGCCGTCGGCCTCGATCAGAAGCATCGGCAGGCGGTAGGCATCGGCCCAGGCGCGCCAGTCGGCGGCGACATCGTCGAGATCGTCGGCCACCAGCAGCGGCACCGACAGCATCGGGTCGTTGTGCAGAAGCTCAAGCGTCACTGTGACATTGCCATCCGGATCCTCCATCGCGCGGGCGGCGACGCCGCGAAATGCGTTGGCGGGCAGAGCGATGATCGCCGGCACGCCGCTCATCTCCAGCGTGCGGCGGATAACCGCGCCGCGCTGGTCGATGGTGAAGGTAACGTCGCCATAGTCGTCGCGCGTGGCGTAGCTCACCACCTGCGGCAGGCGGAATGGGTCGAGGCGCATATTGCGACCGGCCCAGACTGGCTTCAGTCCAGTGTTCATATCGTGCCTTTCCTGTTTCTCCTGAGAGCCGGTGTTTCCGGTTCTCCGGGCCGGTTTTCCCAGCCTCGTTGTGGAGAAACATTAGCGCGGGCTTCTTATCCCCGCGCTTAAGAAAGTCGGTTAAATTTTGCTGATCTGGGGCGGATGGTTATCGGAATGCGAACCGGCGCAAGCCAGCGAAAGGATCAGATAACCTTACCGGGATTCATAATGCCGGCCGGGTCGAAAGCGGCCTTCACTCTGCGCATCAGCTCGATCGCCATCGGCGGGGCCGTCGCGATCAATTCGTCCCGCTTCAACTGGCCGATGCCGTGCTCGGCCGAGATCGAGCCGTGAAACGAGCGCACAACGTCGTGCACGGCCTTGTTCATGGCGTGGTACAGACCGAGAAACGCCTCGTCATCGCCGCCGACCGGCCGTGATATGTTGTAGTGCAGGTTGCCGTCGCCCATATGGCCGAAGCAGACGACGCGTGCGCCGGGGCTGACCGATTGCACGGCGCCGGCGGCCTTTTCGATGAACGGCGGGATTGACGCCACCGGCACCGAGATGTCGTGTTTGATCGAGGCACCTTCCGGCTTCTGCGCCTCGGGCAGCACTTCGCGGAAATTCCAGAACGCGTCGCCCTGGGCAATGCTTGCCGCGATCACTGCATCGCCGACGATCCCTTGCTCGAGGCCTGCCGACAGCACCTCCTCGATCAGTGCCCTTGCATCCTCCGCCGAGCGCCCCGACGAGATCTGCATCAGCACATACCACGGCCAATCCCCGGTCAGGGGTCGCACCACGCCTTGCGCGTGGCGAAGCGTGAAGTCGTAAGGCCTCTGGGCGATCAGCTCGAAGGCGGTGAGAGCTGCTCCGGCGCGATCCATCGCCAGGCTGAACAGCGAGAGTGCCGCCTGCGGCGATGACAGGCCGGCAAACGCCACCTCGCGCCCCTTTGGCTTGGGGAAAAGCTTGAGCACGGCGGCGGTAATGATGCCGAGCGTGCCCTCCGCGCCGACGAACAGGTTCTTCAAATCGTAACCGGTATTGTCCTTTTTCAGCTTGCGCAGATCGTCGAAGACCTCGCCGGTCGGCAGCACCACTTCGACGCCGAGGCAGAGCTCACGCGTATTGCCATAGGCGAGCACGCCGGTGCCGCCGGCATTGGAAGAAAGATTGCCGCCGATCTGGCAGGACCCTTGCGCGGCAAGCGACAGCGGAAACAGCCGGTCGGCGGCGTCGGCCGCTTCCTGCAGCGTCTGCAGGATGACGCCGGTTTCGACCGTCACCGTGTTGGACAGGGTATCGATCTCGCGAATGCGGTTCAGCCGCGACAGCGACAGCACGATCTCGCGGCCGGAAGCGTCCGGCACCTGGGCGCCGACCAGCCCGGTGTTGCCGCTTTGCGGCACGATGGGCGTGCCCGTTTCGGTCGCCAGCCGCATGATGCGGCTAACCTCGTCAACGCTGCCCGGCCTCAGCACCAGCGCCGTCCTGCCGTGCCAAAGTCCGCGGCGCTCGGCGAGGTAAGGCGCGATGTCCTGCTGGTCGCGCAGCGCATATTTGTCGCCGACAATGGCTGCAAAGCGCTCGATGAGGGCGGGGTCGATATCCGGCGAAATGTCGTTCATGGGTGGAAACTATGGTGCTCGATCGATCTTGTCACGCGGGGCGGCGGCGCGCGAAAGCCGGTCGTTGATCGCCTCGCCCAGCCCGTCGAACGGGATCGGCTCGACGGCGATGGTTTTGGCACCGCTGGCATCGAGATCCTGCATGTAGGCAAAGAGATTGCTCGCCGCCTCACGCAGGTCGCCGGTCTCCGACAGGTTGCGCAGGGCGGCTGCATCGCGCCAGCCTTCGGCACGGCGGCGGCCGAAGGCCAGCAAGGCTTCGCCCGGTGCGACCTCCGCAGCATTGAGCCGCACTGCCGCACCTGGCGCATAGTGCGAGGCGAGCATGCCGGGCGCCTCGATGCCCGAAGCGCCGCGCAGCAACTTTGTCCCGGCCACTGCTTCGATCTCTTCGGCGGCAATCCCGCCCGGCCGCAGCAGCCGCAGCTTTCCAGCTTCGACCTTGACGATGGTCGATTCCAGCCCGACCGGCGCCGCGCCGCCGTCGACCACAAGCTTGATCCGGGGACCGAGATCGGCGGCCACGGCTTCGGCCGTCGTGGCGCTGATCCTGCCCGAGGAATTGGCGCTGGGCGCTGCCAGCGCGCGGCCGAACCTGGCGATCAGCTCGCCGCCAAAGCCTTTCGGCATGCGCAGCGCGATCGTTTCCAGGCCGGCGGTGACCAGCGGATGAATGCCGTTGCCGGGCCGTTGCGGCAGCACCAACGTCAGCGGCCCCGGCCAGAATGCCTGCGCCAATCTTTCCGACAGCGGGTCGAACAGCGCGATGCGCTCGGCCATCGCCGGATCGGCTATATGGGCGATTAGCGGGTTGAAGCGAGGTCGGCCCTTGGCTTCGAAGATACGAGCCACGGCAACGCCATTGGTCGCGTCGCCGGCCAGCCCATAAACGGTCTCGGTCGGGATGGCGACGACATCGCCGCTCTCGAGCAGCGCCAACGCCCTTTCCATCGCCTCGCCGACGGCACAAATTTCAGCCACTGTCGTCACCTCACGGATGCGGGTGCCTAATACGGCGACGCCGGCGGAGCAAGTCCGGGCGTCGGCGAATCGCAAATCGCTAAAATGCAATGTTTCCTCGCAAGCCGGCATCAATTGCCCTCGGCTAGGGTGCCGTCGTCTTGGGCAAGGGGAATTGTCATGCTTTCGGTGCGTATCCTTGGAGCGCTTGGTCTGGCGGCTATCACCAGCACGGCACAGGCTTCGTCGCTCGTTTTTCTCGGGCAAACGACGGCGACCCCCTCGGTGGTCAGTGCCGGCGCGCTCGAACGGGCGAAAACACCGTCGATCATCGCGTCCGGCGAGACGCTGCCCAACGTCGATGAAAACATCACCGATGAAAAGGTCGCGGCGATCCCGAGCCAGCCGAGCCATGGCTTCACCGGAAAGCCGATGATCATTCGCGGCGGTATCGTCGGCGATGCCTTTGCAACGCCCGCGCCCAAAGCCGCGCCGGCCACTGCTGCCGCGCCCGCCGCGGACAGCAAAGCCGATCCAAAGGTGGCAAGCCAAAATCCCGAGGCCGCAACACCGCAGCCTGCGCCGCTCCCCGCCGCCGACAAGCCCCAATAACGCCTGAAGAAACATTGGAGACCAGGGCCGCGCGAGTGCGCCGCCCTGGTTCCCTGGTTCACTGACTGAAGCGGAGTGAAGCGCCTGAAATCTCAGGCTGCTTCTTCTTCGTCCGTATCGTCGGCGTCGTCTGATTCTTCGTCGTCATCAGCGTCTTTTTCGCCGGCGCTTTCGGCCTTCACGCTGTCGTCGTCGTCTTCCTCGTCTTCTTCGTCGTCGTCCGAGAGGGTAGCCGACTTATCGTCTTCGGTACCTTCGTCGTCGGTGTCTTCGTCGTCGCCGTCCTCATCGTCCGACAGATCGGCGGCCTCGACCGCAACGGCAGCGGCCTTGTCGAGCGTCGTTTCGGAGGTGGGTTCAAGCGTCTCGGTCTCTTCTGTCACTTGGATGTCGTGAGCGGAATTCATGAAAGCCTCCGTGGGTTGGGAACATGTCCCTTTTGCCACGCAGAGATCATCGGCATATGACTGTAAGCCGGCTCGAATGGCCGGCAGCGATGATTTTTTCTCGGATGTCAGCCGGCTATCTTCGAGAAGTCCGCGACCCGGTCGGTCGCCGCACGGATGCGGGCGAGCAATGCCAGGCGATTGGCGCGCACGGCCTGGTCCTCGTCGTTTACGAGGACTTTCTCAAAGAATGAATCAACCGGCTCGCGCAACACGCTAAGCGCCAGCATGGCGGCGGAAAAGTCTTCGTTTTGAATTGCTTCGCCGGCTTGCCTCTCGGCCTGATTGACCGCCGCAAACAGCGATTTCTCGGCATCCTCGCGAAATAGAGCCGGCTCTACATGCTCGGCGATCGTCGTTTTCTTCTTCTCCTCGGCCGCCAGAATGTTCGCCGCGCGCTTGGTGCCGGCAAGCAGGTTCTTGCCGTCGTCGGTGTCAAGGAAGGAGCCGAGCGCCTCGACCCGGCGGACGATCTGGAGGAGATCGTCGTTGGACGAAGCCCCCTCATCCGGCCGCTTCGCGGCCACCTTCTCCCCGAGGGGAGAAGAGGTCGCCAACGCCGGCGCCCGCCTCTTCTCCCCAGCGGGGAGAAGGTGGCCCGAAGGGCCGGATGAGGGGGCAGCGCCGCTTGCCAACACAGCATCGATGAGATCATGCCGCGCGCCCTGATCGCGGAGATAGACTTTTAGGCGATCGTGGAAGAAGGCGAGGAGATCTGAACACTTTTCCTCCGACCAACCGGGATAAAATTCCGCAACTCCCAGATCGTCGCTATCGTCTACTGCCTTCACTGACCCGCCAAAACGTCCTTCCAAATCCTCAACAAAATCGTCTGAAATTCCCGACTTCGGTAGCGCCTCTATTTGAGAGAAGGATTCAGACTTCCCGCGAAGGTATAGGGTTGTCAGTACTCGGTTGAAGAGCCGAATTAGTATCGGGCTACCGGCCAAACTCACCCCGTTCTCGACCAAAATCCTGACCACCCCCAGCGCCGCTCTTCTGAGCGCATAGGGGTCCTTCGATCCCGTCGGCTTTTCATCGATCGCCCAGAAGCCGACCAGCGTATCCAGCTTGTCGGCGAGCGCCACCGCAATCGAAACCGGATCGCTCGGCACGCGATCTGACGGACCCTGCGGCTTGTAATGTTCCTCGATCGCGGCGGCAACGGACGGATGCTCGCCCTGCAGCAGCGCATATTTGCGGCCCATGAGACCTTGCAGCTCGGGGAATTCGCCGACGACTTCGGTGGTGAGATCGGCCTTGGCCAGGATGGCGGCGCGTCGCGCCAGCGCGGCAATCTCCCCCCTTGAGGGGGAGATGTCGCCGAAGGCGACAGAGGGGGTCGTCTCGCGTGGAGTGCCGACTTCCTCTTTCTTCGAAAGACCAGATCGCGTCGCGCCAGCCGAAGCGACCCCCTCTGGCCTGCCGGCCATCTCCCCCTCAAGGGGGGAGATTGCGCGCGCCACGATCGGCGCCAGTTCTTCGGCCAGCTGCGCAATCCGCTTCACCCGCTCGCCCTGGGTGCCGAGCTTGGCGTGGAAGGTGACGCCGAGATGGTCGAGGCGGGCCATGCGCTGGTCGAGCGGTTTTTTCAGATCAAGCCCGAACTTTTCCGCCGATCCCCGCAACTGGTCGAGATCCGGCAGGTCACCCTGATCGGTCTTCCAGAAATAGAGCGCGTCGGACAGGCGGGCCCGCACCACCTTGCCGTTGCCGTGGGCGATCTCCTTGCCGCCATCCCTGGCCTCGATGTTGGCGGTCAGGATGAAACGGTTGGAGAGCTCTTCGCCGGCACTGTGTGACCGCGTCACGAAGCACTTCTGGTTGGCGCGGATGGTGAGCCGGATCACCTCGGCCGGAATGGCCAAGAAATCCTGCTCGAATTCGCCCATCAGCACGACGGGCCATTCGACCAGGCCCGACACTTCCTCCAGCAGCCCCTCGTCTTCGACGAGATCGAGCCCACTGGCGAAGGCGAGGTTCCTGGCGTCGGCAAGAATGATCTCTTTGCGCCTGTCGGCATCGAGCACGACCTTCGCCGCTTCCAGCTTGGCGACATAATCGTCGAAGCGGCGCACCGTGATGGCGCCCGGCGCCTGAAAACGGTGGCCGTAGGTGACGTTGCCTGAGCGGATGCCGTCGATCTCGAAATCGATCACCACCGGCTCCTCGGTTTCGGGGCCGAAGGTGCACAGGATCGATTGCAGCGGCCGCACCCAGCGCAACGAGCCGGGCTTGGCCGAAGCCGGCCCCCAGCGCATCGATTTCGGCCAGGGGAAGTTGCGGATGATACCTGGCACCAGCTCGGCGATGATCTGCTCCGCCGGCCTGGCCGGCTTCGCAATATGGGCAACATAGAAGTCGCCCTTCTTCGGATCGGAATGAACATGCGCCTCGGCAATCGAGGCAAGCCCGGCCTTGCGCAGAAAGCCCTGCACCGCCTGCTCGGGCGCCTTGGTCGAGGGGCCTTTGATCTCCTCGCTGATGTCCTTCGAGCGCGCGGTCAGGCCGCGAATGTCGAGCGCAAGCCGGCGCGGCGTCCAATATTCGCGCGCCGCCTCATAGGTCAGCCCGGCGTCGACCAGCCCGTCGGTCATCATCTTCTTCAGGTCGCCGGCAGCTTTCCTCTGCATACGAGCAGGAATCTCTTCCGAACGGAGTTCTAAAAGCAGGTCGGGCATTGATTGTGCTCACGCGGCAAATGGTCCGGGCGGGGCATAGCAACTCGGCTGGCCGCTGTCACCCTTCCCTGCAAGATCGGCGCGTCCAACGGCGATTTCCGAAAAAATTCAGCCGCCTGTCGGACACGGCCCGGCCCGTCCGTCCTTGGGTCAAAGATTTCCATGAACCGAACGCAGCGCTGAAGCGACCAACGCTCAGGCAGAGAGCTATTGGCTGAACGACCATGAAAACGGCATCGATATTCCTGCAGATCCTTGCGCTCAGCGCCTGTTTTACAGCGCAGGTGCATGGCACGTTCTCGATGCCCGGCGTCAGGCAAGCGCTGCGGACAATGGCCGGCTCCAGCGGCCAGGGCGTATTGCCAATCAGCGCTCCTGCCGAAATCGCCTGGAGCTAGGCCGCAAGCCCGCCCGCCTGCGTCAGCAGAAACGCCTCGCCGCAGGCTTTGGCCAGATTGCGCACCCGCAAGATGTAACTCTGCCGCTCGGTGACGGAAATCACGCCGCGTGCATCGAGCAGGTTGAAGACGTGGCTGGCCTTGATGCACTGGTCGTAGGCGGGGAATACCATGCGGTGGTATCCCTCCCCCTTGAGGGGAGGGTGGCCAGACAAAGTCTGGCCGGGAGGGGTCGCCCGCGCAGTGCTCGATGCCTGGCTTGAGGTGCCTTCAGAGATGACCCCCTCTGCCCGCTTCGCGGGCATTTCCCCCTCAAGGGGGGAGATAGGCGCGCCGGCTTCTAGCAGCGCCTTGCACTCGGCCTCGGCGTCCTGGAAATGGCGCAGCAGCATTGCCGTGTTGGCGAATTCGAAATTGTGGCGCGAATATTCCTGCTCGGCCTGCAGGAAGACATCGCCATAGGTCACCTTGTCGGCGCCTTCGCGGCCGTTGAAGTTGAGGTCGTAGACATTGTCGACGCCCTGCACATACATGGCCAGCCGCTCCAGCCCATAAGTGAGCTCGCCGGCCACCGGTGCGCATTCGATGCCGCAGACCTGCTGGAAATAGGTGAACTGCGACACCTCCATGCCGTCGCACCAACACTCCCAGCCCAGCCCCCAAGCGCCCAGTGTCGGGCTTTCCCAGTCGTCCTCGACGAAGCGGATGTCGTGCAGCAGCGGATCGATGCCGATCGCCGCCAGCGAGCCGAGATAAAGCTCCTGCAAATTGGGCGGATTGGGCTTCAGGATCACCTGGTACTGGTAATAATGCTGCAGCCGGTTCGGATTCTCGCCATAGCGCCCGTCCTTGGGCCGGCGAGAGGGCTGGACATAGGCCGCGTTCCAGCGTTTTGGGCCGAGCGCGCGCAATGTCGTGGCCGGGTGGAATGTGCCGGCGCCGACTTCCATGTCGTAAGGCTGGAGGACGACGCAGCCGTAGTCCGCCCAGTAATTATGCAAAGTCAGGATCAGCCCCTGGAACGAGCGGCTGGGATGCATGTGGGCAGGGATATCAGCGGTCACGGCGGCCTCGACGGAGCGGCGGGATGCGGCACCTCGTAAAGTGCCGCTCCGCGACCGTCAAGGCGACGGGTTATCCCTTCGGGGCGGGCGCCGGCTCGGGCTTCACGTTCGGGGTTTCCTGCGCCGTGTTGGATTCGATCGGCGGCAGGCCCTTCATCAGTTTTTGCTGCAAGGCGGCAAGCACGTCCGGGTCCGGCTTCAGGTCGCGGGCCTGGTTCCATTGGAAGGTGGCTTCCAGCTTGCGGCCAACGCGCCAGTAGACGTCGCCGAGGTGATCGTTGAGCACCGGATCCTCCGGCTTCAACGAAACGGCGCGTTCCATTTCGCGCACCGCGTCATCGAACTGGCCCAGGCGGTAATAAGCCCAGCCCAGCGAATCGACGATGTAGCCGTCGCTCGGCCTCAGGTCGACGGCCTTCTGGATCATCGCGAGGCCTTCCTTGAGGTTCATGTTCTTGTCGACCCAGGAATAGCCGAGATAGTTCAGAACCTGCGGCTGGTCGGGGTAGAGTTCCAGCGCCTTGCGGAAATTCGGCTCGGCCTTCGGCCATTCCTTCAGCCGCTCATAGGCGATGCCGCGCTGGTAGAAGATGTTCCAGTTGGCGCTGGTCGGGGTCTTCAGCACCTCGACCGCCTTGTCGTAAAGGTTGGCGGCGGAGCGGAAATCCTCCTTCGAGGAATAGACGCCGCCGAGCGCCAGATAGGCCCGCATATCGTCGGGATGCGCATCGACGATGGCCTTGAGGTAGGCGATCGCCTCGTCCTTGCGGTCGAGATCGGCAAGGTTGAGGCCAAGCTGCAGGTCCGAAAGCTCCTTCAGCGGCGAGCCGGCGGGAATGCGGCGATAGAGGGCGATAGCCCCCTCGCCGTCCTTCAACTGCTCGGCAACGGCGGCAAGCTGAACGAGCGCCGCGTCGTTGTCGGGCCTCAGCGCCAGGGCATATTGCAGATAAAGCCGCACGAACGGCTCGCCGCCGCCGCGGTTGAGCGCGGTGGCGAGATCGAGCAGGATTTCCGAGGCGCCGTCCGACGGACCGGCAACGAAGGGTTCGATCTTTTCGCCCTTGTTGATCTTGTTGCGAAGCGCTGCGATCTCGATCTTGCCGGGCGCAAACGTCTCGGCCTGGTCGAGCACCGACAGCGCCTTGGCCTTGTCGCCCTTGCGGGCGAGGAAAGAGGCATAGGCCTGCGCGTTGCGCATCCATGTTTCGGGAGCGGCGCCACCGGCCGCCGTGTCCTGCAGGGTGGCGGTGTAGAGCGCATCCGCCCTGTCGGGCAGGCCGGAGGCGTCGGCAATCAACGCACGGTGGAAGGACTTGAACAGACCGAACCAGTCGGGGCCCTGCAGCTTGTCGATTGAAGCCATGGCCTCGCGGGCGTCACCCGCACCCTGCTTGGCCCAGCCGGTCATGACGCCGGAGATCAGCCGGTCAAGATCGGATTCCAGCGAAAGCTTGAGCCAGTATTCGGCCTTCGAGAAATCCTTCTTGTGGAAGGAATCGATGGCCAGCGCCAGGCGCGAGAAGCGCTCGACGTCGGGAACCGCCTTGAGCTTGTCGGCATAGACCAGGGACTCATCGAAGCGCCCCTGCGCGATCAGCGACAGCATCAGGCTCTGCTGCAGTCCCGTATCGTTCGGATCGAAGGCGAGCGCCTGCTTGTAATAGGAGATGGCGCTGTTGAGATCGTTGTCGCCTTCGGCAATCCGCGCGGCGAGATAGGCTCCCGAGAAGGACGTGATCCTGACCGGCTCGCTGGTCTGTTTGGCATGAGCCGGCAGAGCCGAGATCGCCATGCCCGTCACTATTGCCAGCCCAGTCAGCCAGCGCGCACATCCTTGCCGCATCGTATCCCTTTCAGCCAAACGCGATGTCCCGCGTCAGCGGGATCGCCGTAGACTCGATCTTTCCAGGTAAAGCATGGCCTTTTTGGGGTCGGGCTTCAACCCGGCCCGAATTCACAATCGGGTCAAGCAATTAATAAACCATGCCGAAAGGGCCTAACTGCGGCCCTCGACCGCATGGCGTCCGCTTCGGCGCTTCCGCTCCGCGCACGAAACTCAGGACCCCAGCGACAGACGTGCGTCCAGCGCCTGCATCGAAACGGTGACCAGAGCGTGCAGCCGCTCTTTCGGCACGCCGTCGCGCGCCTGCACCGACAGACCAAACAAAAGCGTGGTGTAGTAATCGCCGAGGGCCTCCGGGTCCGTGCCCGGTTTGAGTTCGCCGTCCCGAACGCCCTTTCTCAGGCGCTCGACAATCAGTGCATTGCGCGCGTGGCGACGCTCGGCCAGCCAGCGCAGCACACCGTCGTTTTCAACGGCGCAGTTGGTCGCGGCCGAGACAACCATGCAGCCCCGCGACAGGCCCGGCCGGGCATAGATTTCGATTGCATCACGCAGCAATCGTTCGACAAACCGCCGGGCGGTTGGCTCCTCGGCAAGCGCGCGGCTGGCAAAGCTTCCTTCTTTGGTCTCGTACAGAACGATAGCTTCCCGAAACAGGTTCTCCTTCGAGCCGAACGCGGCATAGATGCGCGGCGAGGCCAGTCCAAGCACCGACACGAGATCGGCCATCGAGGTCCCCTCATAGCCGCGCGTCCAGAAGGCGTCGCGCGCTTTCTCCAGCGCCTGATCCCGATCGAACTCCCTTGGCCGTCCTGCCATTGCGACCTCCATTTTTTATCAATCAACAAATAATCCGCTTGACTTCGGATTGCAAATTTAATTCTTTGTCGATCGATAAAGAATCACTGCAAATGGAGATTGACATGAGTTCACTGGATCAAAGCGCGCCGTTCGGCGCCGCGGCAACAGGAGGGGTCGGAGCGAGGCGCGGTGCAACGCTGGCGCTGCTCTCCTTCGCGCAGCTTATCATCGCGCTCGACCTCAACATCGTCTTCGTGGCGTTGCCGGAAATCGGCGCGGGGCTGGGCTTTTCGGGCCAAACCCTGCAGTGGTGGTCAGCGCCTACACCGTCTTCACCGGTGGCTTCCTGCTGTTCGGCGGCAGGGCCGCCGACCTGATCGGCCAGCGCCGGGTCTTCATTTTCGCGCTCTGGCTCTATGCGCTTTCGTCGCTGGTCGGCGGCCTCGCCTGGTCGCCGGAAATGATCATCGCGGCCCGTGCGGTGCAAGGTATCGGCGCTGCGTTCCTGTTCCCGGCCACGCTGTCGCTGATCAATCGCCTGTTTGCCGAAGGGCCGGAACGCAACCGGGCGCTCGCCGTCTGGGGCGGCGCCGGAGCAAGTGGCCTGACGCTCGGCTCGCTGGCGGGAGGGCTTCTCACCAGCGCCTTCGGCTGGCCCTCCGTGTTCTATGTCAACGTGCTTTTGGCCGGGGTCGCCATCATCGCAGCTTTCGCCATCATTCCGCGTGACCGCCAGCGGCATGAACATCGCAGCTTCGATCTGCCGGGCGCGCTGACCGTCACCGCCGGCGCGACGCTGCTCGTCTTCACGCTGGTTCAGGGGCCTGAATATGGCTGGGGTTCGACCGCGATCATCGTCAGTGCCGCACTGGCGGCATTCTTCCTGATCGCCTTCGCAGCGATAGAGGCAAGCAGCGCCGACCCGCTGATGCCGCTGCGCCTGTACCACAACCGCAGCCTCGTCGCCGGCATGACGATCACCTTCCTCTTCATGGGGACGTTCGGGGCCCTGCCCTACTTCCTCACCGTGCTTTTACAGAACGTGCATGGCTTCACCGCCTTGCAGGCCGGCCTTGCGTTTCTCGTGCCATCGGTCGCCATCGCGGCCGGCACGCAGGTCGGCGAACGTCTGGCAACGCGTTTTTCGACACGCGCCACGCTGGTCGGCGGCATGATTGGCGGCGCGATCGGAACGGCCGTGATGGTATCCGGTGCAAACGCCGACAGCAGCTATCTGTCCCTCGTGCCTGGCCTTATCATCTCCGGTGTCGGACAAGGCATCGTCTGGACCGCCATGTGGATCGCCGCCGCTTCGGGTGTTTCCCATGACGAGCAAGGTGTCGCGTCGGGAATGGCCTCCACCATGCTCAATGTCGGCAATGCGATCGGCATGGCGGTGTTGATCGCGATTGCCAACCGCCATGTCGGTGGATTGACAGGGGATGCCTTGAAGATCGCCGTCGCCGACGGCATCCAGGTCGCCTTCTGGCTCGCCGCGGCAGGTATCGTCGTCAGCCTGCTCGCTGCAATGGTTCTTCCGGGGAAACCAAAATGACGGGCGGGCGCCATGCCGGCCACATACCGGCGACGTCTCTCAGTTCACCCGGCTGATGCAGAAATCGATGACGTCGATCAGCGCCGACTTTTGCGGCGTCGCCTCGAGCGGCGCCAGCGCGTCACGAGCGATTTCGCCGAAATGGCGGGCGCGCCCGATGGTGTCGGCAATCGCGCCGTGGCGGAGCATCAGGCCGATTGCCTTTTCCAGCCCGGCATCGTCGGCTGCATTGTCCTCGATGGCGCGTTTCCAGAAGCTGCGCTCGGCCTTGGTGCCGCGCCGATAGGCGAGGATCACCGGCAGCGTCACCTTGCCCTCGCGAAAATCGTCGCCGACATTCTTGCCGAGGTCCTTGCTGGTGCCGCCGTAATCCAGCGCGTCGTCGATCAGCTGGAAGGCAAGGCCGAGATTCATGCCATAGGAGCGCAGCGCGGCGCGATCGTTGCGCGTCGCGAGCGCGATAACCGGCCCGACTTCGGCGGCGGCCGAGAACAGCGCCGCGGTCTTGGCCTTGATCACGGCGAAATGCTCGTCCTCGGTGGTCTCGAGGTTTTTGGCCGCGGCGAGCTGCATCACCTCGCCTTCGGCGATGACCGAGGCCGCACTCGACAGGATGTCGAGCGCCTCCAGCGAGCCGACATCGACCATCATGCGGAAAGCCTGGCCGAGCAGGAAATCGCCGACCAAAACGCTTGCCTGATTGCCCCAGATCATGCGGGCGGTCTTCTTGCCGCGCCGCATGCCGCTTTCGTCGACGACATCGTCGTGGAGAAGCGTGGCGGTATGCATGAATTCGACCGATGTGGCGAGCTTGACATGGCCGTCACCGGAATAGCCGAACATCTGGGCGGCGGCGAGCGTCAGCATCGGCCGCAGCCGCTTGCCGCCGGACGAGATCAAATGGTTGGCGATCTCCGGGATCATCTCGACGTCGGACCCGGCCTTCGACAGGATCAGTTCGTTGACGCGTCCCATATCGGCTGCGGTCAGGTCGATGAGATCCTTGATCGAGGCGGCTTCCCGCTTCCCGTTTTCAATGTTGAGAACGACACCCACGGCAAAACTCCCAACCTCGATATGCACGACGGCAACATGGTCCCTGGACAGACTCTAGGGCGGCACCCACCGATGCGGCAAGAGGCGAATTGGCGCGGCGGCTCTGGTACATGATCACGTCCACGTTTACATCAACGCCGCAAACTGCGAGTTTCATCCGATGATAGAGCTCATCCGCACCAACGACGCCGTCATCATTTCGTTTGTCGAATCGCTGATGCGCGATGCCGGTATCGGCTGTTTCGTCGCCGACCAGAACATGAGCGTGCTCGACGGCTCGATCGGCATCCTGCCCCGCCGTGTCATGGTGGACGCCGACAAGGCCGATGCTGCACGGCGCATCCTGACGGATGCCGGCATCGCCAACGAGATCCGCCAAAAATAATGTCCGCGTCGCCCGCTGCCCTTGTCCCGGACATGCCGGCTCATACGGTCGATGCCTTTCATCGCGGTCGCTTCTGGCTGGTGCAGCCGAGAAAGGCAGGCCACCGCGCCGGCATGGATGCGATGATGCTGGCGGCTGCCGTGCCGTCCTCCTTCGCCGGGCGGCTTGCTGACTTTGGCGCGGGTGCCGGTGCGGCCGGCCTGGCGGTGCTATCGCGCTGCCCCGGCGCCGAGGCAGTGCTCGTCGAGCGTTCCCCGGAAATGGCGGCCTTCGCCACAACGACGCTTGCTCATCCCGGCAATGCGCATCTCAGCGACCGCGCCTCCGTGCTCGTTGCCGATGTCGCGCTGTCGGGCCGGGCGCGAACGGCCGCCGGCCTTGAGGACAACAACTTCGATTTCGTCATCATGAACCCGCCGTTCAATGCCGCCGAGGATCGCGCGACGCCCGATCCGCTGAGAAAGGCCGCGCACGTCTCGGAGGATGGATTGTTCGACAGCTGGGTCCGCAGCGCGGCCGCGGTGGTCAGGCCGGGCGGCGGGCTGGCCGTCATCGCCAGGCCGGAACAGCTCGGCGCCATCCTCGATGCCATCGCCGGCCGCTTCGGCGATGCCGAGATGCTGGCCGTCCACCCTCGCCCCGAGGCGAAGGCGATCCGTATCGTCGTCAGAGCAATTCTCGGCGCACGCGGAAAGCTGTCGATCCAGCCGCCGCTGATGCTGCATGCATATTCAGGCAATGGCCCCTCGGAGCGGACAGAGCTGATCAATAACGGGCTGGCATCGCTGTTCGGAGACTGATCCATTTTGATTGCCGGCGTGACGGCATTGCCGTTGGCCGGCGAATTCCTACATGCCTCAAGCAAATCGACCGGAGACAGCCCCCTCGTGAAACGCCTTTTCAATCGCCTGCTGCCGAAATCCTGGCGCTCCACCGTCGTCACCATTCCGGTCATCCGGCTGCACGGCACGATCATGGCCAGCAGCGGTCAATTCCGGCCGAGCCTGTCGCTAGCGTCGACCGCCGGCCTCATCGAAAAGCTGTTTTCCTTCGAAGCGCCGGCGGTCGCCATCTCGATCAATTCGCCAGGCGGTTCGCCGGTGCAGTCGCGGCTGATCTTCAGGCGCATCCGCGACCTGGCGACGGAGAAGAACAAGAAAGTCCTGGTTTTCGTCGAGGACGTGGCGGCATCGGGCGGCTACATGATCGCGGTCGCCGGCGACGAGATCTTTGCCGACCCGTCCTCCATCGTCGGCTCGATCGGCGTGGTGTCGGCCTCGTTCGGCTTTCCGGAGCTGATGAAGAAGATCGGCGTCGAGCGCCGCGTCCACACCGCCGGCCAGAACAAGGCGGTGCTCGACCCGTTCAAGCCGGAAAAGAAGGAAGACGTCGAGCGCCTGAAGGCGCTGCAGCTCGAGGTCCACGAGACGTTCATCGACGTCGTCAAAGACAGGCGCGGCACCAAGCTCAAGGACGATCCAGACCTGTTCACCGGCCTGTTCTGGACGGCCAAGAAGGGGCTCGAGCTCGGGCTCGTCGATGCGCTCGGCGACATGCGCAGCGTGCTGAAGGGCCGTTTCGGGCCGAAAACCCAGCTCAAGCTGATCACCGCGCCGCGCGGCCTGTTCGGCCGGTTCGGCCTTTTCGGCTCGAGTTTTTCGGCGCCCGATATTGCCGCCGCGGCTGCAAGCGGCGTCATCGATGCGGCGGAAGAGCGCGCACTTTGGGCGCGCTTCGGGCTTTGAAAAGCCGGTGAAAGCGTCTAGCATAAATCATCAACCGACCCGACCGGCCGCCTTGCCGGCCTTGCGAGGGAGGAGTTTGACATGCCGCAGATCATTTTCTTCGCCGTCGTCGGCATTGCCGCCTATTTCGGCTACCGCTCCTTCGTTAGGGAAGCCGACCGGGTGACCGCCAAGGTGCGACGTACCGAAAAGCAGGCCGCCAACGGCACGATGGGAACGCTGGTCAAGGATCCGAAGACCGGCGAATACCGTCTGGCCAAGGATTGACCGTCGTCCCCCTCGCGGCCGAGCCAGTGAACTCCGAGGCCAGCATCCGGGCATCGCATGCGCACGCCAAGATAAATCTGGCGCTGCATGTCACCGGCCGGCGCGCCGACGGTTATCACACGATCGAAAGCCTGGCTGTATTCACGCGCTTCGGCGACCGGATCGAGACGGAACTTGCCGACGGCGACGGATTTTCCGTGTCCGGCAAATACGCCGCCGCGGTACCGGCCGACGACAATAATCTGGTGGTGAGGGCGCGCGACGCGCTGCGGCGCGAGGCCGGTTCCCAGCATGCGCCGGCTGTCGCCATCAGGCTCGAAAAGAACCTGCCGGTTGCGTCCGGCGTCGGCGGCGGGTCGAGCGACGCGGCGGCGGTGTTGCGCGCTCTGGTCCAGACCTGGGGACTTGATGTCGGCGACGCCGAACTGGCGCGGATCGGCCTGTCGCTAGGCGCCGACGTGCCGATGTGCCTCGCCGCCAAACCGCTGATCGCGCGCGGCGTCGGGGACGAGTTGACGCTCGTGCCGGGTTTCCCGGCCCTGGGTCTGGTGCTCGTCAATCCCGGCACTGCCGTCTCGACGGCCGAAGTGTTCGACGCGCTTGGCCGCCGCGACAATGCGGGGCTGCCGCCGCTGCCGCGCATTGTCGACTTCCACGGCATCCGCAACTGGCTGGAGATCACCCGCAACGATCTCGAGCCTGCGGCGCGCGCAATCCAGCCGGCCATCGGCAAGGCGCTTTCCGTGCTGAACAAGGCCGGAGCCGGTTTTGCCCGGATGTCGGGTTCCGGCGCCACTTGCTTCGGGCTGTTCGAGACCGGCAATGTGGCCAAGCGCGCGGCCGTCGATATCCGCGGCCGCCATCCCGACTGGTTTGTCGCAGCAACGCGAAGCCTGACCTCGGAGGCTGAGGCCCATGGCCAGGATTGACGAGAGCCGCCCCTTCGTTCCCGTGCGCATCGCGGTGCTGACCGTTTCCGATACGCGCAGCCTCGCCGACGACAAATCCGGACAGACGCTGGCCGACCGCATCACGAAGGCCGGCCACGTTCTCGCCGCCCGCGACATCGTCACCGACGACCTGGAAAAGATCCGCGACAGAGTCCTGGGCTGGTCGAAGGACGATGCGATCGATGTCGTCATCACCACCGGCGGGACCGGCTTCACCGGCCGCGATGTGACGCCTGAAGCGCTGGAGCCGATCTTCGAAAAGCGCATGGACGGCTTTTCCCAAGTGTTCCACCGCATCTCCTACGACAAGATCGGCACCTCGACGATCCAGAGCCGGGCAACTGGCGGCGTCGTCAACGCCACCTTCGTCTTTGTGCTGCCGGGCTCGCCCGGCGCCTGCAAGGACGCCTGGGACGGCATCTTGAAGCCGCAGCTCGACTACCGGCACATGCCCTGCAACTTCGTCGAGATCATGCCGCGGTTGGACGAGCATTTGCGGCGCGGCTGAGACGGAGCGAGGTATCGGCCGGACGACACCGCCTCAGCGAATGACCGGCTCGCCGTGAAAGCGCCGGCGCGACGGCGGCGAGACGCCGAAGCCGACTTCCATCATCAGCCGCGGCGTGCGCGTCGGCACGGTGCCCATATGGAAGCCGAACGGATCCTCGACAAAGCCGAGGCCGGCCGGCCCGGTCAGCGTGACCGGGCTCTGCTCGCCGTAGACGCCCAGCACCTCTTCCGCCGAGTGGCCGACCAGCAGCGTCAGCTGATGCTTCAGGATGCGGCGGTTGTGGGAGCCGCGGACATAGACATGCGGCCCGGTGTCGGCGTCGACCGGCACCAGGTAGAAAAAGAACTTCAGCATGCGCCAGTCGTCGAGGTCGAAATGGTATTTGCCGAGCGAGGCCATGTTCTTGTCGGCGTCCGAGACGCCACCGGTCGGAAAGCTCCACCAGACGCGGGTCGTGATCAGCTTGGCCTGGCTGCCGAGATAGTGTGCCGCGACGTCGAGAAGCAGCGGATCGCGCTGCACGGCGACCGCAGCGCTGCAGTCGAGAACCCGCTCGAAATAGTGACCGCTGAGCAGCGGTCGGCCGAAATGCTTTTCGGCATCGGCGTGTTTTTCGGGCAGGAATTCGAGCCGGCGGTCGAAATTGCCGAAGCATGGCGTGCGCTCGGCGAAGCGGGCGATCTCCTCATGGATGGCGGCCGGCAGCGTCAGGCCCGAATAGAGCCCCTCGGAGCGCAGCGCGCCGACGACGGCATCGCGGTCGACGCCGGCGAACATCGTTTCACCGACATTGCGCGCCGGCGGAACGGGCTTTGCACCGCGCCAGTGCAGCCGCCGCGCCGGCATGGTGCGCGCCAGCATGAACATCGGCAACCATGCCGGATTCTCGCGAAGGTCGGACAGGTAGGTCGGGATCCGGGCGGCGATGCGGCGCAGCGTACCGCCGTTGCGTGCGATCGCCTCGAGGCTTGCAGCGCCGGATTTGTCAGGGCTTGAAAGGGTCATCGGGGTCCTCAAATGTCTGGGGAACAGCATCGACGATAGTCGTCGCCGCTCCGGCACATCCCAAACCCTATTCGCCCGTTTCGCCGGGAATGGTACCCCCCAGCCACGTTTTGTGCAATGCACAATAAATGAAACCTCGGCAAAAATTCGCTTCGGCAGTTCCCCGAACCGAGACGGTAAGGCGTCACTTCCGCGGCGCCACCCATATCTCGGCGTCGAGCCTTCTTGTCGCCAGGCCGCGGGCAATCGCTTCGGCGCTGCGGGCGCTCTTAGACAGCGCCGCGGCCTGACGCTTGCTGATCACCAAGCCTTCGGCGAGAGCGCGATTTCCGGCAAAGACGCGCGACAGGAACGGCGCGCGGCTGCCGCGTGCCCGCGAAAACCGCGCCGCCATGGTTTGCCTCGCCGTATGAGCGACGACCTCGTCGATCCAGCCCTCCCCCAGCCGCGCTCCCGGCTCCAGCAAAAGCAGCCACTCGCCTTTGGCCTGCCTGATGCCGGCAGCGATGCCGCCGCTGACATAGTGGCAGCCGGCATGTTCGGCGACGCGGTGCGTCTGGTCGGTCGAGCCGGTGTCGCAGACGACGACGTCGCGCACCACGCCCTCGACCGCGCCGCCGATCAGCGAGGCGAGCGTGCGGGCAAGGCCCTCCTCGTCATTCAGGGTTTCGATCAGAACGCTGAGCATCTTTAGCCGAATAGCGGAAAGCGCTGGGCTGCGCCAGTTTTTGCGGCGTGCCGCTAAAAAGTTCTTGCTTTGTTCTCACCAATCAAATAGGAATAGTTTCCATGAGCAGAGCGATTCGACAGCGGGCAGACAGTCCCTGGGAGAGGGCCAAAATGGAACAGATCGTGCGTGCCGATATTGCAGCCTTCGGAGCTGGCAGGGCCGAGATGGCGAATGCGATGATCGAGCAGAGCGGCATGCGCGTGCGTCCGGAACGCAATCGCGGCAGGTCGGCGGGCATCAATCCGTCCGGCCGTTTCGAGCCGGTCAGCCGGCATGTGTTCGACGACGGCTGGAATTCGCTGGAGGAGCTGCCGCCCTTCAAGACCGAGGTACAGGTCGAGAAGCCGCGCACCATCATCACCCGCAACGAATCGCCCGACATCTCCTTCGATCGCTCGATCAACCCCTATCGCGGCTGCGAGCATGGCTGCGTCTATTGTTTCGCACGGCCGACGCACAGCTTCATGGGCCTGTCGGCGGGGCTGGATTTCGAATCGAAGCTGTTCGCCAAGCCGGATGCGGCGCGGCTGCTCGACAAGGAATTGTCGAAGGATAATTACCAGCCGCGCACCATCGCCATCGGCACCAACACCGATCCCTATCAGCCGATCGAGAAGCAATACCGGATCATGCGCGAGATCCTCGAAGTGCTGGAGGCGCGCGGGCATCCGGTCGGCATCGTCACCAAATCGGCGCTGGTGACACGCGACATCGACATCCTGTCGCGCATGGCCGAGCGCGGGCTGGCTAAGGTGGCATTGTCGGTGACGACAATGGACCGGATGTTGGCCAGAACGATGGAGCCACGCGCGTCGACGCCGACCAAGCGGCTGGAGGCGATCCGGCAGCTTTCGGATGCCGGCATTCCGGCCTCGGTCATGGTCGCGCCGATCATCCCCGGACTGACCGACCCGGAGATGGAGCGCATCCTCGATTCGGCGCGGGCCGCAGGCGCGCGCGAGTCGGGCTATGTGCTGCTGCGCCTGCCGCTGGAGGTCGCGCCGATCTTCAAGGACTGGCTGCTGCGCCACTATCCTGACCGCTATCGCCACGTCATGTCGCTGATCCGTTCGATGCGCGACGGCAAGGACTACGATTCGGAATGGGGCAAGCGCATGAAAGGCTCCGGCCCCTATGCCTGGCAGATCGGACGGCGCTTCGAGATCGCCGCCAAGCGGCTCGGCCTCAATGCCGAGCGGCGCTCGCTGCGGACCGACCAGTTCATCCCCGCTGCCAAGGCAACCGAGCAGCTGATGCTGCTGTGAAGTCTTTGTTTATGCATGTCGTTTTCCCAAAACCGCGACACACTTTTGGGCGACATGCAGTGTTGGCGCCGGCCGCCATTGGCTGGGGCGAAAAATCCCGTCCGGCCTGTCCTGTCCCCGGGCTTCAGACGGTAACCCTCCGGGTCCGGTGCCCCGCCCGACCCAGAGGGACTTGCGGAGAATCGGAGCCGATGCGAACCTCGCCGCACCATGGCTCGCGCGCGTTCCGATTCTCCGCTTCTCTTCGAAATCGTCGAGAAACCCGACTTCTCCTTCGAAACGAAGGCGATGGCCGAAGGCCTGTGGCCGGTGGCGGGGATGGACGAGGCCGGTCGCGGCCCGCTCGCCGGGCCGGTCGTTGCGGCAGCGGTGGTGCTCGATCCTGCCAACATCCCCGATGGGCTCGACGATTCCAAGCGGCTGACGCATTTGCAGCGCGAGGCGCTGTTCCTGAAAATCCTCGGCTCGGCCTTGGCCGTGTCGATGGCGTCGGTCAGCGCGGAAGGCATCGATGCCAGCAACATCCTCAAGGCCAGCCTAGAGGCGATGCGCCGTGCCTTGGCCGGCCTGTCAATCCGGCCGAAGCTGGCGCTGGCCGATGGCCGCGACGTGCCGCCCGGCCTGCCCTGCGAGGGCAGAGCGCTGATCAAGGGCGACCAGCGCTCGCAGTCGATCGCCGCAGCCTCGATCGTCGCCAAGGTGATGCGTGACCACATGATGTGCGGCTGCGGCAGCCATCATGCGCATTATGGCTTCGAGCTGCATATGGGCTACGCCACTGTGCGCCATCGCACGGCGATTGATCTGCATGGGCCGGTGGCACGGCTGCACCGCGCCTCCTTCGCACCGTTCCGGTTCGGCGGGACTGAGGTGCTGGAGGAAGAGAGCCTTTCGGGCCTGGATTGAGGTGAAAGCGGCTAGCCGTATATCTCCCCCCTCGAGGGGGAGATGTCGCCGAAGGCGACAGAGGGGGTCGGTACGTCCTGGCGCGACGCCATGAGGGACGAAGGAGAGGGTTGGCGCTCCACGCGCTGCTACCCCCTCTGGCCTGCCGGCCATCTCCCCCTCGAGGGGGGAGATTACGCTCCGCTTAATTCAACTTTGACTTCAAATCCTGCAGCGAGGATTTGAACAGGTCGGCGCCGGCCTTGGCGTCGATCTTGCCGGCAAGCAGTGTGCGGACGGCTTCGACGGCGATGTCGACTGCGCTGGCGCACACTTCGCCGATCGCCTCACAATCGGCCTCTACTTTTTTAAGTCTTCGTCACAGCATCACAATATGTACTTAAAATCATCTAAAGAGCAATCGATGAGCTTCACGCTCACATACCATTGAGCTTGCGGAGTTAGATGTCCGTCGTGATCGATTGATTTATTCGCGCCATCTCCACATGCGACAGAAATGTCCGTATCCGACGAAATATAAATAACGTGAAACGTTCTGCCTGACCCTTGCTGTTCCACAAAGTTCGTATCTCCGACGAAAGGGTTCCTCCAATAAAATTGTTTCTGTCAATTCGAATCAATACGGGGCTATATATAAATATAAACGATAGCGTTCCGAATAATGTGGCGATGGCTAACAGTAAGAACAAGAATTTCTTCATGGTCTTTTATTCCGGCACGCCACATCTGGCTTTGATGTCGTGCCAGGACGTACCGACCCCCTCTGTCGCCTTTGGCGACATCCTCCTCCTCGAGGGGGGAGATTACGCGCTCAGCCGGTTTCGCTAAAAAAGCCGCCAGGTTTCCCAGGCGGCTTTCGATGAATTCTCGATGAAGTCACTTAGTTCAGCTTCGACTTCAAATCCTGCAGCGAGGCGTTGAACAGGTCGGCGCCGGCCTTGGCGTCGATCTTGCCGGCCAGCAGCGAGCGCGCCGCTTCCACCGCGATGTCGACGGCGCTGGCGCGCACTTCGCTGATCGCCTCGCGCTCGGCCTGGCCGATCTTCTGCTCGGCCAAGGCGGTACGCCGGGCGACATAGTCCTCGGTCTTCTTGTGCGCCTCGGCAGCAAGCATGTCGGCCTCGCGCTTGGCGGCGGCGACGATGTCGGCGGCCTCCTGCTCGGCTTCCTTGCGCTTGCGCTGGTATTGGCCGAGCAGTTGCTGGGCCTCTTCGCGCAACCGGCGCGCTTCCTCGAGCTCGCTGCTGATCTTGTCGGCACGGGCATCGAGCGCCTTGGCGATCATGCCCGGCACTTTGATGTAGACGGCAATGCCGAGGAAAATAATCAGGGCAACGGTTGCCCAAAGCGTCGCGAGAGATGTTGCGTCCATGATGCGCTCCTCACCCGGCCACGGATTTGACCGCGGCCGCGATCTCGGCCTTGCTGGCCTTGCCGCCGACAAGCGCCTCGACGATGGCCGAAGCGGTGTCCTCGGCGATCGTGCCGACTTCCTTCATGGCATTGGCCTTGATGGAAGATATGCGCGCCTCGGCCTCGCCAAGCTTCTGGTCAAGCGCTGCTTCGATCGTCTTGCGGGCAGCCTCCGCTTCCGCCTTGGCGGCATCGTTGGCCTGCTGGCCGATTGCATTGGCCTTGCCCTTGGCTTCCGCCAGTTCCTGCTCATAGGCGGCAACGGCGGCATCGGCCTCGCTTTTGAGCCGGGCAGCATGGTCGAGATCCTGCGTGATGCGGTCGTTGCGAACGTCGATGATGCCGCCGACGCGCGGCATCACTACCCGTTTTAAAAAGAGATAGAACAGCCCGAAGGTGATCGCCAGCCACAGAAGCTGCGAGGGGAACGTCGCCGGATCGAATGGCGGAAACGTGCCATGCGCCTCGGCAGGCACGCCGGTGGCGGAATGCGTGTCGCCTTCCGTTGCGGTGGGCGCGGACTCTTGCGCAAAGGCAGATGTCACGAACATGGACTATCCCCGAAATTCAGGCCCGCCGCAGGATCGCGGCCGGCCCGTTCAATTCTTCGCAGTATTCAGCCGAACAGAGCGAGAAGCGCGATGAGAAGCGAGAAGATTCCCAGCGCTTCGGTCACGGCGAAGCCGAAAATCAAGCGGCCGAACTGGCCGTCGGCCGCCGACGGGTTGCGCAGCGCGCCCGCCAGGTAGCTGCCGAAGATGTTGCCGAGGCCAATGCCCGCGCCGCCCATGCCGAGGCATGCGATGCCGGCGCCGATGTACTTTGCTGCTTCTGCGTCCATTTGTTCAACTCCTTTGGATCTAAAATTCCGTTGCAAATTCCATCCGGCGGCAATGCCGGAAACGTTGTTAGTGCCCGGGATGCAGGGCGTCGTTGAGATACATGCAGGTCAGCACGGCAAAGACATAGGCCTGCAGGAAGGCGACCAGCAGCTCCAGCGCCGTCAGCGCCACGGCCATCGCCAGCGGCAGAACCGAGCCCGCCACGCCGACCGCGCCGAGCGCGCTCAGGCTGACGACAAAGCCCGAGAACACTTTCAGCGTAATGTGACCGGCGAGCATGTTGGCGAACAGACGAACCGAGAGGCTGACCGGGCGCGAGACGAAGGAAATCACTTCGATCAGCACCACCAGCGGCAGCAGGTAAACCGGCACGCCATGCGGGACGAACAGCTTCAGGAAGCCAAAACCGTGCTTGGTGAAGCCGTAAGCGACGACCGTTCCGATCACCAGCGCCGCAAGGCCGAAGGTGACAATGATGTGGCTGGTGACGGTGAAGAAATACGGGAACAGCCCAAGCAGGTTGCCGACCAGCACGAACATGAACAGCGAGAACACGAAGGGGAAGAACTTCATGCCCTGCGTTCCCGCGGCGTCCCTCAGCATATTGCCGACAAATTCATAGGCCATTTCCGAGACCGACTGAAGGCGGCCCGGAACGAGGCTGCGGCTCGATGTGCTGAGGTAGAGAAACGCCGATGCGACAGCAACCGTCGCAACCATGAACAATGCCGAATTGGTAAAGGACAGGTCGTAACCGCCGATATTGATCGGAATCAGCTTGGTAATATGGAACTGGTGGATCGGATCGACCTTGTCAGCAGCCACGTTCACATCCCCATCAAAAGCCGCACGCGGCTTTAGCGTCCTGTTCAATGCGCCGGCATGCGGCGCCTCAATTCATTCTTTCGGATCGCGCGGCTTGTCGCCCGTTCCGAATTCCGACACAAGCCCGGCTGAACGCAGGACATTGAGCACGCCTGCGCCAAAACCCAGCAGCAGCCCGACTATCAGACCCCATGGCGATGTCCCCGCCACGCGATCGATAAACCAGCCGAGAGCCGCACCGACCACTATCCCGGCGATGAAC
Source organism: Mesorhizobium sp. M0060 (assembly GCF_040323155.1). Lineage (NCBI taxonomy): Bacteria > Pseudomonadati > Pseudomonadota > Alphaproteobacteria > Hyphomicrobiales > Phyllobacteriaceae > Mesorhizobium > Mesorhizobium sp. M0060. The sequence continues at coordinate 32,146 of NZ_JAMYUP010000038.1, forward strand.
TCGCTGGACAGCTTGAGCGCCTGGCCGTACCCGACCGCACTGCCCGCTTTCGCGTCGTCTTTCCCCTCGAGCCGATCCGGCCGCCTTGTCGCAAGCGATGCTTCAAGGTCGCGCCGGCGGCGCTCAAGATCGTCGTCGCGGTTGTCGGCTTCATGCTGCTTGCCGCGGCCGGTTTTTCCGGTTCCGTCTGGCCCATTCTTGTCGGCCACGCAACCCCCCTGCCCGGTCAGACCGTCACCGTCCGTCCGCTTCTTAAAGTCGCCGGCAACATAGTTAGAGGGTCCGCGCCCGTCAAGCCACGGGCGGACGTTCAAGCTCAAGTATTTTTTTGTTATAAATCAGCTACTTGCTTGGGTGCGACATCGTGCCCGACACGGGTCCCCGGCATGCTGCGGCCGAATCCCCACGGCGACGGGTCTTCGATCGGCCGCTCTCGCGCGAAAGATGCAAGGGCTACCCGAGCACTCAGCTCCAGCCGCCGCCATAGGTGCGGTAGAAGATGTGCAGGCCGATCCTGGTCATTTTCTGCATCGTCCGCGCCCAGCCCGGATGGACGTAGTTGGCGTAATAATGGGTCGACGAGCCGACTTCCGGAATGAAGATCTTGCCGGCTGTGACGGCCATGGCGACATCCTGGGCGGTCTTATAGGAGGCGGGATTGTCGATGCGCTTCTTCCTGCCGTCACAGGCGAAGGAAAACTGGCAGCGGTTGAACCAGTTGTCGTTCTGGTAGACGACGCCGCAGATCGAGTTCGGATAGGCCGGGTTGCGGACGCGGTTGAGGATGACCTGAGCGACGGCGGCCTGGCCACGCACGGATTCGCCGCGCGCCTCGAAATAGATGCCGTTGGCGAGACAAGCCTGCTCCGGTTCGGAAAAGACGCTCGCCGGCAGCGGCGTCTGCATCCACGAATGATCGCCCTTGCTCAGCGGTGGAATGAAGCGGCCATCGTTCGGGTCCTCGTCCTGCAGCAAGGCCTCGAAAGGCGACGCCTTGGCGTAATCGGGGGCCGACGAGGCATAGGCGGTCGCCAGCACGTCGGGATGATCGTTGTTGACCAGCGCGGCAAGCATCGCCGGCACGCCGGGATCCGGCTTCTTGTCGGCGCGCGTGTGGAAGGCTGCGGCGATCTGGATTTCCTTGCCTTTGATCTCGGGCTTGGCGAAAGCCATCCTCAGGCCGCTGTCCATGCTTGGGCGGAGCAGTGAGGAGGTGCGCTCGAAGATTGACCCGGCGTTGAAGTTCTTCGGCGGCGAGACGGGCGAGACCTGGATGATGCGGCCCTTCTTGTCGGCGCGGATGATGCGGTCCTCGTCCGGCGTCGTGCCGGCGACGCTGCCCTTGCCGCGAAACGACACGGCACCGATGCCCGGCAACTGGACGCCGGAGCCGGAGAGCGAGCCGGTGCTGCTGGAATCGACGAACGGCATTTCGGCGGCGTGGACGGAACCGGCGACGGATTTCTCGACATAGGCGTTCCAGCGGACGCTCGGCGCCTCGAGGCCGGAGACCAGGCTGGTCATGTCCTGATAGGCGGTGACGGTCGGAAAGCCGACCCAGATGCCAAGGCCAATAATGAACGGAGACAGGAAGGAACGCTTTTTCTCACCGGCGGCGGCGATAAGCCGCGTCAAAACACGTCGATGCACGGAACTCTCCAGAAACGCAACGGACCCCACTGGAGAGCTACAATGATGCATTAACCTTGATGGGGCGTTAACAGCTTAGCACGTTGTTTTCCCATCTCATGTCGAAGTCAGGCGCTTTTGCGGCCATCGCTTGACGGAAGAAAGATCGGCCAGGCGATCAGTGCGCAAATGGCCGCAGCCAGCCAAACGCCTGCCCACGAGCAGAGCACGAGAAGCCCGGGAATGGCGATCGGCACCAGGAAAAACGCGATGAAGACCAGGCTGTTGGCGAGGCCGAGTGCCGTTCCGGCCTGGCTTGCGCCGGCCAGCGTCGCCAGTTCGGTATAGGCGACGCCATGCCAGGAGGAGACGCAGACGCCGGCCACGACCAGCACCGCGACGATCGCCGGCGACAGCATCGGTGCTTGTGTGGTGGCGGACAACAGAACCATCCCCGCAAGCACGGTGAAGGCGATCACGCTCAGCATACTGCAGAGACGCAGGAACGACCGGCGGTTGCCGTGACGGTCGGTGTAGCGGCCGCTCCAGACGCGCATCACCATGGCGCCGACCTGCACGGCAGCCAGGCTGGCGCTGATCACGGCTGTCCCCCTGCCGGCGAAATCATGCAGGAAAACGGAAGCAAAGGTGAGCACCGCCACCTGCGGAAAGCACAGCAGGCCGATGGCTGTTGCGATGCGCCAGACGGCTAGGTTGCGCAGTGGCGCCGGGCCAGCCGGCAATGCCGTGCTGCCCGAATTGGCATCGTCATGCGCCGGCGGCTGATGCAGCCAACGCCAGGCGAGCGAGGTCGAGACGACGGATGCAGCCGCCAACAGGCCGAACACCGCCGCGAAGCCATGGACTGAGGCGAGCGACGGCAGCACCAGCGCGCCAAGCCCGCCGCCAAGCGGCACCGCCGTCTGCCTGATGCTCATGGCAAAGCCGCGCTCGCCTTCGCCGAACCAGGCCATGATGGCGCGGCCGCTGGAGCCGTTGACGCTGCCGCCGAGCAATCCGGTGACCAGCAGAGCAGCGGCCAGAAGCGCGATGCTGGGAATATGGGCTGGTGACGGCACGACCAGCGCGGCCATGACAAGCAGCCACACCGCGGTTGCGCCGACCCCGGTCAGCAGCACGCGGCGGTCGCCCCAGCGATCGGTCAGCAGCCCCCACGGCAATTCGCTCAGCGCCACGCCCAGGCCGAGAAGGCCAAGCGCCAGGCCGAGTTCGCCATTGGAGAGATGGTAGCCCGAGCGCAGGAACACCGCCGTCGCCGGAATGCCGGAGAAGGTCGCGGAAAAGCAGGCATTGGCGGCGACGCCGATGCCCAGCACCTTCCAGCGATGATTGGCTCGAAGCACCGCCGCCTCTGACGGGGTGGTAACGGCGGCCGGGCGAAGCGGTTTGCAATCTGCTCGTGTGGCGACAGCGGACATGGTTCAGCTCCTGCATGGGCCGGCTGCATTCGGTCTTGACGCGCTGTCTCTACCGCCATAGCTTCGTACTGAATATCAGGAAATTTTTGACGTAATGTCCCAAATATCAGGATTATTGCCATGCGACGCGTGACATTCGATCTCGATGTCCTGCGCAGCTTCGTCACCGGCATGGAGCTGGGCAGTTTCGCCAAGGCCGCCGACCGGCTCGGCCGTTCGACCTCGGCAATCAGCGCGCAATTGAAGAAACTGGAGGAGCAGGCGGTGACGCCGATCTTCCGCAAATCGGGACGCGGCCTGGCGCTGACGGAGGCGGGCGAGACCATGCTCGGCTATGCGCGCCGGCTGATCGAGCTCAATGACGAGGCCGCCTCCGCCATCCACGATGTGGAGCTGGAGGGCTGGGTACGGCTTGGATTGCAGGAGGATTTCGGCGAGGCGGTGCTGCCGGAAGTGCTCGGGCGCTTCGCCCGCGCCCATCCCAAGGTCAAGATCGAAGCCAGGATTGCGCGCAGCTACGAGCTTGCCGAACGGATCACCTCGGGCAGCCTGGATATCGCGCTTGCCTGGCACAATGGCGCGACGCTGCCTTGCAGCCGGCATGTCGCCGACGTCCAGATGCGCTGGATCGGCCCGGCAAGACAGATCGAAACCAGCCTGCGCGAAGGCGAGCCGTTAGCGCTGGTGGCGCTCGAGGCGCCGTGCCTGCTGCGCAGCGTGGCGACTGAAACGCTGGACCGTGCCGGCCTGTCATGGCGGATGGCCTTCTCCAGCCCGAGCCTTGGCGGCATCTGGGCAGCCGTCGCCGCCGGACTCGGACTGACGATCCGCACCGATATCGGCCTGCCGGCCACCGTCAGGGCGATGACGCCGGAGATCGCCGGGCTGCCCGCCTTGCCCAAGATGGCGCTGTTCCTGCATCGCAAGGAGGCCGAGCCCGACGCGGTCGCGGCGCGGCTTGGCGACATCCTGCTGCAGGCAGCGCTGGAAGCGTTGCCGCAAGGTGCGCGGATGGATGAGGGGCTAAGAGACGTCGCTTAGGTTTCGACAAGACAGTTTTGAGGCGACGTCGCAGGACTTCCGAAGGCACAGCGATCCAGAACCGCACATCCTGCGTCGAATTTCTTCACACCCCCCTCTGTCCTGCCGGACATCTCCCCCCTCAAGGGGGGAGATTGCCAGCTTCGTTCTTGGCACCTTTCTTGCAACGTTAGAGATTGGCGAAGGCATTCGCGAAATCCAATCTCCCCCCTTGCGGGGGAGATGTCCGGCAGGACAGAGGGGGTGCTGTCCCGCCAGCGTTAGCAAAGATCCTGCACCGCAACGGCGCTCTTGCGTTACTCCCGAGCCGAGCGCAGGCGCAGCGCCCCTGAAAGCTCCCCTCAGTGGCGCTTCTTGGCCCTGCCGGCGAACGGGTTGTCCGAAGTGCGCAAGGCGATGCGGATCGGCACGCCGGGCATGTCGAAAGCCTCGCGCAGGCTGTTCGAGAGATAGCGGACATAGGATTGCGGCATCGCATCGGGGCGAGAGCAGGAGACGACGAAGCCCGGCGGCCGCGTCTTGGCCTGCGTGACATATTTGATCTTCAGCCGACGCCCGTCATCGGCGAGCGGTCTCTTGCTTCAATGAGGTTTTTCGGTGGCGTGCTGCGGTCAGGGGCTAATTCCCCGAGGGCCCCGGCGTAGCTGAATCTGGCGGGTACCGCAGCATTTCTTGAACTTCATACCTGAACCGCAAGGACATTGATCATTGCCGCCGCGTTGCAGCCGGCCGACCAGGGGCAGCAGCGCTGCGGAAGGCAGGAGCGCTGCCGCAAGGGCAGCCAACTTGGCCGAGATTCCCGGTACGACGAGGCGACGACCGGATTTGAACCCTCGCCACGCCCGTTCAGCCACATACTCCGGATCCACCTTGGGCAAGATGTTGAAGAGCACCGTCTGATTGGCGCCTGACCTTGCGAGAAACTCCGTCGACACCGGGCCTGGTGCAACGCATGTGACCGTCACACCGGTTCGGCGCAATTCCTGGTGAAGCGCCTCTGAGAAGAAGCGCACGAAAGCTTTGCTAGCGAAGTACAGAGCCATATAAGGCCCGGGAACGAACCCGGCCACGGAACTGAGATTGAGCACCCCGCCCCGTCGGCGCGCCACCATTCCCGGCAGAAAATGGAGGGTCAGTTCTGTGAGGGAATGTATGTTGAGATCGATGATGCCGAGTTGACCATCAATAGGCAGCGCCGTCGTCGCGCCCCGCAGGCCATAGCCGGCGCTGTTGACCAGGACATCACAGACCAGGCCGTGTGCGGACAGGAAGCCCTCCAGGCGCGTTGGCGCATCGCCTGCCACGAGATCCAACTCGAGCGTGAATGCCTCGCCACCCCTCTCCCGAACCTCAGACGCCGCAGCGGCCAAACCCTCGGGCGAGCGGGCAACCAGCACAACCGCACCGCGCTCCCGTGCAGCGACGCTCGCAATTGCCCGGCCAATTCCACCCGAGCCGCCAATCACGACGACGGCTGGCCGGAATTCACAGCGCGAAATCATGTCGCGTTCCTCTGTCCTGCAGGAGCGGCAACACTTTGATCGAGCAGCATCACTTCATTGGCGACAATGCCGTTCAGGATCTTTTCGAATCTCTCCAGTGCTCGTGCAACGTTCGCTCCATCCATGACCCGGTGATCGTAGTGGATGCGGACATTCACCGATCCGTCTTTGCCGATGGGACCGTAGTTGAGAAGCGTGGTCAATGGTGTCAGCGGGTTGAGTGATTCCGCACCGAGACCAGAATAGACGGACAGTTGGAAGGTACCGAAGTAATTTGACCTTTGCCGGGCGATGTTCAACCCTAGCCACATAAGCAGCCACCTGACTGGCGCGGGCGCACCTGCCATGCGCAAGGCACGCCGGAACTCCGGGACCTCCAGGATCGGCCGTGATCGAGCCGCGTGGATGGATCCCTCAAGTTCCGTGATGGAGTAGCGCTCCGGGCGCTTGATGCAGCTCAGCAGAACGGCCGGCTCGCCATCATATTCGCGCTCGTGGGCAATCGAGGCTACGCTTGCCGGATACTCGTAAAGCTGCGGCCAGGGCAACTTGACATAGGCGCGCCGCAGCTCCGGCATCTCTAGGGCGAGAAGCGCATATCCTTTCAGGAAGATCGCGGTCCACGAGGGCCTGGCCTGCTGCGCCATCCTAGCCCTTACGAGTGGGCCGAGGTTCATCTGACGCTGCACCGCGACCCGTGGCACGCCGATCGAAAACCTCATCAGATCGCCAACAAGGCGCCGGGGCGCGGAAAGCTTGAGGGCTCGGCCTCGCATCAAACGTACCTCTAATAAAGATAAGGGAATATTCGCTTGGTCTTTTCCATATAGGCACGGTATTGCGGGCCGAAATTCTCCAGCATCATACGCTCTTCCTCGTCCACTCTCAGCAGGAAAAGGACTGCGAACCCAATCAAACCCGATATGCCCGCAATCCAGTTCGGCAGCAGAAAGACCTGGCCGAGCCCCATAAGCAGGAAAGAGGTGTACATAGGGTGACGGACCAAGGCGTATGGCCCGGCGCTGACCAGTTCATGCCGTTCGCGGATCTCCAGCGTAATCGACCAGTTCCGGCCAAGTTCCTTGTGGGACCTGCGAAAAACCCATAGCGCGGAGCAGAAGATGATTGTGCCGAGAGCCACGGCCCACGCGCTGGCCGGGTGGTCAGCCGCTGCGGGCATGCCGGTGACAACATAGAAGGCAGGCAGGATTGCGAGGCCAAACAGAGCAGATGCAAGCCCGACGATGTCGGAACGTGAGCGGTAGCCAGTTACAATTCGCACGCGCCTTGCCCGGCGCTCGAAGGGATACCGGATCACGTACCAAGCAACGATGCCGATTACCCAAATGACCTCGCCAAGTGAGGCTGCCGCAATGCTCACTTCAGGTCACCAGCGCCCTTTCTGCGATCGCGACTGTAGCAGTTGCCCCTGAGTATGGCCAGTTCACCCATCGCCTCGATTTCGTCACCGGCCGACCTTCAGGCGCAGCGATCCTCTCCGAGTTAGTCCGCAGACGCGAAAGCCGGAGGGGCAGTACCGATCGCATTCGGTCCCATTCATCCCTCGAATCTTGGTTATGTATTCATCTCCCGAAGCTCGGTTATGAATTGTTGCGGCCGGAGCTGAATGGCGGGAGTCTTATATCCCATGGAATGAGCGATGTCCGCCACGAAGCCGTTGCAGTTCAAGACCGTCGCCTGCCAGACATGCGAGCTCGCCTGCAGCTTGCGGATGTAGGCAACGACTTTGTCGTATTCGGCCCGGGTCAATATGATTTGCCAGCTTGCGGATCTGTATGGTTCTTCCAGATCACCGTCGCTCCACCCGGTTTCGGCTGGCACCGGCACGATATGGCCCAGAACATAGGGAACCGCACTGTTCGAAGCCGGGTGAAGGCCCGCGACTTGGGGATCGATCATTCTCCCGGCCCGGTCCAGGCGCCCAAAAACTGCGTAGGTGTGGCCGTAGCTTAGGGCGTAGCGGGAGCGGAACTCGATGAAGTACCGCTCGTCGTTTTTTTGAGGCGCAGCTCCGCCATCGGCATAAGATACGAAATTCGGCTGGGGCGGCAGGTCTTTCGTCTGACATGCCGCTGCCGGGAGGGCCACCAACGCCACAAGCAAGAGACGGCTACTTACAAGCGTCATCGCCGCGTCCATTCCCGAACTTCACGAAGCACAGACCTAATAACGGCCTATGCCCGCCAACCGCGCCGTATGCTATGAAGCCGGCCAAAGCCCCGGCTGCGTATATATGGGGAAGGGCTTGGCACCCCTTCCCCATACAAGCCGGTCCTTACTTAATCACTGGTTCCTCTACCGGAGCGGGTGCCGGAGCCTTACCCTTTCCTTTGCCGATCCAGTCGTTCGCGCAGCCGCTCAGGCTGGCAACGGCGAGCACAGTAACCATTGCAATCAATATCCTGTTCATCAAGCAATCCTTTCCCCGGGGGCGGAATAGCCTATAGAATCGCCACAACTAGAACGATATGCAGCCCCACCAAGTTAGCTGCGATCTACACCAACGCCTAGTGCAGAAATGACACAGTTGGCACCTGGTTGCCGGCGGCACCTTTGCGGTGACGTGCTGGCAGGGTTCACCATCCAACGGAGATCAAGCCTGCCCACCATCAAACAACCACCACCGTCGTGCCCAAAGGAGTACGGTCGTAGAGGTCAATGACGTCGTCATTTATCATACGGATGCACCCGTTCGATACCGCTGTGCCTATCGTCCATGGCTCGTTTGTACCATGTATCCGGAAGTGGGTGTCGTGCCCGTCGCGATAGAGATAAAGGGCACGCGCACCAAGCGGGTTGTTTGGTCCGCCAGGGACCCCCCCTGCATACTGCACCAGGCGCGGCTTGCGCTTCATCATGCTGGCGGTGGGTGTCCACGACGGCCAGTCCGCCTTGCGGCCGACGGTCGCTGTACCCTTGAACGAAAGTCCCTGCTCGCCGACGCCGACGCCGTAGCGCGTCGCCCACCCGTCCGTCTCGACGGCATAGAGAAAACGTTGCGAAGTATCGACGACGATTGTTCCGGCCGGCTCGTTTCCGTCGTACCGCACATGCTGCCGTCGGTAACGAGGATTCAGGCCACGCCTTGGTCCGAACGCGGATGAAATCGACGTACATCCGGAGACCATCAGAGCCAGACTACCCAGCACGAGCCCCCGGCGCGCAATGTGGTGTTCTTCCATTTCTACCTGCTAGGAAACTGGTCATCTACCGCCGCCCTCGTCTCTACCATTCCAAGGGCTGCGGGCCAAGTCTCGCTGTGTGGTGGCAAAAATGAATTCACAGGATTGACAAGCGAATTGGAGCGAAACTTCTTGCGATAACCGTCTGCCTCTGTTTCGGTTATGTCAAAATGGGCATAGGACAGAGACGATGAAGCCTGACTTCCATAGTAAAGTCGCGATTGTGACCGGCGCAGGCTCCGGAATAGGAGCCGCTGTTTCACGGCAACTCGCGCAAGGAGGAGCCGAGGTTGTTGTCGCCGACCTTGATGCCGAGGCCGCGCAGTGCAAAGCCGCCGAAATAAGCTCGCAAGGAGGCAGGGCCTACGACTTTGCGGTAGATGTCACGGATGCAGCAGCCGTGGAAAAGCTGATCGAGTTCACTGTCCAGAAATGCGGCGGACTGGATATGGCGGTAAACAATGCAGGTATCGACGGCGTTCGAAAAGCAACGGCAGACTATCCGCTCGACAACTGGCACAAGCTGATAAACGTCAATCTTAATGGCGTTTTCTACAGCATGAAGTACGAAATCGCCGCGATGCTGGATCGAGGCGGAGGCGCCATCGTGAACATGTCCTCCGTTCTCGGTTCCGTCGGCTTGCCAACTGCGTCCGCATACACGGCAGCGAAACACGGAGTCGTTGGACTAACCAAAGTTGCGGCGATCGAATATGCCAGGATGGGCATCCGGATCAATGTAGTCGGCCCCGGCTGGATCGAAACGCCTCTTTTATCGGAGCAAATGGAGGCATTAGCCAGCCGGCGCATGGCAGGTCTTCAGCCGATGGGCAGGCGCGGGAAACCGGAAGAGGTAGCGGCTCTTGTATGCTTCCTCTTGTCCGACCAGGCCAGCTTTATCACTGGGAGCTACCATCTGGTGGACGGAGCTTACACCGCCCATTAGGTGCAGAGGCTGCCCCCACTCGCGCCGGCCACCGTCAGGGCGATGACGCCGGAGATCGCCGGGCTGCCCGCACTGCCTGAGATGGGCCTGTTGCCGCATCGCAAGGAAGGCCGAGCCAGACCCGGTGGCGGCGCGACTTGCCGACATCCTGCTGCAGGTGTCGGTGGAATCGCCTTCCCGAAAATGTGCAGGCGCTGCCCGCGAGCGGCCTGCGGAGCGTAGCCTGATGCTGGCGCCCAGAAGACGCGCAGCTCAGCGGCGCTTCTTCGCCTTGCTGGCGAACGGGTTCTCCGAGGTGCGCAAGGCGATGCGGATCGGCACGCCAGGCATGTCGAAAGCCTCGCGCAGGCTGTTCGAGAGATAGCGGACATAGGATTGCGGCATCGCGTCCGGCCGTGAGCAGGAGACGACGAAGCCCGGCGGCCGCGTCTTGGCCTGCGTGACGTATTTGATCTTCAGCCGGCGTCCGGCGACGGCGGGCGGCGGATGATGCGCCAAAATACCTTCCAGCCAGCGGTTGAGCTTGCCGGTCGAGACACGGCTGTTCCAGACCTTGTGCGTCCTGATCACCGCATCCATCAGTTTGTCGAGGCCGCGGCCGGTCTCGGCTGACACCGGCACCGCCTGCATGCCGCGCGCCTGCGGCAACAGCCGCTCGGTTTTTTCGCGCAGCTCGGCCAGCAACTCCTGGGGATGGTCGATCAGGTCCCATTTGTTGAAGGCGATCACCGGGGCACGGCCCTCGCGGATGATCAGGTCGGCGATCTGCAGATCCTGCTTCTCGAAGGGAATAGTCGCGTCGAGCACGATGATGACGATCTCGGCAAAGCGGATGGCGCGCAAGCCGTCCTGCACCGACATCACCTCGAGCTTTTCGTGGATCCTAGCCTTGCGGCGCATGCCTGCGGTGTCGAACAGTTTCAACCGGCGGCCATGCCAGTCCCAGTCGACAGAAATGGAATCGCGGGTGATACCGGCCTCGGGGCCGGTCAACAGCCGCTCCTCGCCGATCAGCGCGTTGATCAGCGTCGACTTGCCGGCGTTGGGACGGCCGACGACGGCGATGCGCATCGGCTTGGTATCGTCATAGCTCGGCTCGGCGTCCGGGTCAGTGATGTCTTCGCCGATCAGCACCTCGCTGGCGGCGATCTCCTCCTCGCCGGCCTCTTCGTCCTCGCCGAAGGCGCGCGCCTCGCCCAGTGCCGCGATCACCGCATCGCGCAAATCGGGCAGGCCCTGGCCATGTTCGGCCGAGACCGGGATCGGCTCGCCAAGGCCGAGTTCCCATGCCTCCAGCATGCCGCCTTGGGCGCCGCGCGCCTCGGCCTTGTTGGCCACGACGACAACCGGCTTGCCGGATTTGCGCACGATCTCGGCGAAGGTCTTGTCGTCGGGCATCAGCCCGGACTTGGCATCGATCGTGAAAAAGATCAGGTCGGCCTCGCGGATGGCGATCTCGGTCTGGGCGCGCATGCGGCCGGGCAGCGTCGAAGCAGCAGCATCTTCGAAGCCGGCGGTGTCGATAACGTCGAAATGCAGATCGTAGAGCTTGGCGGCGTGGACACGGCGATCGCGGGTGACGCCGGGTGTGTCGTCGACAAGCGCCAGCTTCCTTCCCACCAGCCGATTGAAAAGGGTCGATTTGCCGACGTTAGGCCGGCCGATGATGGCGACTTTGAAGGTCATCCGGCCCTACATCTGCTATGCATGTCGTTGTCCCAAAACCGCTGCGCACTTTTGGGCGACATGCATTACGATACACCGCCCGAGCCGCGGATCAGCTCGGACATCAACGTTGCCCGCTCGCGCGTGTTGCGCGGGGCGCCGTCATCCGCGGCGATCTGGTCGAACAGCTTCAACGCGTCCGCCGCCTTGCCTTCCTTCCAGGCGGCAAGGCCGAGCGCCTCGCGCGCCGTATGGCGCAGCGTGTTGGTGTCGGCGGTGAGCGACTCGACGCGGCTGGAGACATCGGCGAAAGAGCCGTGATCGACCAGAAGCAGCGCGGCCCTGAGGCGCGCCATGTCGCGAATGCCGAAGGGGATCTTGGTGTCGGCGGCGACCTCGTCGAAATCCTTGACGGCGGCGTCGACGTCGCCCTTGTCCGCCTTGACGGTTGCCGCGCGCATGCGGGCGAGCAGCGGATAGGCGCCGTAGCCATCCTTCTCCAACGCCTCCAGAGCGGCAAGCGCCTCGTCGTTCTTGCCGTCATTGGCGAGCTTGAGCGCCTGCGAAAAAGCATCGCCCGAGCGGTTGGCGCGGGTCTCGTCCCAATAGCGGTAGCCGACCACGGCAGCAGTGCCGAGCACCACCAGCACAGCCAGCACGAGCAAGGCGGGACCGAAACGGTCCCACAGCGCATGCGCCTGGTCGCGACGAATCTCTTCGTTGACTTCGCGGATAAAACTGTCGTCCGACATGGATCAAAACCATTCATGCCCCGGGCGGGGCGGTTGATGAGCCCGCGTTTTAGCGAAATTTTGCCGGCATGGAAGGGGTTCGGCAGGAAAATCGCCCATTCATGCGGCAGCCGCCGCCAACGGCGGCCGCACAGGTCGATCGCACCCGTGCCATATTTCACCGGTAGGCGGTGCTTCTATATTCCTTGATCCGGTCAGATGCCTTTGCCCCGTTTGTCCCGCGTTGTTGCGTTGTCGATTGCCGCGCTTGCTACCGGCGCGGCTTTTGCCGACCCGCCGGCGGCGCCGGCAAAACCGAAGCAGACCGTCATCATCTCGTTCGACAGCGCCCGCGATATTTCGCAATGGCAGCGCAGCCGGGCGCTGGCCCAGCGCACAGGCGCGCATTTCACCTATTTCGTCTCCTGCGTGTTCCTGCTGTCACCCGAGACGCGCAAGGAATACACCGCGCCGGGCAAAACGGCCGGCAAATCGAATATCGGCTTTGGCGCCTCCAAACAGGAAGTTGCCGAGCGGCTCGAGCAGATCAACCTCGCCGCCAGGGAAGGCCACGACATCGGCAGCCATGGCTGTGGTCATTTCGATGGCAAGGACTGGAGCAAGGCCGACTGGCTGAGCGAGTTCGGCTCGTTCAAGCACATTCTCGAAAACGCCTATTCGATCAACGGCATCGCACCCGAACCAAAGGGCTGGCGCGATTTCGCAGGCAAGGCAGTGGTCGGATTCCGCGCGCCCTATCTGTCGGCAAACACGGCGCTTTACGAGGCGCTGCCCGTGGCCGGCTTCCTGCTCGACGCAAGCGGCGTTTCGCGTGGGCCGGTCGAGCCGCCGACTGTCAACGGCATCACGCGCTTTTCGCTGCCGCAGATCCCGGAAGGGCCGAGTTCAAGGCGGGTGATCGCCATGGATTACAATCTCTATGTCAGACATTCCGGCGGCTTCGAGCGGCCGAGCATGGCAGAAGAGTTCGCCGACCGGACCTATCAGGCCTTTCGCGCCGCCTTCGATGCGCAATACCAGGGCAAGCGCATCCCGCTTGAGCTCGGCTTCCACTTCACGCTGATGAACGACGGCGCCTACTGGAACGCGCTGGAGCGCTTTGCCGGCGAGGTCTGCGTCAAGGCGGACGTCGAGTGCATCAGTTTTCGCGATTATATTTCGCGGCACCGCGCAGACGAAAAGCAAGCGGCGGTGGGCGGCTGAGCCGCAGCGATCGCGGCCCGCCATCATCAGCTTGCCGGCTGGTCCTCTGGCCGTAGCCCAGTTTGCTCCCGTTCCAGATAGTGCTGATCGATCTCCGGCAGCGGTTCGCCCTTAATCGTGGCTTCGAACGCTCGCAGCCGCTTGTGGACTGACAAGAGCTCAACGATCGTTGACCAGGAATTAACAAGATATTGGAACGAGCTGGTCACTTGGCTGAACGCGGAACTGACCTGGTTGACGAGACCCAACGTCAAGGTTCCGGCGATCAACGAAGGAGTCATCAAAAAAAGAGGGAATATGGTATTTAGTTGCAAGTAGAGATAACGGACCACATTGAAATAGACGTAGTGGAAATAGAGCCGGAAGTAATTCTGGCGCACATTTCCGAACAATTCGGAAACGGTCGGCGGCTGCGCTCGGGACTGATCGTCCTCACCATAAACAAGTTCCTTGCGGTAAGCGGCTTCGACGCGCTGGTTGCGAAATTGCAAACCGGGCAGCTTTATGCCGGCGGTGGCAATGCATACCGTCCCAAAAATTGCCCAAAAGATCGCAGCCAAAACCAACGGCTGCGGCACCTGACCGATGAAAGGCAATGCCGTAATGTGCTTTGAGTAGGCAAGCAAAATCGGCATGAAGGCGATCAAAGTCATTATCGAGTCAATAAAGCTGGTCCCAAGATCTTCCATGATCTTTGAAAAGCGCATCGTGTCTTCCTGCACGCGCTGGGAAGCTCCCTCGATGCTCCGCACCCTAGGCCAGTAGGACATGTAGTAGTCGTTCATCGCTGTCCGCCAGCGAAACACCCAATGGCTCACAAAGAAATTTGTCAGAACGTAAACAGTAACAGCCACCAGAGCGATGCCGAGGAAAGTTATTAACTGCGCATAAACATCATACTCTATGGCCTTCACACTTTTGCTGACAATGCCCTGGATCAGATCCCAGAACGGCCCGTACCAGGCATTGATCGCTACACTCACCTGAACCTGAAAATAGGTCGTGAACAAGATCAGCGAGGAACCCAGGATTGACCAGCGGTCCCACGGGTGCGGGGAATACCAATGCCAGAACGCGTAAAAGAGCAGTACACCAAGGGTAAAATAGATGTAGAACCAAAGGAACGGAGGCGACCAGAAAACGGAAACGCCAATGATCGGCGCCGCGTCCACTTCGGGAAGGGGCAATCCGACCAAAGCGCCTAGCTGGTCGCCGCCGAGAAACCACACGGCCACCATGACCGCACTCCAGACGGCGGCCGAGGTGAAAAAGAGCTTCGGCTGCGGGAAGAAGGATACGAACACTGTGGGGAAATCCTCGGTCGGTGCGCAAATCAGCGGCGTTGCTGTTCAGCGGGCATAAGGTCACACATTAGCTGGAAAGAAAATGCCCGTGCCCGATGCCCGCAACCGAGCAAGACCATAATCATGGCGATTTTGGCGCAGCCGACCAGGCGATAGCACCGGACGCGAGCAGGACGGCGGCAGCCACGATCGAGGCGAGGAAAAAGTTACCCGAGGCCTGCGCAAGCAGCCCGGCGACGATCGGGCCGACGATCTGGCCAAGGCCGAAGGCGGCCGTCATCACCGCCAGCATCCGGCGTGGTGCTTGCGGAGCAAGCTGTCTGCCGGTCTGCAGACCAAGCGCGGTGATGGCCATGAAGGTGCCGCCGACGAGAAGACCGCCGAGCAGCGGGCCGATGCGCCCGCCCATGGCGACACTGGCGCTGACGCCGACCACCTCGACCAGGCATCCCAAAGCATAGGTGGCATAAAACCCGATTCTGGCCGCGAGCTTTTGCCAGAGCCAGACCGAGGGAAAACCGGCAAGTCCGGTGACCATCCAGACCACGGCCTCGAAGATGCGGCCGCCGCCGCCCTGGCGGACGATGGCGACCAGGAACGTTGCCGTGACGATATAGCCGAAGCCGAACAGGCCGTAGGCGACGATGATCTTCACCAGCGAGCTGTCTTTCGGCAGCGCCGGCTCGCGGCCGGTGGCGCTGTTCGCGGTCGAGGTGTTGCCTGCCAGCAAGGCAACGGCGGCAAAGCCGCAGGCCGAAATCACCGCGGACCACAGCCAGCCCGCCGCCCAGCCGGCATGTTCGGTGACGAGGACTGCCAACAGGGCCGAGGACGCCGCGATGCCGAGACCGACGCCGCCGAAATACAGCGCCTGCAGGTCGTTTCGCCCGGCCGCTGCGAGGTGGCCGAAGACGATGCTGGTCATGAAGACCAGCACGAAGGCGCTGGCGAGGCCGGCAAGAAAACGGATCACGAGAAAGGCGGCCATCGTGCCGGTCAGGCCCATCAATCCGGCGAGGATCGCAGTGGCGGCCAGACCGGTCAGCATCAGCTGGCGCTCGCGGCCTTGCGCCCAGCCGCCGGTGGCGGCAAGCGCGCCGATGAGATAGCCGAGATAGTTTGCCGATGCGATCCAGCCGGCATCGGCCGGCGACAGGCCAAGCTCTTCCATCATGCCGGGTAGGATCGGCGTATAAACGAAGCGGCCGATGCCCATGGCGACGGCCAGGGCAATCATGCCGGCGATTGCCAGGCGCAAAGGCGAAACGATGTTCATCGCAGTGCACAATAGGTGCGCCCGCCTGTGAGACAATCCGCCTTTTGTTGGGCCAGAAATGTTCGCGACCACGGTCGGCGGTCGGGCTCGACGGCGGCGCCAAGCGCAGAAGATGGCGAGCCGAGAGCCGTCGTTCCTCGAAGCTCAGCCGCAACAGGTTCCTGCCGAGGTCTCCTCATAGGCTGTTCGCCGGGCAGTCAGCCGGAACGGCATGTCGGCGAGCTCGCGTTCCGACATGGTATCGAGGACCGGATGCGACAGCGGATCGGCCACCCAGCTGATGGCATGGCTATCTTGTCGGCGCTGCTGCGTTCCGATTGGGGAAAAGGCTCCGAGCCATGATAAAATCTTCACCACTTTCGCCTCCTCAAATTTGCATCGCCTGCCTAGAATCCGCCGTTCGGCAGCGTCTGGCAATTGAGATTTCAGCCGTTCGAGTTTAGAAAAACTGTATGGCTATGCTGAACCGCGTCCATCTCAACGGCTTGCGTGCCGTCGAAACCGTCGCCCGCCTGGGTTCGCTTGCGGCGGCGGCCGGCGAACTCAACGTGTCGATGAGCGCCGTCAGCCAGCAGATCAACCGGACCGAAAAGCAGCTCGGCCGGGCGCTGTTCGAACGAACGCCAGCCGGCCTCGTGCTTACCGAATTCGGCGCCGTCTTCACCGCGCGGCTCAGTGCCGGGTTTCGCGAACTCGCGCAGGCGGTGGCGCTTGCCGACGAAACTTCGGAATGCACGCTGGTGGTTTCGGTGGCGCCGGCTTTCGCCTCAAAATGGTTGTTGCCGCGGCTGTCGCGGCATTTCGCCCGGCATCCGAACGTGCTCCTGCGCATCGATGCCTCGGTGCGGCTTGCCGATCTCGATCGTTCGGACATCGACGTCGCCATCCGGCTCGGCGACGGCAAATGGCCAGGCGGGCGGGCCGAATTGCTGCTCGCGCAGGAGATCTTCCCGGTCTGTTCGCCGGCGATCGCCAGCAGGCTGAAGACGATCGACGACCTCGCTCTGACCTGTGCGATCACCGACGAAAGGTCGATGATCAGCTGGGAAAGCTGGTTCGAAGCAGCCGGGGTCGAGCCGGTCGCCTTCATGAAGGGCGCGCGCTTCACCGATCCGATGCTGTGCCTGGAATCGGCGATTGCCGGCCACGGCGTCATGCTCGGCTGGCAATTGCTGGCCGCCGACGCACTGGCCGACGGCCGTCTCGTCGCGCCGTTCGGCGTGCGCGCGCAGAGCGGCCTCGGCTACTGGCTGGTGACCTCGGCCAGCAAGAGCGAAAGCCGCAAGGTCAGGGATTTCAAGATCTGGATCCGCGAAGAGATCGAGGCGACGATGGCGCAGTTCAGGTCGCTCGAAAGCGCGGGCTAAGCCTGCCGACACATCACCGGTGGAAAGGGCCGCGATGCCGGTCTATGTAAGAAACAGTCCCCAAATCACGGCAGGCAGGATCATGACCACACATTCGCGCGGCGTTTCCGCAAGCATCGACCCGGTGAAGCTCGACAGGCTGGCGGAGGTCGCCGTCAAGGTCGGGCTGCAATTGCAGCCGGGGCAGGATCTGGTGCTGACCTCCTCGATTGCGGCGCTGCCTTTGACGCGGCGGATCGTCGAGCACGCCTACAAGGCAGGTGCGGGCCTGGTGACGCCGATCTTCAACGACGACGAGATCACATTGGCACGCTTCCGCTACGGCGCCGACGCCGGCTTCGACCGCGCCGCCGGCTGGCTCTATGAAGGCATGGCGAAAGCCTTCGCCAACAATGCGGCGAGACTTGCCGTGCGCGGCGAGGATCCCTCGCTGCTTTCGGCGCAGGACCCGACAAAGGTAACGCGCGCCAACAAGGCGAATTCGATGGCCTACCAGCCGGCGCTGGAGAAGATCACCGGCTTCGACATCAACTGGAACATCGTGGCGTATCCCGATAAGGCCTGGGCCAAGCAGGTATTTCCGGACGATGCCGAAGACGTCGCCGTGGCCAAGCTCGCCGACGCCATCTTTGCCGCCTCGCGGGTGGATGTCGACGACCCGATCGGTAACTGGACGGCACACAATGCGGCATTGAAGAGCCGCACCGAATGGCTGAACGGCCATAATTTCCACGCGCTGCATTTTACCGGTCCCGGCACCGACCTGACCGTCGGGCTGGCCGATGGCCACGAGTGGATGGGCGGCGCCTCGACCGCCAAGAACGGCATTACCTGCAATCCGAACATCCCGACCGAAGAGGTTTTCACCACGCCGCATGCAAGGCGCGTCGAAGGTCATGTCACGAGTACAAAGCCTCTATCCTACCAGGGCACGCTGATCGACGGCATTGCGGTGCGTTTCGAGGCGGGGCGCATTGTCGAGGCCAAGGCCACGAAGGGCGAGGATGTGCTCCAGAAGGTGCTGGACACAGACGAGGGCTCGCGCCGTCTCGGCGAGGTGGCGCTGGTGCCGCATTCCTCGCCGATCGCAAAGAGCGGGCTGCTGTTTTTCAACACGCTGTTCGACGAGAACGCCGCCTGCCACATCGCACTTGGCCAGTGCTATTCGAAGTGCTTCGTCGACGGCGCCTCGCTCAGCCAGGACGAGATCGCGGCGCGCGGCGGCAACAAGAGTTTCATCCACATCGACTGGATGATCGGCTCGGACAAGATCGACATAGACGGCGTCCATAAGGATGGCAGCCGCGTGCCGGTGATGCGCAAGGGCGAGTGGGTCTAGGCCAAGTGGGCCTCTAGATAGGGCCGGCAAGCAGCTGCGCCTGCTGGCCCATGTGGAGTTGGCAATGGAGCTCGCGGTCAAGCGCATCTACGAGCAGCCCGCGCCCGGTGACGGGCAGCGTGTGCTCGTCGACCGGATATGGCCTCGCGGCGTCCGCGGAAAAGACGCCGCGCTAACGGTCTGGCTTAAGGAGATCGCGCCAAGCAATGCGTTGCGCAAATGGTTCGGCCATGAGCCGGCGCGCTGGGAAGAATTCCAGGAGCGATACCGCGATGAGCCCGACCGGAATGGCGAGGCGGTCGGGCAGCTGCGCGTTCTGCTGGGCAAAGGCCGGGTGACGCTGCTCTACGGCGCGCATGACGAGAACCACAATAATGCGGTGGCGCTTGCGGCGTATCTGCGCGGGACGGATTGAAGCGCGAGCCTGCGTCCCGTGACTTTGGAGATTGGCGAAAGCCGTAGCGGCGGCCAGAGGGGGTGCTTCCCTCCGACCCCTCAAGACTTGGGTTCCTCGCCCTCCGCGAAGCGGGGGAGAGGTGGCCGCGAAGCGGCCGGAGAGGGGTGTTTCGTAGGGCGGCGGTGCCCGCTCCGTGGGGGGGGGGGCGGGGGGACCCACCCCCCCCTGGGGGGGGGGGGGGGCCCCG
>NZ_JAMYUP010000039.1:0-50210 GCF_040323155.1 Mesorhizobium sp. M0060
GTCTCCTATGCATGAGGCTCTGCGCCGGCCAGCCGGCTTAACCCTCGTACCGTTGCATATCGGATGACGGGCCGCCCTCAGGCCCAGCAATCATAGGGACTAGTGCGGAGATTGGCAGCTTCTGCGTCGCTTCTCACTTGCCGTAACCCTCCATCTCCATCATGTATCGACAAACAAGAGCGACGGGATATGCGTTTGACCATCCCCAACATGATCACGATCATGCGCTTCGTGCTGGTGCCGGCCGTGGTGCTGGCCATGCTGCAGGAACGCTGGGACTGGGCCTTTGCCGGTTTCCTTATTGCCGGCATTTCCGACGGCGTCGACGGCTTCATCGCCCGCCATTTCAATCAGTTTTCCAGACTCGGCGCCTATCTCGACCCGATGGCCGACAAGCTGCTGCTGGTTTCCGTCTTCGTGGTCATGGGCTTCAGCGGCGAGCTGCCGCTATGGCTGGTCGTCACCATGGTGTCGCGCGATGCGCTGATCGTCTGCGCCGTCGTGCTGTCCACCGTCATGGCGCATCCGGTCGAGATGAAGCCGCTCCTGGTGTCGAAGGCCAACACCGCGATCCAGATCGTGCTGGCGGCGGTGGTACTGGGCGAACTCGCCTTTGACGTCCGTCTCGATCCGCTGAGGCCGGCCCTCATATTGCTGTCCGGGGTCTTGACCGTGGCTTCGGCCGCAGCCTATCTCGTGGCTTGGCTGAGGCATATGAGCGGCTATGGCGAAGGCTCCACACCGGGCACCTGACGAACGGTCCATCGACGCCGAGGCCGAAGCCGCGGCAGCGGAGGCTGCGGCATCGGCGTCGTTTCGCCGCCAGATCCGCTTCTGGCTGATCAGCGCCATCATCCTCGCCGCCTTCCTCTATGTGTTCAGCGGCATCCTTCTGCCCTTCGTCGCCGGAATGGTGCTCGCCTACTTCCTCGACCCTGTCGCCGACCGGCTGGAGCGGCTCGGCCTGTCCAGGCTGATGGCGACGGTGGTCATCCTCATCGCCTTTATCGTCGTCCTGGTGCTGGCCGTCGTCATCCTGGTTCCGATACTCGCCTCGCAGATGGCTGATTTCGCCAGCAAGCTGCCGGACTATCTGACCCGGCTGCAGAGCCTGATCACCAGCTTTGACCCGAAATGGCTGGAAGAGAAATTCGGCGTCGACGCCAACGGCCTGCGCGAAGGGTTGAACTCGCTGCTGACCTCCGGCTTCGGCCTCCTGACCGCCGTCTTCACCTCAATCTGGAGCTCCGGCGTGGCGCTGGTCTCGGTGGTCAGCCTGTTCGTGGTGACGCCGGTCGTCGCCTTCTACATGCTGCTCGACTGGGACCGCATGGTGGCAATCGTCGACAGCTGGGTGCCGCGCGACTATGTCAAGACGGTCCGGGCGATCGCCAGGGACATCAACACAGCGACCGCCGGCTTCGTGCGCGGCCAGGGCACGCTCTGCCTGGTGCTCGGCGCCATGTATGCCACCGGCCTGACGCTGACCGGACTGAATTTCGGCATCCTCATCGGCCTGTTCGCCGGGCTGATCTCGTTCATCCCCTATGTCGGCTCGCTGACCGGCCTGGTGCTGGCCGTCGGCGTCGCCTTCGTCCAGTTTTGGCCGGACTGGACCATGATCGCGGCGGTGGCCGGCGTGTTCTTCGTCGGCCAGTTCATCGAGGGCAACATTCTGCAGCCGCGGCTGGTCGGCAAAAGCGTCGGCCTGCATCCGGTGTGGCTGATGTTTGCGCTGTTTGCCTTCGGCGCGCTGTTCGGCTTCGTCGGCCTGCTGATTGCCGTGCCGGCCTCGGCGGCCGTTGCCGTTCTGGTACGCTTTGCCATCGCGCGCTATCTCGAATCGCCGCTCTACAAAGGCCATGCCGACGAGCCGGTGCCACCGCTGCCGGTACGGCGCCGCGGGGGCAGTGGCGCGCGCAGTTGAGCCAGATGCCGGACAACAAGATCGATCCGCCGCGCCAATTGCCGCTCGATCTAGGCCACGGCACCGGCTATTCGCGCGACGAGCTCGTCGTCTCCGGCACCAACAGCCAGGCGGCGGCGCTTGTCGACCGCTGGCCGGACTGGCCGTCGCCGGTGGTCGTGCTGGCCGGGCCGCCCGGCTCGGGGAAAACCCACCTGGCCTCGATCTGGCGGACCCGCGCCGGCGCCGTGAAAGTGGAGGCGGAGCGCATCGGCGACTGCATCGAAAATCTCGGCGCCCACCCGGCCCTGATCGACGATGTCGATGCCGGCCCGGTCGACGAAGAGGGGCTATTCCATCTGATCAACGCGGTGCGCGGCGCCGGCTCGACCTTGCTGTTGACGGCGCGGCGCTTTCCGTCCGCCTGGGGCGTCAGGCTGCCCGACCTGGCGTCGCGGCTCAAGGCGGCGGCCACCGTCGAGATCCACCAACCCGACGATCTTCTGCTGGCCGGCGTCATCACGAAACTATTCGCCGACCGGCAGGTCGAGGTCGAGCCGCATGTCGTGCAATATCTGGTGCGCCGCATCGAGCGCTCGCTGGCCACCGCAATGCGCGTGGTCGAGCGGCTCGACCGCACCGCGCTCGAGCGCAAGACGCCGATAACGCGCGCGCTGGCCACCGAGACCGTCAGCGCCATGGACGAAGGGCAGGGCGAGTTCGAGATTTAGAGGATACAAAATGACGTCTGAATTCAGTGCATACGACATCATTGATCCGTTTCTGATGTCGTGGGCAAATCGGCACGGAATACGGGTCGCCACTAAATATCGCGACGACGATGTCCGTTCTATCTGGGTCTACGACAAGAATGGCAATCGTCGTGCTCAGTTGTGGCTCGATCTGCCTGACGTCAACGGCAACGTAACCATTGTGGCGTCGGTGCTGGATCCTAAAAGCGCTACAAAATGGGGTGCCAGAGAGGAACGCCACGCGTCTCCCGAAATGCTGCAAGCCGCCCTTGAAGAACTACGGCCAATGGTTTTTGGCTGGGCCGGGGAAGGTGCATATACCTAGTTCTTACCTCGGCCGGTGTCTCATTTCGGGAAACAAACCTGGCATCTGTCTTGCACCTGACAGCTTGCCGGCTAACCCCGGTCCTGATTGCGTACCAAATCAGGTTGTAGGCTCGCCGGGAGATGGGGCGGTTGGGGTTCTCTTCCCGGCGAGCTTGCCATATGCGGCGATCCGACCAGTCGCCTTGAAGTGTGATTTTCTCGCCAGCTGATAGCGCCATTCTCAACGCTGTCGGTCTTGCCTGGAAATGATATCGGCGGCGTATTTTGATTGAGAGCCGTCCCACCCGCAGGCCGTGCATCGGCCGCTTTCGAAATGATGTTCGCAGTTTGGATATCCATAGAGCAGAGATGCGCATTCGGCACATAGACTGGCCATTGCGCTGCTGTCGGAAAAATATGTGCTGCCGCACTCATCGCAGGTCGCGATTGGTCGGTCCGTCATTGCTCTAGCCTCGCTACCGTTTCAGACCGATCGTCTCCCCCAAGCGCCGCTCGTTCCACGCCAAAGCGCCGACGGTAATCGCCCGGCACCAGCCCGGTTATCCTGGCGAATACCTTGCGGAAGGAGCCGGGATCGTCATAGCCGACCTCCCAGGCGATCTGGTCGATCGATCGTATCGTCGTTTCCAGCATCTCGCGCGCCTTGCCGACCCGCAGGTGCTGACAATATTCGGTCGGCTTGAGGCCGGTGGCGCTGCGGAAGCGGCGCAGAAAAGTCCGCTCCTCCAGCCTGGCGTGATCGGCCATGGCGCCAAGCGTCACATCGCGCGCGCCGTTCGCCTGCAGCCAATGCTGCACCTTAAGGATCGGTTCGTCGCCATGGGTCAGCCGTGGCGCAAACGGACTGTAAAAACGTTGCTCGCGGCCCGGCGGGTCGACCAGCATGAAACGCGCCGTGTCCATCATCACGGTTGACCCGAGCACCCTGTCCACGAGCTTGAGGCCGAGGTCGGTCCAGGCCATGTAGCCGCCGGCGGTGATGATATCGCCATTGTCGATGACCAGCCTGTCCGCATCGAGGAGGATGTCGGGAAAGCGTAGCGCCAGCGCGTCGCGATAGGCCCAGTGCGTCGTCGCCGCGCGACCGGACAACAGGCCGGTCTCGGCAAGCACGAAGGCGCCGGCGCAGACCGAACCGAGCGTCGCGCCTGCCGTGTGGCGATCCCTGAGCCAGCCGGCATAGGGCGCGGCCGCTTCGCGAGGGATCGGCTGCAGCAGGGTGGGCGGCAGGATGATCATGGCGGGTCCATCGCCCCGGCTTGGCCCGCTATCCCCGGCTTCGCTGTCCCCGGGCTCGCTGTCGAAAACGCGGATGACGGCGCTCTCCTGCAAGCGCCAATGGCTGACGCGAAGCCTCAGCGCGTCCGGCGACCGTTCGACAGCCAGCCGGTTTGCCAGCATAAAAAGATCGGTCAGGCCGAGCACGGCTGCTTCCTGCACGCCGGGATACAAGACAAGGCCGATTTCGATCAGATCACGCGCAGCCGTCATTTGTCAGTTTTGCCACGTTGAATGTCCGTTTTGCCAATGCTCACCCTGACAGCACTGTTATAATTTGTCCAGCTGAAGGGGGCTAAAAGCTTCCCTGTTACCCCCCCAACTTTTCCATCAAGGAGTAGAACGATGAGCACATTCACCACTCATGACGGCACCGAGATTTTCTACAAGGACTGGGGCAAGGGCCAGCCGATCGTCTTCCATCACGGCTGGCCGCTCAGCGGCGACGACTGGGACAACCAGATGCTGTTCTTCCTCGACAAAGGATACCGCGTCATCGCGCATGACCGGCGTGGGCACGGCCGCTCATCGCAGACCGCAACCGGCAACGAGATGGACACTTATGCCGCCGACGTCGCAGCGCTGGCCGCGCATCTCGATCTCAGGGATGCAATCCACATCGGCCACTCGACCGGCGGCGGCGAGGTGGCGCGTTACGTCGCGCATTATGGCGGCGGCGGCCGTGTTGCCAAGGCGGTGCTGATCGGTGCGGTGCCGCCGATCATGGTCAAGACCGACAGCAATCCGGGCGGCCTGCCGATCGAGGTCTTCGACGGCTTCCGCGCCGCTCTGGTCGCCAATCGCGCCCAATTCTACAGGGACGTGCCGGCCGGCCCGTTCTATGGCTTCAACCGCGACGGCGCCAAGGTCTCGCCAGGGGTCATCGACAATTGGTGGCGCCAGGGCATGATGGGCGGAGCCAAGGCCCATTACGATTGCATCAAGGCGTTCTCGGAGACCGACTTCACCGATGACCTCAAGAAGATCGAGGCCCCTGTCCTGATCATGCATGGCGACGACGACCAGATCGTGCCGATTGCCGACTCTGCGCTGCTTGCGGCCAAGCTGGTGAAACATGGCACGCTCAAGGTCTACAAGGGCCTGCCGCACGGCATGTGCACCACCCATCCGGAGATCATCAATCCGGATCTGCTGGCCTTCATCCAGGGCTGACGGCTGGAGCCTCTGACGGGCAGCGCGGAGATCCGTGCTGTCCGTCGGTCGCTTGAGCATGCCGATAGGTTCAAGCGTGATCCGCTTGCGCTGCCGACGAGATTTCGCGTGATGAATGGTCGGAGTGGAGAGATTCGAACTCCCGACCCTCTGGTCCCAAACCAGATGCGCTACCAGGCTGCGCTACACTCCGAACCGTCTGTTGCCTAGTGATTTCGGCCCGCCAAAGCAAGCGCAAAAACCATCGGCCTTGCTGCCGGCGGCATTGCGCAGTAATGACGGGTGAGTGCATGACCCGGGAATAGTAGTCTGGTTTCGAGGTCGTGTGCTTGCAACCAGCAATGAGGTGGTCATGTCAGCCCGCATTTTCAGCCCAGCCAAAACCGCGATGCAGTCCGGCAAGGCCAAGACCGGCCATTGGGTGCTGGAATTCGATCCGGAGCAGCGCAAGAAGATCGATCCGCTGATGGGCTACACCACGTCCGGCGACATGCGAAGCCAGATCAGGCTGACCTTCGACACCAGGGAAGAGGCGGTTGCCTATGCCGAGAAGGAAGGGCTGGCTTTCCGCGTCGAGGAGCCGAAGGAAATCAAACGCCGCCAGATTTCGTATGCGGAGAATTTCCGCTATGACCGCAGGACACCCTGGACGCATTGATCCTATGCCGGCCCTGCCGGCGCCCAACAAATCAGCCGGTCGTGCGGCCGGCCAGCGGTCCCGTAGCTCAGCTGGATAGAGCACCGGCCTTCTAAGCCGATGGTCACAGGTTCGAATCCTGTCGGGATCGCCAAACAATTCAGTGTACGGCCCGGAGACATAGGTTACGGTTTATACCCGTGTTCGACCTGCCTGATGCCGGAGGGCATCGACGATCACCTTGAACGCTGGCGAATTCTGGCGGCTGCTGGGGTAGTAGAGATAATATCCGGCAAATTTCGGCGACCAAGGATCGAGGATCAGCTGCAGGCGGCCAGCAGCGATGTGATGCATGACGAGATTGTCGGGTACATAGGCGATACCGTACCCCGCAATGGCGGCGTCGACCATTGGGTAGGACGAGTTGAAAATGAGCTGGCCGTCGACGCGCACGCGAACGTCCTGTCCATGGTTTTGGAACTCCCAAGCATAGAGTCCGCCGCCAGTGGTCATGCGCATATTGATGCAGTTGTGGCCGATGAGATCCTGCGGCGTCCGAGGGATCGTGCGATCGGCGAAGTAGGTCGGCGCGCCGACCGCGACGAGACGCCAATCGGGTCCGATACGGACCGCGATCATATCCTTTTCGAGGCTTTCGCCGAGCCGGACACCGGCGTCGAAGCCGTCCTCGACGATATTTCGCAGGCCATTGTCCCGGCTGAGTTCCAGCTTGATGTCCGGGTATTCGCTCAGGACGGGCTGCAGCTTCGGCCATACCACGCTCTCAAACGCGTGGTCTGACACAGTGATGCGCACGGTGCCGGAAGGCTTGTCGCGATAGGCCGTCAGGGCAGCGATGTCGGTCTCGATTTCCGCGATGCGCGGCGCGAGCGATTGACGAAGCCGCTCCCCGGCCTCTGTTGTCGATACGCTGCGTGTCGTTCGCGCCAGGAGCCGCAACCCCATACGCGTTTCGAGCCGCTTGATGGTGTGGCTGAGGGTCGACTGCGTAACGCCGATCTTGGCGGCCGCTTTGGTAAGACTGCGTTCTTCGGCTACGACCAGAAACCACAGCAGGTCGTTGAAATTCTCCCGCGCCATGCAGCCTCCTGTGAACCAATCTCTCCCCATATTTATGTTTCTGGTCGATAAGTTCAAACGAATTCAAGAGGCTAATCATGGCAATCTTCCAGTGCCATCTTTCGCCGTGGACAAGCCGCCCGGATCGCATCGGGGCGGCCGGCTTGCATGTTCGGTGAAATTCATGGACACGACTTTCGACGACAGGCTGGTTGAGCCTCGCACGGCCTGGGGCGCGGTGTTTTCGATGGCGCTTTGCGTCGCCGTTCTCATCGCCTCCGAGTTCATGCCGGTCAGCCTGCTGACGCCAATAGCGGGCGATCTCGGCATCACCGAAGGTCGCGTCGGTCAGGCAATCTCCATCTCCGGCGTCTTTGCGGTCGTCACCAGCCTGCTCATCGTCGCTCTCGCGAAGCGCATCGACCGCAAGCGCGTTCTGCTCTCCTTTTCGCTGCTGCTGGTGGCGTCCGGCGTGGTGGTGACATTCGCGCCCAATTACACGGTGCTGATGATCGGCCGCGCCTTGCTTGGAATCGCCATCGGCGGATTCTGGTCGATGTCCACCGCGATCGTCATGCGTCTGGTGCCGGAAGACTCCGTGCCTAAGGGGCTGGCGATGATCAACGCCGGCAACGCCATCGCGGCCACCGTATCGGCCCCTCTGGGGAGCCTGCTCGGCGATCATGTCGGCTGGCGCGGCGCGTTCTTCCTCGTGGTTCCATTGGCGTTGTTCGCACTGGTGTGGCAGTGGCTCGCTTTGCCTTCGCTGCCACCGAGGCGGCGCCAGGCGTCGGGCAGCGTCTTCAGGCTGCTTTTGCGCCGGCAGGTGGCACTCGGCATGACGTCGATCCTGCTGCTTTTCATGGGCCAGTTCGCGCTCTTCACCTATCTTAGGCCGTTCCTCGAATCCGTGACCGGTTTTAGCGTTTCGACCCTGTCGGCAGTCCTCCTCGTGATGGGCCTCGCCGGCGTTGCCGGCACCTGGACCATCGGCGAGTTGGTCAGGACGCGCCTTTATGGCATCGTCATCGCCATTCCGCTGATCATGGCATTGCTGGCGACGGCGCTGATCGCGTTGGGATCGATGCCAATTGCCGTCGCGGCGCTGTTGATCGGCTGGGGCTTCTTCGGAACCGCGGCGCCTGTAGGCTGGGGCACCTGGCTAAGCCGTGCATTGGGCGACGACGCCGAGGCTGGCGGTGGCCTGCAGGTAGCCGTCATCCAGTTCGCCATTACGCTCGGCGCTGCGACAGGCGGCCTGTTGTTTGACGCCTTCGGTTGGCGGAGCCCTTTCGGGTTCGGCGCCGTGTTGCTGCTGGGATCGGCTCTCGCCGCGGCCGCCGCGGCCTGCGATCACAGCCGAGGCGCGAGATGAAGCCCGTCACGCGCCGCGCTGCGATCGTCACGCTGCTGGGCAGCACCGTCGGTTCATCCATCGCTCTTGCCCAGAGCGGGCGAGCGGCACCCTCAGAGAGAATGATCATGCAGATCGCAATCGACGTGAGCGGCACGCGCTTGACGGCATCGCTGTTCGACAATCCAAGCGCCCGCGACTTCGCCTCGATGCTGCCGCTCGATCTGGCGCTTGAGCACTACGCCGCCAACGAGAAGATCGGCTATCTGCCGCGCAAGCTGACGACGGACGGCAGCGGTCCCTTTGGCGGCGAGGCCATTGGTGACATCGCGTACTATGCGCCGTGGGGCAACCTCGCCTTTTTCTATGGCGGCTACCGATATTCGCGAGGGCTGATCCGGCTTGGAAGGCTCGACGGCGATATCGCGCCTTTGCTGCGCGACGGTCGTTTCACGGTGCGCATCGAGCGCCTGCCATGATGTAAAGGAGAAAATTATGCTTGGAACAATTCTTTACGGTCCCGGCGACATTCGCTGCGAGGAGGTCGAGGAGCCGAAGCTCCTCGCGCCGACCGACGCCATCGTCAAGCTCTCGGCAAGCTGCATCTGCGGCTCCGACCTGTGGCCGTATCGCGGGCTTCAGCCGGTGAACGAACCGATGCATATGGGCCACGAATATTGCGGCGTGGTTGTGGAAGTCGGCAGCGCGGTCCGGACTGTGAAGCCAGGGCAGTTCGTCGTCGGTTCGTTCTGCATTTCCGACAACACCTGTCCGCATTGCCGCTTCGGCTTCCAGTCATCGTGCGAGCAACGCGAGTTCATGAGCCGCGCGCAAGCGCCGCTGGCTCGCGTGCCGCTCGCCGACGGCACTCTGGTCGCTACCGCGGAACTGCCCGAGGACGATCTTATTCCGGGCCTGCTGGCGGCGTCGGACGTTCTCGGCACCGGCTGGTACGCAGCCGATGCCGCGCGGGTGCAGCCAGGCTCGACGGCCGTCGTCGTGGGCGACGGGGCGGTTGGGCTGATGGGCGTGCTTGCGGCCAGGCAGATGGGCGCGGAGCGGATTATCGCCATGAGCCGTCACAAGACGCGCCAGGACCTCGCCCTCGAATTTGGCGCGACCGACATCATCTCCGAACGTGGTAGCGAGGGCGTGGCCCGGATCAAGGAACTGACCGACGGCGTCGGCGCGGAATCGGTGCTGGAATGTGTCGGCACGCAGGAATCCATGATGCAGGCCATCAACTGCGCGCGTCCCGGTGGTTCGATCGGCTTCGTCGGAGTGCCGCACGGCGTCCAGCTCGACGGCCAGGGTTTGTTCTTCGCTCAGAAAAGCTTGCTTGGCGGTCCCGCTCCCGTGCGGCGCTTCCTTCCGCACCTGATGGACCTCGTACTCGATCGCAAGATCAATCCCGGAAAGGTCTTCGATCTCACGCTGCCGCTTTCGGATGTTGCCGAGGGTTATCGCGCCATGGATGAGAGGCGGGCGATCAAGACGCTGCTCCGGGTGTGAGCAGCAGCTAAACACTTTCCGGAAACCGGTGCGCCAAAACGGCGCACCGGTTTCCGCCATTTTGTCGTGTATCGCAGGAGAAAGCGCCGAATAAATGAGCGCGCCCTCAACAGGATTTCCGAGACATGACAGCGATGGGCGCGGCGGCACTGCTGATCCTTGTCCTGACCTATGCCGGCATCGCCATCGGCAGGATACACGGGCTGCGCCTCGACAGGGCAGGGATCGCGCCGCTCGACGGTCCACTTTTGCGTATTGAACTCCGCTATTTTGGTCCCAAGCGAATAGCGTCTCCTGCCTCACTCCCACCTCTTTGACCGGCTTGGATAGTGTCAGGGCTTGTCGTTCCAGTCCTTGGTATTCGACCAGGAGTAAACGGTGGATCATTCATGAAACTTATTCTCGTCCTGGCTGCCTTGGCGCTGCTTAGCGCTTGCAAGACCAGCGCCACGCCTCCGGCCGCTGCTTCGGTCCCGGCTCCTGCCGTGACGACGCCAAGCACAGCGGGTTTCGATCCGCTTCCTGGCGACGCGCTCAAGTCATTGATCGTCGGGAAAGCGCTTCACCTTTCGGGCACGAGCGATAGCACTGCCACATACTTTGCCGACGGCAGATACGATTCCGTTGATGCGAACGGCCATTCGACGGGAACCTATGCCTTTCAGGGTGACAAGGTTTGTGTGACTTTCTCGACCGGCCCAACCCGGAAAGGGAGCAAGCGGTGCGACCAGGTTGCAATGATCGGCACCGACTACTGGCTCATCGCCACGGACGGCCAACGGTCGAAGGTCAAGTCGATCGAGCCTGTAGCCGGGTCTGCGCCTAAGCCGTCATAGCACCGGTCTAAGCCGTCGCAGCATCGGTCTCGTCCCGCCAAGTCGCCGGCCACGGCTCGGCCATCTTCCTTGTTGTCGGATTTTGGACTATTCGACGCTGACAACGGCGCCGGCGCAGCTCTCGTCGGCGGATATCGCGTCAGGCACCGAGGTCGGTTCCGGACAGATACATTCGCCGACGGCCCGATCTGAACAGGATTTCCAGACATGACAGCGATGGGCGCGGCGGCACTGCTGATCCTTGTCCTGACCTATGCCGGCGTCGCAATCGGCAGGATACCTGGGCTGCGCCTCGACCGGGCGGGTATCGCGCTGCTCGGCGGTGCGGCGATGATCGCCATCGGCGCGCTCAGCATGGAGGACGCCTACCGCGCCATGAGTTTCGACACCATCACGCTTTTGCTCGGCATGATGATCGTGGTGGCGCATCTGAAAGTGTCCGGCGCCTTTCGCGCGCTCGGTGGGTTCGCCATCGAGCACGCCCATGCGCCATTCATGCTGCTGGTGATGGTGACGCTCTTGACCGGCGTCCTGTCGGCATTCCTGGTCAACGACGCAATCTGCCTGGTCATGGCGCCGATCGTCGTCCACGTCACCCGCGTCATCAACCGCAACCCGGTTCCCTATCTGGTCGCGACTGCCACGGCATCGAATTGCGGCAGTGTCGCCACCATCACCGGCAATCCGCAGAATATGGTCATCGGCGCGCTGTCGGGGATTTCCTATCCGGCCTTTTCGGCCGCGCTGGCGCCGGTCGCGCTGTTCGGCCTCGTCGCCGTCATTGTCATCATCCGCATCGTCTACCGCGCCGAATTTTCGCGCAAGGCCGAGCTCAGCCCCGAAGTCTATCGCGGCCGCATGCTGCCGGGACAGGTGCTCAAGGCGGTGGTGGTCTGCATCGGCCTGGCGATCGCCTTCTTTGCCGGCGTTCCCGTTGCCAAGGCGGCTCTGATCGGCGGCGCCATTCTTCTTTTGACCCGCGCCATCAAGCCCGAGCGCATCTATCGCGAGATCGACGGGCCGCTGCTGTTCATGTTCGCCGGGCTGTTCATCGTTGTCGCCGGTGCCGAGAAGACGCTGCTCACGCCCGACATCATTGCCTCGGCAAAAGGCCTCGGGCTGGACGATGTCTGGCGGCTGTCCGGCTTCACCGCGGTGCTGTCCAACATCATGAGCAATGTGCCGGCCGTGCTGGCGCTGCGGCCGTTCATACCTGGCCTGGAAAACCCCGAGCGCGCCTGGCTGGTCGTCGCCATGAGCTCGACACTGGCCGGCAATTTTACGCTGCTCGGCTCGGTCGCCAATCTGATCGTCGCCGAGCACGCGCGGATCTCCGGCAAACCGCTGGGCTTCATCGCCTTCTTCAAGGTCGGCCTGCCGCTGACGCTGGTCACGCTTCTTGTCGGGACGGCGTGGCTGGCGGCATAGCCAGTCAGGGCGAAGTCACCGTCAGATGGCCTTTCATGTTCGGATGGAAGCGGCAGAAATAATCGACCGATTCCGCCTTCCTCACCGTCAGGCTCGCGGCCTTCTTCGGCGGGATCATCACCTCCCAGCCGCCGTTCACGGTTGCCGTGTGGGCGAATACGTCCTTGTTCACCCACCGGATCGTGTCGCCGACCTTCGCCTCGATCTTTGCCGGCGAAAACACAAGCTTCTCGATCGTCACCTCAATGGTTTCGGCCTTGGCCGGTGCGGCACCGATGGTCAGCGCCAGTGCAACCCACAGATGCCGCCTCGACACCATTGGTCCAATCCTCACTTCAGCATGCCGGCGACATGTTCGGCGTGCTGTTCATGGCCCTGGAATATTTTCAGGCCGGTTTCCAGCAGGCTCTTCAGCTCGGCATTGCTGGCGGACGGGATCAGCAGCGTTTCCAGCGCGCCATTGACCTGCTTGTGGTAGGCCACTTCACTGGCGACATAGGCCTTGTCGAACGCCGCGCCCTTGAGCTTGGCAAGCTTGGCACGTTCTTCGGCCGCCGCCTTGGTCAGCGCTTTGCTGGTCGGATTGTCCTCAGGCGTGACCTTGAGCTTCTTGACCAGCTCGAGAGCCTGTCTGTTGACCGCCTCGTGATCTCGCACCATGTCCTTGGCGAAATCTACGACCTCTTTGTTTTTCGATTTCTTCAGCGCCTGCTTGGCCGCCTCGACGTCAAGCACGCCCGCTGTGTAGGCGATATCTGCGATCTGCGGATCGGTTGGCTTGTCGGCAGCTTGCGACAAGGGCGCTGCGCTAAGCAGGAAAAGTGCGGCCAGTGCCGTGGTCGATCGAATAAACATGATGCTCTCCTTCGCCCCGACGCGGAACTGCATCGGGCTTCGTTTTCAGTGACGCTCATTGGATGCAGGTCGCCGGCAAACGTTCCCGCAAAAATCAACGCGACCTACCCGGAAAGACCAAGCCGCCGCATCACGGCATTGGTCAGCCGCTCACAGCGCCGACCCGCGAATGGAAAGGCGTCGAGCAGCACCGGGCCGATCTGGTCGTCCAGCGCCTTGCGCACGAGGGCACGGGCGCGGTGCAGCCGGGTCTTGATGGTTTCGGGCCGCACGCCAAGCAGTTCGGCGGTCTCCTCGATGCTCAGTCCCTCGATGACGCGCGCCACGAACACCATCCGGTAGACATCGGGAAGACTGTCGGTTGCCCGTTCGACAAGCTCAAGGATCTGCCGCTGCGCCATCGTCCTCTCCGGATCGTCGCTCGGGTTGAGGGGGAACCGGATGATTTCGGCTTGCGGATTTTCAGGCATCGCTACCATTCGCCGCCTTTTGCGCAAGCGGCCGAGCGCTTCGTTGATGACGATACGCGACAGCCACGTGGCGAGCGAGGCATCGCCGCGAAAGGCCTCGAGATGGGCAAAGGCGCTGACATAGGCCTCCTGGACGATGTCCTCGGCTTCGCTGTCGTCACGCACTACGCCGCTGGCGATGCGGTAGAGCCTTTGGTTGTGCGTCTTGATGATGGTGCGGAATGCATCGCCATCGCGTGCCAGCGCGCGGCCGACAAGCTGCATATCGCCGGAAGCGGCGGACGTTGCCGTCAACGTAGCAGGCATGGCCGATCTCCTGATAGGCTCCTCATCGGGATATTGGATGCATCTGCCGACAAAAGGTTCCCGACCAATCCGCCGGCCAGCTTGGACCCGCATCAAGGGCCGGCAGTGGCTATTCTACTGCTTCCACCACATCGGCGTCTTATTCTCTTTTTAGGCACCGTTTCATCGGCAGATCGGCCGCGATTACGTGGCTCAGATCGCTATTGTTCCAGGCTGTTACGCCGATTTCCTGACTTAGCTTGGAAAGGTGCCGGCTCAGGCGTGGGCGGCCGCCGCCAGCCCACGCGCCAGGTCGGCCTTCAAATCCTCGATGTCCTCGAGCCCGATCTGCAACCGCACCAGCGGTCCGTCATACGGGCCCTTGGCGACGGTACGGTCGCCCAGGAATACCGGCACGGCAAGGCTCTCATAGCCGCCCCAGGAATAGCCGAGGCCGAAAAACTTCAACGCGTCGAGGAAGGCGTGCTGCTGCTTCTGTCCGCCGCCTGCAAGAACGATCGAGAAGATGCCGCTCGATCCGCAAAAATCGCGCTTCCACAAAGCGTGGTCGGGGTGGCTGGGCAGCCCCGGATGCAGCACCTGCGCCACGCCCGGCTGGCTCTCCAGCCAGACGGCGAGGGCAAGCGCGCTCTTTTGATGGTGTTCCAGCCGCACGCCCATGGTGCGCAGGCCGCGCAGCACCTGGTAGACGTCGTCCGGCCCGGCGCAGCAGCCCATCGTGTTGAACGTCTCGCAAAGCTGCTTCCAGCAGTCCGCATTGGCCGACACCGTGCCAAGCAGCACGTCGGAATGGCCGGCCGGGTATTTCGTCGCCGCTTGGATCGAGATGTCGACGCCATGGTCGAGCGGACGGAAGTAGAGCGGCGTCGCCCAGGTGTTGTCCATCATGACGATGGCGCCGGCGGCATGTGCCGCCATGGCGATGGCCGGTATGTCTTGCACCTCGAAAGTGTTGGAGGCCGGCGATTCGGTGAACACGACCCTGGTGTTGGGCTTGATCAGCGCCGCAATGGCGGCGCCGATGCGGGGATCGTAATATTCGACCTCGACGCCCAGCCGCTTCAGCATCGTGTCGGCGAAGTTGCGGGTCGGGTGATAGACGGAATCGACGATCAGCAGATGGTCGCCGGCCGACAGGAAGGCGAGCAGCGGCAGCACCACTGCCGCCAGGCCGGACGGCACAGCGACCGTGCCGGCGGAGCCTTCCAGCGCGTCGATCGCGCTGGTCAGCGCATCGGTGGTCGGCGTGCCGCGCGTGCCGTAGGTGTATTTCTGGCCGCGTGCCGCCATCGTCGCCGCGTTGGGATAGAGCACGGTCGAGGCATGCACGACCGGCGGATTGACGAAGCCGAAATAGTCATGCGGGTTGTTGCCGGAATGGGCGAGCCGCGTGTTGATGCCCATCTCGCTGCCGTCTTTTGCCATTGCTTTTCGTCCCATGGGTAGGTCGTTAGCCATAGTGCGGCGGCATTGGCCACGCAACCGCGCGGCGCCCGCCAGGCCAAGGTCTCGAATATGCCAATTCAGCAATGCGCCGTAGATCCTCTGGACGGCTGCCAGGTGCGCTTGGCAAGTCACGGTCCGACTTTGCCGGCTTTATTGGCGCGCTGACCAATTTGCGAGCGCGTTTGTCTGCAATTTCAGGCATTTCAGGCGGTTGGTTTTCAAAGTCTTTCGGATTTGGTCATTTCCCTTGACCTCACAGGAATAATCGCCTTCGATGTTGTTCGTGAATGGGAGGCAGCGCGTCGGTTACGATGCGGGATTCCGGTAATGGGCCGGGATACATAGCTGCGTTCACACGGGAAAAAGTCAGGTTCGCCTGGAAAAAACAGAAAAGGGTCTGTGGGTCATGAAACACATTGCAATCGGCGTTTTGGGCGCCGCCGCGTTTGGATTCGCGGCTTCGGCGGCTTCGGCGGCCACGCTCGACGATGTCAAGGCGAAGGGCTTCATCCAATGCGGCGTCTCGACCGGCCTGGCCGGCTTCTCGGCGCCGGACGACAAGGGTGAGTGGCAAGGCATCGATGCGGATTTCTGCCGCGCGGTCGCGGCCGCCGTGTTCGGCGACGGCACCAAGGTGAAGTTCACGCCGCTCAGCGCCAAGGAACGGTTTACCGCTTTGCAGTCGGGCGAGATCGACATCCTGTCGCGCAACACCACCTGGACCATCAATCGCGACACCGCACTCGGCCTGAACTTCATCGGCACTACTTATTATGACGGCCAGGGCTTCATGATCAACGCCAAGAAGCTTCCGGGCGTGAACTCGGCGCTGCAGCTTTCTGGCGCGGCGGTCTGCGTGCAGAGCGGCACCACGACCGAGCTCAACCTTGCCGACTATTTCAAGTCGAACAAGATGGAGTACAACCCGGTCGTCTTCGAAAAGCTCGAAGAGGTCAACGCCGCCTATGACGCCGGCCGCTGCGACGTCTACACCACCGATCAGTCCGGCCTCTATGGCATCCGTCTGACGCTCGGCGCGCCGGCCGACCACGTCGTGTTGCCCGAGATCATCTCCAAGGAACCGCTTGGGCCGGCCGTGCGCCAGGGCGACGACCAGTGGTACCACATCGTCAAGTGGACCTATTTCGCGCTGCTCGACGCCGAGGAACTCGGCATCACCAAGGCTAATGTCGACGAGATGAAGAACTCGGACAATCCCGAGATCAAGCGCGTGCTCGGCCAGGAAGCCGACACCAAGATCGGCACCGATCTCGGCGTCTCCAACGACTGGGTCGTCAACATCGTCAAGGCAGTTGGCAATTACGGCGAGATGTTCGAACGCAATGTCGGTTCGGGCAGCCCGCTGAAGATCGCGCGCGGCATCAACGCGTTGTGGACCAAGGGCGGCCTGCAATACGCTCCGCCGATCCGCTGATCGAAAATTGATCCGGAAGGCAGATCGCCTGCCTTCCGGTTTCTCTTTCAGAGGACGGTCGAATGGCATCGCAGGAAGTTCTTCGCGAGGAGCCAAGCCGCGGTTCCTTCATCAATGATCCTCGCGTCCGCGGTATATTCTTTCAAGCAGTGGTCCTCGTCCTGCTGGTAGCGGGGGTCTGGTGGGTTACCCACAACGTCATCGTCAATCTGACGCGCCTGCACATCGCTTCCGGCTTCGGCTTCCTCAAGGGCCGCGCCGGCTTCGACATCAGCGAAAGCGCGATCGCTTATTCGTCGGATTCGACCTATGGCCGCGCCATTTTGGTTGGCTTTATCAACACCGTGATCGTTGCTGTCGTCGGCATCATCACCGCCACCATCATCGGTTTCATCGTCGGCATCGGCCGGCTGTCGCAGAACTGGCTGATCAGGAAGATCTGCACGGTCTATGTCGAGGTCTTTCGCAACATCCCGCCGCTGCTGGTCATCTTCTTCTGGTATTCCGGCGTGCTTGCCGTGCTGCCGCCGCCGCGCGAGAGCATCAATTTGCCGTTCGGCTCCTTCCTCAACCAGCGCGGCTTCTATTTTCCGCGCGCTATGTGGGGCCAGGGCTCCTGGCTGATCTTGGTCGCGCTGCTCCTTGGCATCGCCATGGCCTGGTTCGTCGCCCATAAGGCGCGGCAGCGGCAGATGGCGACGGGTCAGCCATTCCCGGTGCTCTGGACATCCATAGCGTTGATCGTCGGCCTGCCGCTGCTGGCTTACGCGCTGAGTGGCTTTCCGCTGAGCTTCGAATTCCCAAAGCAGTCGACCTTCAACCTGGTTGGTGGCTTTCAGGTCAGGCCGGAGTTCCTGTCGCTCTATCTGGCGCTGTCCTGCTATACGGCAGCCTTCATCGCCGAGATCGTGCGTGCCGGCATCAGGGGGGTCAGCAAGGGCCAGACCGAGGCGGCCGCGGCACTCGGGCTGCGCTCGGGATCGATCCTCAGGCTTGTCGTCGTTCCGCAGGCGATGCGCATCGTCATTCCGCCGTTGACCAGCCAATATCTCAACTTGACCAAGAACTCCTCGCTGGCCATCGCCATCGGCTATCCGGACCTGACGGCGACCGCCGGCACTGTCTTGAACCAGACCGGGCAGGCGGTCGAAGGCGTAGTGATCATGATGGCTGTCTATCTCGCGCTCAGCCTGATCACGTCGGCGATCATGAACGTCGTCAACGCCAGGATGGCGCTGGTGGAGAGGTAGGGCCATGCAGGAGCACGACATGTCCTGGGTACGGACGGAGATGGCGCTGGCGCAGCCGGCGCCGTCGAGCGAGCGTGGCCTCACCGCCTGGATCCGCAAGAACCTGATCGCCACCACGGGCGACACCATCCTGACCATCGTCGGCATCGCGCTGGTCGCTATGATCCTGCCGCAAATCGTCAATTGGGCCTTCATCAACGCCCAGTGGACCGGACCCGACCGCTCGGTCTGCGCCACCGTGGCGCAAGGCGGCGTCCAGCCGGACGGCTGGACCGGCGCCTGCTGGGCGTTCGTCAACGCCAAGTTCGGCCAGTTCATGTTCGGCACCTATCCTATCGAGGAGCGTTGGCGGCCGATCCTGGTGGCCATCCTGTTTGTGGCTCTGCTGGTGCCTTTGCTTATCCCACGCGTGCCGCGCAAAGGGCTGAACGCCATTCTTCTCTTCCTGGTGCTGCCGGTCGTCGCCTTCGTTCTGCTGGTCGGCGGCATGTTCGGCCTGCCGCATGTCGAAACGTCGCGGTGGGGTGGACTGCTGGTGACGCTCAGCCTGTCGTTCGTCGGCATAGCCGTGTCGCTGCCGATCGGCATTATGCTGGCGCTCGGCCGGCGCTCGAAGATGCCCATCGTCAAGACGCTGTGCGTGGTCTTCATCGAGACGGTACGCGGCATTCCGCTGATCACCGTGCTGTTCTTTGCCAGCGTCATGCTGCCGCTGTTCCTGCCGGCCGGTGTCAGCTTCGACAAGTTCCTGCGCGCGCTGATCGGTGTGTCGTTGTTTGCCGCTGCCTACATGGCCGAAGTGGTGCGCGGCGGCCTGCAGGCGATCCCCAAGGGCCAGTATGAAGGCGCCGATTCGCTCGGCCTCGGCTATTGGCAGAAGATGGGCCTGGTCGTCATGCCGCAGGCGCTGAAGCTGGTCATTCCCGGCATCGTCAACACCTTCATCGGCATGTTCAAAGACACCAGCCTGGTCATCGTCATCTCGATGTTCGACCTGCTCGGCATCGTCAAGCAGAACTTCTCTGACGCCAACTGGGCGACGCCGCAGACGGCCAGGTCCGGCCTGGTGTTCGCGGCCTTCATCTTCTGGCTGTTCTGCTTCGGCATGTCGCGCTATTCGATGTACACGGAACGCCGCCTCGACACCGGCCACAAACGCTAAAAAAGGGATCTTGCCATGGCCATAGAAAACGCCGTCAGCGCGGAAGAGATCAAGGTCAATGCCGCCAAGATGCATATTTCCACCACCGATGTCGCCATCGACATCATCGCCATGCACAAATGGTACGGCGAATTCCATGTGCTGAAGGACATCAATCTGAAGGTGATGCGCGGCGAGCGGATCGTCATCTGCGGTCCGTCGGGCTCCGGCAAATCGACGATGATCCGCTGCATAAACCGACTGGAGGAACACCAGAAGGGCAAAATCATCGTCGACGGCAAGGAACTGACCAATGATCTGAAGAAGATCGACGAGGTGCGCCGCGAGGTCGGCATGGTGTTCCAGCACTTCAACCTGTTCCCGCATTTGACCATCCTGGAGAACTGCACGCTGGCGCCGATCTGGGTGCGCAAGACGCCCAAGAAGCAGGCCGAGGAAATCGCCATGCATTTCCTCAAGCGCGTCAAGATCCCCGAACAGGCCAACAAATATCCCGGCCAGCTTTCGGGCGGCCAGCAGCAGCGCGTGGCGATCGCCCGCTCGCTGTGCATGAACCCGCGCATCATGCTGTTCGACGAACCGACCTCGGCGCTCGACCCGGAAATGATCAAGGAAGTGCTGGAGACGATGGTCGGGCTGGCGGAGGAGGGCATGACCATGCTCTGCGTCACCCACGAGATGGGCTTTGCGCGCAAAGTCGCCAACCGCGTGATCTTCATGGACCAAGGCCAGATCGTCGAGCAGAACACGCCGGCCGAGTTCTTCGACAACCCGCGCCATGAACGCACGAAACTGTTTCTGTCTCAGATCCTGCACTGATCCTGTACGCCGGTTTGGACAAGACCGGCAGACCGGGCTCTCTGTCTTGCTCGGGCCTTGCGCGTATTCGACGAGCGGTGATGCTCGGGAGATGAACCAGCGCCTGCGCTGGACGTGTTTGGGCTCATTGGCGCTCATCCCGGGCGCGCTGGTGCATATCGTGCGGCTGCGTGATGGGATCATGCGTGGCATGTTCTTTGGGCGGTCGGGCGCTGCGCCCAGAAGATAGCAAGGTCGCGTGCGACCGCATCGCCGTCCCTGCAACTCGCACGTACGGCCGGCGCGGATCATAAGCGCGCCGGCCGCGTTCATTGCCATTGGGAGTTGTATAACAAGCCGCGTGGGCGAGTGCGGCGGCAGGTCAAGGGTTCATCCTGATGCTCATACAACCGATCGATTATTTTCTTGTCGTTTGGTTCGCGCTGGCGCTGGCTTCGACGCTTTATGTCGGCTTCGACCAATATCGCAACAACCCCGAGCCGGTGGTGATGAAATGGGGTTTCATCCTGGTCACCCTCTATATGGGTCCACTCGGCTTGCTGCTCTACGTGCTCACCGACAAGGAACCCCGACCGGGCGAGCATGAGGTCTTCACCCGGCCGCTCTGGAAGCAGGGCGTCGGCTCCACCATCCACTGCGTCGCAGGCGATGCCACCGGCATCATTCTCGCCGCCGCCATCACGGCGGCGCTCGGCCTGCCGATGTGGATCGACCTGATCGTCGAATATCTCGCCGGCTTTGCCTTCGGCCTGTTCATCTTCCAATCGCTGTTCATGAAATCGATGATGGGCGGCACCTATTGGGAGAACGTGCGCAAGAGCTTCCTGCCCGAGTTCATCTCGATGAACTTCATGATGGCCGGCATGGCACCCGTCATGAGCTTCCTGATGATGGGCCGCGACATGCGCGCGATGGAACCGACGGAGCTTTTGTTCTGGGGTGTGATGTCGATCGGCGTCATCGCCGGCTTTGCGCTTGCCTACCCGGCCAATGTCTGGCTGGTCGCCCGCGGCTTGAAACATGGGCTGATGACACAGCGCCAGCAGACAGCCGGCACGAACGGTCGGGAGCAGGCCGGCCATGGGCAGCACGCGCAGATGCAAATGCAGCAGGCCGACGCCAGTGGCCGCGGCCATCACGGGCGAGGCCACGATATGGCTTCCCACAAAGGCAAAGGCAGCGGCGGTCATCACATGGAGACGGATGCCACGACCCCGCAGGTCGCTGCCCTTGGTGCCGTCTCCCTGCTGGCGCTCGCCATCGGCATGATCGCGCCGGCGAATTGGCTGAACCTGACGCTGTCGGCGCGCGACGTCGGCGGGGTGATCATGCCGCAAGGCATGATCATGGACCGCGACACTCCGGCCGACGCGATGCGCGACATGGCCGCCACCGATCCGCGCCTTGTGGCCGCCTCTTATGATCTGACGACAAAGGGTGACCAGGACCTGCCGTTTCGAATGGAGAACGGCATCAAGGTGTTCGAGCTCAGGCCTTCGGTGGTCCGCTGGCAAATCCTGCCGGACGTTGCGGTCGACGCCTATGCCTATAATGGCCAGATTCCCGGCCCGCGAATTCACATTCGCCAGGGCGACCGGGTCAGGATCAACGTCACCAACGGCCTGCCTGAGGAAACGACGGTGCATTGGCATGGCCTGATCCTGCCGAACCAGATGGATGGGCCAGCCGAAATCACCCAGGCGCCGATCGAGCCCGGGCAATCCTATTCATACGAGTTCACCGCAACCCAGCACGGAACTTATTTCTACCACCCTCATGCCAAGCCCGACCGGACCCAGGCGCTCGGTCTATATGGTGCACTGATCATCGATCCGGCCAATCCCGCCGATGAGGTCGCGGCCGACCATGATTACGTCATCGAGCTTCAGGAATGGCTGGTGCGGGAAGGGCTGACCTACCCGTCGATGCCGATGGACGGCGGCATGCCGAATTTCTTCACCATCAACGGCAAGGCCTATCCCTCGACCGAGACGATCCAGATGAAGGTCGGCGAGACGCTCAAGGTGCGGTTCATCGGCACCAATAACGGCTTCATCCATCCGATGCATATCCATGGTGGACCGTTCGAGGTCGTCGCCCGTGACGGCGAGACGCTTCCCGCATCGGCTCGGTTTCTTGCCGATACGATCAATGTCGGGCCGGGTCAGCGATACGACGTGATCTGGAAGGCGCAGCGTCCGGGCAAATGGCTGATCCACTGCCACATCCCGCATCACACCACGAACAACAATGTCGAGGAGAAGGGCGGTGGCGGGCTCATGGTCGTCATCGACGTCACGTGACCCGCTAGCCGCCTACAAAGGAGCGTCAACGCTCGTGGCCGTGGTTTTCGGCAGCCGCGTGCTCGTGAGGGTGCGGATGGTCGTTCTCTCCACGTTCGGTTGAAAACCGCACGTTCGCCGCAGCCAAGGCTGGCATATACTGGAACAGTTTGTCTTTCAGCGCTGCCGCGATCTTGTTCGCTTCCGACAGCGGCAGAGTTTCGTCTGCGGCAATTGCGATGTCGGCGTGTAATCTATGACCGATCCAGCGCGCTTTGGCATCGACAATATGCGCGCCCGGAACACGCTCGGCGGCATGATGGATTTCCTCAATTACCCTAGGGTCGACGCCGTCCAGCATGCGGGTCAACACCGAGCGAGCCGACTGCCACACGATGCCGAAGATCGCGATCGTGATCAGCAGGCCGACGATCGGGTCAGCCAGCGGAAAACCGAGCCAGACGCCAAACGCACCGAGGACCACGGCAAGGCTGGTAAGGCCCGTCGGTGCGGGCGTGGTAGCCGTCGGCGATCAGCGCCGCGCTGTTGATTTCCCGACCGACCCGAATGCGGAACACCGCGACAGCCTCATTGCCGAGAAACCCGACAATACCCGCCGCGGTCAGCCAGCCGAGATGTGTCACACCTAGCGGATTGAACAGCCTGTCAGTCGCCTGGTAACCGGCGACAATGGCGCTGAACAGGATGATCAGGACGATGATGATCCCGGCCAGATCCTCGACCCGGCCAAGGCCGTAGGTGAAGGTCCGCGATGGCTTGCGCCGGGCCAGCATGAACGCGATCCACAGCGGAATCGCCGTAGTGGCATCCCCGATATTGTGGATCGTATCGGCCAGCAGCGCCACGCTGCCCGACAGCACGACCACGACCATCTGCAATGCCGCCGTGACTGCCAGAATGACGAACGACCATTTTATGGCCCAGATGCCACGATCGGTGGTGGCGATCGTTGCATCGATGACGCCGTGGGTGTGAGCGTGCGAACGGTGATCGCCATGGCTATGGTTATGGGTGGCGGGATCGTGCGAGCCGAAACCAAACCAGTCCAGAATCCGCACTACAATGTCGTTCATAGATACTTCGCCAGCTGCTTGAGCTCCGCCAGCGAATTGCCGCCGGTTTCCGCGCTGTCAGTAAAGGCAATGTTCGATGTGATCGTGGATCAGCTCGCGCTTGGCGCTGCTGATGGCCCTTTCGACGGCATGGAGCTGCTGCGCCAGATCAACGCAAGGGCGATGCGCCTCGATCATG
Organism: Mesorhizobium sp. M0060; assembly: GCF_040323155.1. Classification (NCBI taxonomy): domain Bacteria; kingdom Pseudomonadati; phylum Pseudomonadota; class Alphaproteobacteria; order Hyphomicrobiales; family Phyllobacteriaceae; genus Mesorhizobium; species Mesorhizobium sp. M0060. The sequence continues at coordinate 23,581 of NZ_JAMYUP010000039.1, forward strand.
GACAGCACCGCCGCAAGGTGGCCTTGCGCGCGCTTCAGGCGCTTTATGATGGAAGGATGCGAAGCATGGAGGTGATCTGACATGCTTGACGCATATCCTCCGGGGGAGGATATGCGTCAAGCGCTTTTATCAGCCGGTACAACTTCCACAGACACTTCACCTTGAGCATTGCTTGCTCTATGCCTTCCCCATGAAGAAGCTTGCTCGTTTTCTTGGCCTGCTGGTCGTCGCAATAGTCGTTGCGGTGGCGCTTGGCACGCTGCTGCCGCGCCCGCTCTGGCCGGCGGCCGTTGCCGATCCGATCGGCGCAAGCCACCGCATCCTGGTGCTGCAAAATCCGATCCACACCGACATCGCCATCCCGGTCGACGACAATGTGCGCCGGCGCTTCCATTTCCTGGTCGATGCCGGCATTCCGGCCGACATGGCGGAGGTCCGCTACATCGTCTTCGGCTGGGGCGGCCGCGCCTTCTATCTGGAGACGCCGACCTGGTCGGAGCTGAAGGCGGTGCCGGTGCTCAAGGCGCTGACCGTCGACGCCTCGGTGATGCATGTCGACGTTTCCGGCGACATCGCCGAGCTGCATCCCGACGTCGCCGGCTTCGCCATCGGCGATGAGCGCTTTGCGGCGCTGCTCGATTACATTGCAGCAAGCTTCCAGCAGGGACCCAACGGGGCCATGCCGATCGAGAACGCCGCCTATTCCCGCTTCGATCGTTTTTTCGAAGCCAACGGCCATTTCAACGCGCTGGTCGGCTGCAACACCTGGACGGCGGCGGCGTTACGCATAGCCGGGCTGCGCACAGGCTGGTGGAACCCGCTGCCGGCCTCGCTCGGCCTGTCGATGCGGCTTTATGATTGACAGGTGTTCCGGCTGATCAGCGCCGCGATTCTTCGCGCCCCCCTCTGTCCTGCCGGACATCTTCCCCACAGGGAGGGAGATTGGCAGCTTCGGCGCTGCGCTTCATCCTGCAACGTTGCAAATTGGCGAAAGCCGAGGTGACGGCCGATTCTCCCCCCAAGTGGGGGAGATGTCCGGCAGGACAGAGAGGGGCGCTGTCCCGCCGGCCTGTCGAGCGTATCATCGCGCGCCACCATCCGGCATCCGCCAGCCATAGAGCCAGTCGAGATCAGCGGTTAGCTTTTCGGACGAGCGCATCGCCAGGAACAGGTTGCGGGCCATCGCCACCGGCCCGGCCGCATGCCAGGCGAGGCGGTTGATGGCGCCGCGGCGGGCGACCTGGGCGACGCGCGGCCGCCGTGCCTGTTCCCAAGCGGCAAGCGCCCCCTCAAGATCGGCTGGCGAAGCGGCAACGAAGCCGGCAAGCGTCGCGGCGTCCTCGATCGCCATCGCCGCGCCCTGTGCGGCAAAGGGCGTCATCGCATGCGCCGCATCGCCGATCAGGGCGATCCCTTCCCGCGTCGTCCACCGCCGCTGCTCGACGGTGTGGATCGGCCATGCCGTCCACGGCGCCGCCTCGCCCGCCAGCCGGACCAGCGCCGGCGCGGTACCGCGCATGGCGCTGGCGAAACTGGCGGGGTTGGCATGCCCCGACCAGCCTTCGGCGATGCGCTCGCCCTTGGTGAAGGCAGCGAGGTTGAAGGCAGTGCCACGTCTGACCGGATAGGCGACCATATGGAAGCCGGGATGGAGGAATGCAGTAACGCAATAGGGCGCGCCGACCGCTGCAAAGGCTTGCCCAGCAGGGCTGCCGGCACCCACGGTGGCGCGCCAGGCAAGCTCGCCCGAGAAGCGGCTTCTGACAAAATCGGCCTCCTTGCGGGCCAGCTTTTCTCGCACCGACGACCAGACGCCATCGGCGCCGATCAGCAAGAATGCCGCGGTTTCGACGGTCGTGCCGGCGCTCTCGATCGTCGCCGTGATGCCATGCGGTCCGGTGGCGGCACTGCCGACGCGGGCACCGGTGACAAGCTCGATCTCAGGCCGCTCGGCTGCTCGCTGCATCAGCGCGGCTTGCAGATCGGCACGGTGGGCGACGAGATAGGGCGCCCCCCAGCGCGTTTCGGCGGCGTGGCCAAGCGGTACGCGCGCCAGCTCGCGCAGCGTGGCGGCATCCTTGAGTACGACCGCCTCGGGCCGCACCGCATTGGGCATCAGCCGATCGAGTACGCCGAGTTGTCGAAGAATGCGCGTCGCGTTGGGCGAAAGCTGGATGCCGGCGCCGACAGCCTCGAGGTGCTGCGCTTGTTCGAACAATTTTACCGAATAGCCGCGCTCGGCGAAGGCCAATGCCGCGGTCAGCCCGGCGACGCCCGCCCCGGCGATGACCACCTGCCGGGACTGCGTTTCTCGCATCAGGCTTGTCGCGGAAGAATCAGGCGGCCTGGTCGATATAGAGGCAGCCCGGCGGCTGCGTTTCCAATGCCTTCAGCTTCGGCGAATAGCGATAGAGCGTCGAGCAATAGGGGCAGACTTTTTCATTGTCGTCGCCCATGTCGAGAAACACATGCGGATGGTCGAAAGGTGGGTTGGCGCCGGTGCACATGAATTCCTTGACGCCGATGTCGATCGCCGGATAGCCCGCATCGTTCTGGAAATGGGGAATGGAACCGCCTGCCATCGTCGTCTCCTGATCTTGTCGATTGCATCTGGATTATAACCCGTCTCTTTGCAAGATCGATGAAATGAAACTGTCGCAAAAGCCTGTCAGAGGATAAGTTAAGCCGGTTAACGCCGTAATCGGTGGACGGGTGTGGGAAGAGCAGGAATCATGAACGAACTGAAGCCGGTCCAGAACGAATTCATCACCGTCGAGGTGGCGAGCCCCGAAGGCGGCAATCCCGACCGCTTCGTCAATCGCGAGTTTTCCTGGCTGCAATTCAATCGGCGCGTGCTTGAGGAATCGCTGAACGCCAATCATCCGCTGCTCGAGCGCGTTCGCTTCCTGTCGATATCGGCCGCCAACCTCGACGAGTTCTTCATGGTCCGCGTCGCCGGTCTTGCCGGCCAGGTGCGAGAAGGCATAGTGCTGAAGAGCCCGGACGGCCGCACCCCCGAACAGCAGCTCGAACAATTGCTGCGCGAGGTCGAACGTCTGCAGGAGGACCAGCAGAACAGTCTTTCGGCGCTGATGCTGCTGCTCAACAAGGAAGGCATCGAGAGCATCACCCGTGATGCGCTGACCAAGGACGAGAAGGTCTGGCTCGAGGACCATTTCCAGGAGCAGGTGTTTCCGGTCCTGACGCCGCTGTCGATCGACCCGGCGCATCCGTTTCCGTTCATTCCCAATCTCGGTTTCTCGATGGCGTTGCAATTGCGCCATCGCAAGAACGGCGAGGAAATGAGCGCGCTTTTGCGCCTGCCGGTGGCGCTGAGGCGCTTCATCCGCTTGCCGGATCGCAAGCACCATGTCCGCTTCATCCCGCTCGAAGAGGCGGTCAGTCTCTACATCGGCAAGCTGTTCCCCGGCTATGAGGTCAAGGGCTCCGGTACGTTCCGCATCATCCGCGACAGCGATATCGAGGTCGAGGAAGAATCCGAGGACCTGGTGCGGCTGTTCGAGACGGCACTGAAGCGGCGGCGCCGCGGCTCGGTCATCCGGATCGAATTCGACCGGCTGATGCCGCCCGAGCTGCGCGACTTCGTCGCCGGCGAGCTTGGCGTCTCGGCAAGCCGCATCAGCGTGCTCACCGGTCCGCTGGCGCTCAGCCAGATTTCGGAGATCGTCGCCGTCGCCCGCGACGATCTGAAATTCACGCCCTACAACCCGCGCTTCCCCGAGCGCATCCGCGAGCATGGCGGCGATTGTTTTGCCGCGATCCGCGAGAAGGACATCATCGTCCACCACCCCTACGAATCCTTCGACGTGGTGGTGCAGTTCCTGCGCCAGGCGATGGCCGACCCGGAAGTGGTGGCAATCAAGCAGACGCTCTACCGCACCTCCAACGACAGCCCGATCGTGCGCGCTTTGGTCGACGCCGCCGAGGCCGGCAAGTCGGTGACGGCGCTGGTCGAGCTCAAGGCGCGTTTCGACGAAGAAGCCAACATCCGCTGGGCCCGCGACCTCGAGCGCGCCGGCGTCCAGGTCGTCTTCGGCTTCCTCGAGCTGAAGACCCACGCGAAAATGTCGCTGGTGGTGCGGCGCGAGGATGGCAGGCTACGCAATTACGTGCATCTCGGCACCGGCAACTACCACCCTGTCACCGCGCGCATCTACACCGACCTGTCCTTCTTCACCACCGCCCCGACGATCGCGCGCGATGTCGCCCAGCTGTTCAACTTCATCACCGGCTATGCCGAGCCGGCCGAGCAGATGCGGCTGGCCATCTCGCCGTTTACGCTGCGCGACCGCATCCTCAAGCACATTTCGGACGAGATCAGTCACGCGCTGGAGAGCAGGCCGGCCCGCATCTGGATGAAGATGAACGCCTTGGTCGACCCGATCATCATCGATGCTCTCTATGATGCCAGCCGCGCCGGCGTCGAGATCGATCTCGTCGTGCGCGGCATCTGCTGCCTGAGGCCGCAGGTGCCCGGCCTGTCGGAGAACATCAGGGTGAAGTCGATCGTCGGCCGCTTCCTCGAGCACAGCCGCATCTATTGCTTCGGCAACGGCCACGGCCTGCCCTCGGACGGGGCGATCGTCTACATCTCCTCAGCCGACCTGATGCCGCGCAATCTCGACCGCCGCGTCGAGACCATGGTGCCGATCACCAATCCAACTGTGCATGAACAGGTGCTCGGCCAGATCATGCTCGGCAACATCATGGACAACCAGCAAAGTTTCGACGTATTGGCTGACGGAACTTCCCGGCGCGTTGTGCTGGAGGAGGGCGAGGAACCGTTCAACGCGCAGGAATATTTCATGACCAATCCGAGCCTGTCCGGACGGGGCGATGCGTTGAAGTCGCATGCGCCCAAGCGCATCGCGCAGTTCAAGCGCCGCAAGAAACAGAACGCAGCGACGGGCTGATGATTTCAGCATCCCAGGGCCGGCTTCAGGACCGCCGACCGCTGTCCATCATCGATATCGGGTCGAACTCGATCCGTCTTGTCATCTATGAGGGGCTGGCGCGCTCGCCGACCTTGCTGTTCAACGAAAAGATGCTGGCCGGCCTCGGCCGAGGCATCGTTTCGACCGGAAAGCTCGATCCCGAGGCGGTGACGCGCTCCATGGAAGAGTTCCGCCGCTTCCGCGCGCTGTCCGACCAGGCCGGCGCCGAGCGCATGTATGTGCTGGCGACCGCCGCCGCTCGTGAGGCGGTCAACGGCCCCGACTTCATCCACCGCGCCGAGGATGTGCTCAAGACCGAGATCCAGGTACTGAGCGGCCGCGAGGAAGCCCATTATTCGGCGCTCGGCGTCATCTCCGGTTTCCACTCCAACGGCATTGCCGGCGATCTTGGCGGCGGCAGCCTCGAACTGATCGACATCGACGGTGAGACGATCGGTGACGGCATCACGCTGCCGTTGGGCGGCCTGCGCCTGCAGGACATGGCGAAGAACTCGCTGGCCCAGGCGGCAAAGATCACGCGCGAGCAACTGGCGCGGGCGAAATTGCTGAAAGCCGGGCAGGGCAGGGCCTTCTACACGGTTGGCGGCACCTGGCGAAACCTCGCCCGACTGCACATGGAAATGACCAACTACCCGCTCGGCGTCATGCATCATTACGAGATCGGCATCGAAAGCGCCGCGAACTTCCTCCGGCAGGTCGCGAAAGCAGAGATTGATAAGGTCAAGGGCATCGAGGGCATCTCCAAGAACCGCCGCTCGCTGCTGCCCTATGGCGCCATCGTGCTGCAGGAGATCATGGCGGCGATGCAGCCGTCGAAGATCATCGTCTCGGCGCTGGGCGTGCGCGAGGGCTTTCTCTACTCGCTGCTCGACAAGGCCGAGCAGAAGGCCGATCCACTGATCTCGGCGGCCGAAGAGCTTGCCCGCCTGCGCTCGCGCTCGGTCGACCACGCGCATGAGCTTGTCGAATGGACCGGCAAGGCCTTCGCTGCCTTCGGCATCAACGAAACCAGGGATGAGGCGCGCTACCGCCACGCCGCCTGCCTGCTCGCCGATATCGGCTGGCGCGCCCATCCCGAATATCGCGGCAAGCAATCGCTCAACATCATCGCCCACGCCTCGTTCATTGGCGTCGACCATCCCGGCCGCGCCTTCCTGGCGCTTGTCAGCCTGTTTCGCCACGAGGGCGTGTTCAATGAAGCCGCTCCGGAAATCCGCGGACTGGCGACACCGCGCTATCTCGAGCGCGCCCGTGTGCTGGCCGCGCTGCTGCGCGTCGTCTATTTGCTGACCGCGGCAATGCCGGGCGTCATGCCGCGGCTGAAATGGGAAAACCGCGGCAATGGCGTGCTGGCGCTGGTCCTGCCGGCGCCGCTGGCCGATCTTTACGGCGAGCGGCCGGCCGGCCGGCTGGCACAGCTGGCAAGGGTCACCAACCGCCGGCTGGTGCTGGCGGTCGAGGGCGGGCCAAGCGTTTCGGTGAAGTAGCTTCAGGCCCGGCGCTGAATTGGATACCAATCGCGACGACTGCACGCTAGGGGGAAGAAGATCGTGAAATCCAGTCAAATCCTGCCGCTGCTGCTTTCCATCCTGCCATTGTTGATTTTCGACGCGGCCAGAGCTCAGACGGTTTCCAAGGTTTCCGTTGCTGCAACAGGCGCGTTTGAGTTTGAGAAGAGTTATCCAAAAGGCGCAGACGGCAAAACACCATTCAATTTGCTCAAAGGTTTTTTAGAACCTAAAAATGGGCAAAAGATAAATTACTTTGTATTTAGAATAAGCGACGAAATGATCAAATTTCAAAGATCGATTTCGATGAACACGTTTTATGCGGACGTTAATCTCTGTCCTGGCGCTGTCGATCGAACCGTGTCCGTTCATCAGCCCCTCGGCAACTTTCTTGAGCCTATCGTGGGCCGAACCGACCTGTTGCCATACGTTAAGAGGGCAAGCCTGATCCAATTGCGCAACTACCTGTATGTCGCGATTGACAGCAATCTTCGGAGCTACTCCCCCAAGGGCGCAGATCAATATGGATATGAATGGCTGCCGATCGCGGTGGAAAGCAGACAGGTTTGCCTGACCATCAGCGTCGGTCGAATGGGGCATGGCGCCTTTCTCTCTCAGCCCATAAACATAACCAGGCTTGCGGAGTTCGTCTTTCTCGACAGCAAATGAGCCGAGCCGGGCGGCAGCTTAGCCAGTCCCTGCAGCCATCCCGCCGTCGGCCGACCATGCACCCGCGCCAGCCATCGCCAGCGCCAGAAAACCGCCTGATATCGCGATGTCCTTCATCAGCATCTGCGAATGCATGAAGGTCAGCGTCGGATCGCCGCCGCCCTGGCCATAGTGGCCGATGAACGCTGTCGCGACGCAAAAGGCGGCGAGCAGCAGCGCCACGATCGGCGTCTTGAAGCCGACGAGGATGAGCAGCCCGGCGATCAGTTCGAACAGCCCCGTGCCCCAGGCAGCGAGCGTTGGCAGCGGCAGGCCGAGGCCGGCGAAATAGCCCGATGTGCCGGCGATGTCGGCAAGCACATGGAAGCCGGACGGCACGAACAGTGCGGCAAACAGCAGCCGGGAAAGCAAAAGCAGCGCATTGCGGGGCATCTTCACCTCCGTTGTCGACGGCCGCTTGGCCTGGCGCCCGATCTTAGCAGGTTTTCCGTCAGCGGACCGAAGGGCACAAACCGACAACGAAAAAGGGGCGCGGAAAATTCCGCACCCCTTTTGTCCAAGCAATGCTGGACTGCTTCAGCCGCGCTTGGCGTCGATCGAGTAGGCTCCGGGGCCCGAGGAGGCGAGCACGAGGAAGCCGCCGGCAATCGCGACGTTCTTCAGGAAATTGATCATCTGCATCTGATCGGCCCAGCCGGTGTGGGCAACCAGTGCGGTGGCGACGGTGAAGATCGCCATCACCCAGCCCACGATCCGGGTCTGGAAGCCGACGAGGATGGCGAGACCGCCAAGCAGTTCGATCAGGCCGACGACAATGGCGGTCACCATCGGCAGCGGCAGGCCGAGGCTGCCGAAATAGCCGGCCGTGCCGGCAATCGCCGTCAGCTTGCCGAAACCGGAAAGCAGGAAGATGACCGACAGCAGGATGCGGCCGAGCAGGATCGTGCCCGAGGCGCCGGCGGCGGTGCCGGAACCGGCAAACGAAGTGTTGGTGGACGTGTTGGTGGACATGGCGGTTACTCTCTCCAGAAGGGTTTGGAATACCCGTCCAGTTAGCGCAGGCCGACTGTTCACCAAAGACGCCGGATTGGTTACGGATTGTTCACCGAGGTAACGTTTTCGCGATCAACATAGGTGTGTTGAGATTCAGGGATATCAACATACCTTAGCCCGGATGCGTCATGTCCTCCGGCCGCACCAGCCGCTCATAGTCGGCTTCGCTGACCAGCCCGGTGGCCAAGGCTTCCTGGCGCAGCGTCGTGCCGTTCTTGTGCGCCGCCTTGGCGATCTTGGCCGCGTTGTCGTAGCCGATCGTCGGCGCCAGCGCGGTCACCAGCATCAGCGAACGGTCGAGCGCCGCCTTGATGTTGTCTTCGCGGGCCTCGATGCCGACGACGCAATTGTCGGTGAAGGAGATGGAGGCGTCGGCGAGCAGCTGCACCGACTGCAGGAAACAATAGGCCATCAGCGGATTGTAGACGTTGAGCTCGAAATGGCCCTGGCTGCCGGCGAAGCTGATAGCCGCATTGTTGCCGAACACCTGCACGCAAACCTGCGTCATCGCTTCGCACTGGGTCGGGTTGACCTTGCCCGGCATGATCGAGGAGCCCGGTTCGTTTTCCGGCAGCGACAATTCGCCGAGGCCCGAACGCGGGCCGGAACCGAGCAGACGGATGTCGTTGGCGATCTTGAACAGCGCCGCCGCGCAGGCATTGATGGCGCCGTGCGAGAACACCATGGAATCATGGGCGGCGAGCGCCTCGAACTTGTTCGGCGCAGTGACGAAATCGATGCCGGTGATCGCGGCGATACGCGCCGCCACCTTTTCGGCAAAACCGACCGGCGCGTTGAGGCCGGTGCCGACCGCGGTGCCGCCTTGCGCCAATTCCTGCAGGCCGGGCAGCGTCATCTCGATGCGCTTGATCGACGAGGCGACCTGCGCCGCATAGCCGGAGAACTCCTGGCCGAGCGTCAGCGGCGTCGCGTCCTGCGTGTGGGTGCGGCCGATCTTGACGATGTGGGCGAAAGCCTCGGTTTTGGCCTCGAGCGCCGCGTGCAAATGCCTCAGCGCCGGCAGCAGATCGTGGATGATGCGCTCGGCGCAGGCGATGTGCATGGCCGTCGGATAGGTGTCATTCGATGACTGGCTCATATTGACGTGGTCGTTGGGATGCACCGGCTTCTTCGACCCCATAATGCCGCCCAAAAGCTGGATCGCCCGGTTGGAGATCACCTCATTGGCGTTCATGTTGGACTGGGTGCCCGAGCCGGTCTGCCAGACGACCAGCGGGAAATGGTCGTTGAGCTTGCCGTCGCTGACCTCCTGGGAGGCCTCGACAATGGCCTTGCCGATCGCCGGATCGAGCCGCTTCAGCTCCATGTTGGCTTCGGCGGCCGCCCGCTTGACGATGCCCAGCGCCCGCACGATCGAGGCCGGCTGCTTTTCCCAGCCGATCTTGAAATTGGCCAGCGAACGCTGCGCCTGCGCGCCCCAATAGCGGTCGGCGGCGACCTCGATGGGACCGAACGTGTCGGTTTCGGTTCTTGTCTCTGGCGCGCTCACGAGGTCTCTCCGGTTTGCAATTTGCAAACGGCGTATCGCGTTGCACAAATGCCTTCAAGCGGAGATTGCGGGTGGGAGCGATGCAAATCGGTTGAAGGAGTGGCGCCTTTCCTTCTCCCCTTGTGGGAGAAGGTGGATCGGCGCGTAGCGCCGAGCCGGATGAGGGGTGTTGGACGGAATGCGGTGGTGTCAAGCTGGAACACCCCTCATCCGACCGAGCTTCGCTCGGCCACCTTCTCCCACAGGGGGAGAAGGAAGAGGCGCTCCTCTCACCCCGCCGTGTACCCGCCGTCGATGGCAAAGATGCCGCCGCTGGTCCACGCCGCCTCGTCGCTGGCGAGATAGACCGCGATGCCGGCAAGGTCGGTGGTCCGGCCGATGCGGCCGAGCGGATAGCTGCGCTCGACATAGGCCTTGAGCTCGGCTTGCGCGGCTTCCGGCAGGTTTTCGATCGACCTGCGCCGCATCGCTGTGTCGACCGTGCCGGGCGCGATGGCATTGACCCTTATGCCGCGCGGCCCGAGCTCGAAGGCGAGCGACTTGGTCAGCGAATTGAGCGCGCCTTTCGACAGCGAATAGAGGCTGGACGGCCGCTTCGGGATCATCTTGTGCGCAAAATAGGACGAGATGTTGATCACCGAAGCCCCGCTTGGCGCGAGATGCGGCAGCAATCCCTGGGTGAGGAAAAACACCGCCGTCACATTGAGCGCGAACGACTGCTGGAACTGGTCCTCGCTGACGGTTTCGAACGGCACCAGGAACGCCACGCCGGCATTGTTGACGAGGATATCGAGAGGTGGGCCGCGCTTGACATGCTCGACCACGGCGTCGATGCCGGCGCTGGCCGACAGGTCGGCCGACAGCGTTTCGACGTCATCCCCGAGCTGCTTGCGGGCGGCCTTGAGCTTCCCGGCATCGCGGCCGACGATCAGCACGTCCGCGCCTTCGCGCAAGAAAGCTTCGGCGATCGCCAGCCCGATCCCGTCAGAGCCGCCGGTGACCAGCGCCCGTTTACCGTGAAGTCTCATTCAACGCTCCCGCGCGCGTGCCGCTTCCGCCGGCGGCATGCACCCCAGAGCAGCGCTGCCTGCACTCCGGGTCAAGTCGCCTGCCTATCCCAGCGTATGAAACTTCGCCTCGTGTCACCGCCCAAGCAGCGACTGTGAGGTTGGCGACAGCCGCAAAGTCTCAGTCGGCTTGGCCATGCGTGACTGGACGCTTTGCCGGAAGGCCTGCCACTCCGGGGATGCGGCCAAGGCTGCCTCGTGGCGGGCATGGGCGTCCGCGCTGTCGAAACCCGTGACGCTGATGAAGACGTTTTCACTGGCCCGCACCGGCAGCCGCGGAAAGCTGTTTTCGGCATGTTCGCTGACGAAGGCGGCGAGTGGCCGTGCGCCAGATGCGGCGAGCACTGGAAGAGCTCCGGTCTGGAAGTCGTTGGCGAAGCCGGCTTCCAGGCCCGGTCGCAAATGATGAATCCTGATGACAATGATTGCCTGCAAATCACTGCTTGCGCTCGGCTTTTCGAGATCCTGCAAGGCTGTCCGGCGCAGTCCCGAGAGGTCGAAGCCGGCGTCCGGCCAAGCCGGCCTCAGCATCAGCACGTCGTCGGATGAGATCATCGTGGCGTTGGCGGCGTCGCGCCAGGCAGCCCATACCGGCCCATCATAGAAGGCGCCCAGCGCGTGCTTCCGCGCTTCCATGTCATCGAAGCCGCGCAGCCAGACGAACATGTCCGGCCGATCGAGATCGCGGAACTGGCCGATGATGGTCATGCCTGCCGTTTCCTGGCCCTCGATCAAATGATTGTCGAAGATGCCGATCAGCGTCTCGCGCCGGCCGGGTTTCAGCGTGTATTGCCGGAGTTCGACGATGGGCGAGGCGAGCAGGTTGGGCACGGCGTTCAAAGGCAGGTTCATCGCTCGATCTCCAAAACAGGGCAGTCATCCTGTTTTGCAAAACAGACCAGTTGTCCTGTTTTGTCAATCTGCTATCGTGTGAAAGATTGGTGCTCGCCCGAGCGGGCTCGAAAACGCGCCAATGATCTGAGGCATGCGCAAGAAAGTGCTCGGTGTGAAGCAGCCAAAAGCGCCGGCAAGAGGCCTCGAAGAAGAATACGTTGAGGCTGCCATATTGCACCGTCAGCTACTTGAAATGGGGGATGTCAAAGGATCGAATGCGGCTCACGACCGCTTGATCCGCGCAATAAGGGAGATCAGGAACCGAACTGATCGCGGGCGATCTTTTCTATTGGGAATCCTGAGGCATACAGACGAAAATGTCAGGCTCTGGAGTGCCGGGCACCTTTTGCCGCTCGAGGAAAAACTGGCTCTTGCTGAAATGAAGCGACTCTCAAGAGACGCGAAATCGTGGGTGGTTAGTTCAAGCGCCGATGTGACCGCAACGGAGTGGCGAAAAGGCACGTTGGATATTGATTGGTTCATGAAAGAGTAGAAGCTCAGTATCTGCCATCATAAGCATAATCCGACGTGAACATCCCTTATGATTCTAAGCCGGCGGCCGGCCATGCGGCCTCAGCAGCGCGTCGTCCGAATCCGATCACCGTGGCGTTGGCGGCGTCGCGCCAGGCAGCTCCCAAATCGGCTATTTGACAAAACAGACCGGTTGTCCTGTTTTGTCAATCTGCTATCGTGTGAAAATGTCAGCTGAGATTGCCGCTCGCGCAAAGGCGCGGCCTCAAAAACGCACCAACAACCCCGAAGGCATGCGCAAAAAGGTGCTCGATGTCGCCGAGGAGGCGTTTCAGGCGCGCGGCTACCACGCCTCAAGCATGGGCGACCTGATGGCGACGGCGGGCGTCACCGGCGGTGCGCTGCACCACCATTTCCCGACCAAGAAGGCGCTGGCGCTTGCAGTGATCGAGGAGCGGGTCGCCGCCGCCGTCGAAGAGACATGGATCGCGCCGGTGCGGATGGCCGGCTCGGCGCGGGAGGGCGTGCGCTCCGTGTTTGCGGCCGTCGCGGCGGAGCTGGAGCAGCAGGGTTTCGTGCGCGGTTGCCCGCTCAACAATCTGGCGCATGAATTGTCGCTTGCCGATCCGGATTTCCGCACGGCCCTTGCCGGCATTTTTTCGGCCTGGCGTCAGGCGATCGCCGACAAGCTCAGGGTCGACCAGCAGGCGGGCCGGGAGCAGGGCACCGATCCGCAGCGCTTCGCAGCGCTCGCCGTCGCCATCTATTCCGGCGCCATGTCGATGGCCAAGACCGCACAGGACGCAAGCGTGCTGCGCGACTGCCTGGTGGCGTTGGAGCAGGGAGCTACATCGTCCAAGACAGGAGCGAGGCGACGTCGCAGGATACTGCACAGAGCCCTTTGACGCCGGCAGGACAGAGGCGCCGCCGCCGCTGATGTCACGACCAAGGCCGGAAGGCCGGTGTCCTAATTCGGCAGCGGCTTGATCAGCTCGTAGCCGACCACGCTTTCGGCACTGGTGCCCTCGTCATAGCGCCTGGCCACAACCGCCTGCAGGTCGGGTGCGTAAAGCGCGGTAAACTCGTCCTGCGTCTCGCCGGCTTCGCTCCTGATCGTCTGCTTGACCGTGAGCACGGAGTATTTGCAGTCGCCGAGGCTGAACGTCTCTTTGCCCTTGACGTTGATCTCCAGCGTCTCGGTGCCCTTCGGCGGCTTGTTCGGCGCGAGGCGAGCAAACACGGTCTTGCTCTTTGCCCCCGGCTTCAGCGGAAACAGCTTTCTGAGATCGGAATACGGGATCATCGCCAGCTCGCCCGTGCTGCTGTCGCGAAACACCTCGATCAGCCCGCCGAACAGGAACTGCGACTGTGGCGATTGCGACTGGTATTTGTTGGCGACGGCCACCATTCCGCCTGCCGCCGGACGAAATTCGCTGTGGATGCCAGGCCTTTCGAGAATGAAGCCGGCCTTGGCTGATTTGGCGTCGATGCATTCGGCGCCATGCGCTGCGCTCGTCACCGCCAGAATGGCCAATATCATGCCGATGGTTACAGTTTTCATGGCGTCCTCCTCTGCCCGCGCAGGTTGAATGCTGAAAGCAATGCCAGACCGAAGGCAGCGTGTCGACATGCCGTGCGAGAGAACTGGACTGCAGGCGTCTGTCATGCTGAACTTTGATGCATGATGAACCGTATCCCGGCTCGACCGGTCTCCCGGCGCAGGTTCCTGATGCACGTAGCGGGCCTTGCCGCGGCCGGCGCCGTTTCGCGTCCGGCCTTCGGCCAGACCGGGCAGCGCATCCCGCCCATCGACGCTACCTTCCTGTTCATTGCCGATGTCCATGCTTGCCGCACGGAGAGCGGGTTGAGCCCGCATTGCGAGCAGGAAGGCAAGACCGACGCCGCCCTGCTGCGCAATGTCGCTGCACTCAACGGCATCGCCGACAGACAATGGCCGGCTGAAATCAACGGCGTCGCCACCGACCTGCGCTCAAAAGGCAGCATCGGCACGCCGCTCGGCCTCGTCGTTGGCGGTGACATCACCGATGATGGCGGTGGCCAGATCACCCAGCCCAGCGAGGGCACGCAGCTGCTCCAGTTCAGCCAGCGCTACCAGCAAGGCGTCGGCCCCGACCGCGTGCACATGCCGGTCTATGTCGGCCTCGGCAACCACGACCTCGACCAGAACGGCCCGCGCTCGCATGTCGACTGGTACCGCCGCGAAATGCGCGACTACGTCGAGGTCAACCACCGCCCCGGCGTGTTCTTCAAGCCGCCCGCGCCGGCGACCGACTACAACGTCGAGACCGACTGCTATTCATGGGACTGGGGCGGTCTGCATCTTGTCCAGACGCACCGCTTTGCCGGCGACACCGGCCATGGCGCCGCCAGCAGCCTGCCATGGCTGAAGCAGGATCTGGCGACCTATGCCGGCGACGGCCGCCCGGTTATCCTGTTCCAGCATTATGGCTGGGATACTTTCTCGATTGAAAGATGGGACGCCGCGGAGAGAACCTTCGACGACAGCGGCACGGGTCCGCCGCATTGGTGGAGCGAGGCGGACAGGCAGGCGCTGCTGGCTGTTCTGAAAGGCTACAATGTCGTCGGCATTTTCCATGGCCATCAGCACGCGACGCCGATGATCTATCATCGTGGCGGGCTCGATTTGTTCAAGCCGAAGGCCGCCTTCATGGGCGGCTTCGCGTTGGCGCGGGTGACCGGCAACAGCATGGATGTGGTACTGGGCGAAGCCGCCGGAGATCATGGCGAGGTCACCTTCACCAACGCGTACAGCAAAAATCTGACTTTCTGACGGGTAAGAGACGGCGCAAAAAAAGGCGGCCGAGCCGCCTTTTTCCTGGTTTGCGAAGGGCCAGCATCAAAGCGCCTTCTTCACCTTGTCCTTCACGTCGCCGTAAGCCTTCTGTATCTTGCCGGTGGCCTTGTCGACATCGCCTTCAGCCTCGGTGCGCCTGTTGCCGGTGGCCTTGCCGGCGGCCTGTTTGACCGAGCCCTTGGCTTGCTTGGCGACGCCCGCAACCTGATCCTTGTTCACCATCGCGCATCTCCTGAACCGTTCGCCTAAAGAAACGGTCGCCGATCGCTTAGGTTCCGGCTTCGGCCGGTCGATTTGGGCCGGCTTCCGGCCGCGAAGCGGACAGGATAGGGTGCGCCAGAAAGCCCGAGCAGGCAGGGCCGGAGAGGGACAATGGCTGAATTCACGCTCTTCATCGGCAACAAGTGTTTTTCGTCGTGGTCGCTGAGGCCATGGCTGGCGATGAAGCATCTGGAGATCCCGTTCGAAGAGGGTTTTGTGCGCCTGCGCACGCCCGAGACCGCCGCCAATCTGGCCAGGATATCGCCGACCGGCCAGGTGCCGGTGCTGAACCATCGGCTGTCGAATGGCGAGGTCCTGATCGTCTGGGAAACCCTCGCCATCCTTGAATATCTTGCCGACCTGTTTCCCAAGAAGCAGCTCTGGCCGGCCGATATCGGCGCCCGCGCGCTGGCCCGCTCGGCGGCGACCGAGATGCATTCCGGCTTTCGCGAGGTCCGCTACGGCTGGCCGATGAATTTGCGCCGGCCGAAAGGCCACAAGCCGCTCGACGCCGACGGTGAGGCGCAACGGGCGCGCATCGAGGAGCTGTGGCGGCAATGCCGTGAAAAATACGGCAAAGGCGGGCCGTTCCTGTTTGGCCATTTCACCGCGGCCGACGCCATGTATGCGCCGGTCGTCACCCGCTTCGACACCTATGGCGGCACGCTGGCGCCCGACACCCGCGCCTATGTCGACGCCGTGCTTTCAATGCCGGCGATGCGCCACTGGTATGCCGAGGCGGCAAAGGAGCCATGGCCGGAGCCCGGCCCCGACGAATAGAGCCGGGTAACCGACAGCCGGTCTTTCACATCGCGGCCCGCGGCCTATCTGGAAGGTCGGGCAGGGGTTTTGGAGACTTTACAATGACATCTGTTTCCTCCGCACTGGCCGGCAAGATTGCGCTGGTCACCGGCGCATCGTCGGGCATCGGCGAGGCGACGGCTGCGGCGCTGGCCGCCGCCGGGGCAAAGGTGGCGATTGCCGCACGCCGCGCCGATCGCCTCGAAGCGCTGGGCGCGCGTATCGAAAAGGCCGGCGGCACGGCGCTCCGCATCGAGACCGACGTCACCAGCAACGACGATGTCACCGCGATGGTCGACAAGGTCGTCGCCGAATGGGGCCGCCTCGACATCCTCGTCAACAATGCCGGCGTCATGCTTTTGTCGCCGGCCTCCGAGGCGGCTCTCGACGACTGGCGCCGCATGATTAGCTCAACCTGCTGGCGCTGATGGGCGTTACCAAGGCGGCGCTGCCGCATCTCAGGGCCGCCAAGGGTCACATCGTCAATGTCTCGTCGATTGCCGGCCGCGTCGCCAATCCCGGCGCCAGCGGGTACGCGGCGACCAAGTTCGGCGTCGTCGGCTTTTCGGAGTCGCTGCGCCGCGAAGTCTACGCCGACAAGGTTCGCGTCACCGTCATCGAGCCCGGCCTGGTGCATACCGAGCTCGGCGACCACATCACCAATCCGGCGTTCAAGGCTGATCTGGATAAGCGGCTCGCCGCCATGGAGGCGCTGACCGCCGAGGACATCGCCGCGGCCATTCTCTATGCCGTGAGCCAGCCGGCACACGTCAACGTCAACGAGATCGTCATCCGCCCGACCGACCAGGAACGGTGAATGACGTCTTTTCGCTACACCTCGAATCCCGCCCGCAGGAAATCGCCACACTCCTCGACCAGCCGGGATGGGTCCTTCGCGATGTAGACGCCGAAATCCGCCGTCGGCGCCGGCGGCAGGTTGAAGCGTCCATTGAGGCTTTGGCAGTCGGGCGGCAATCCTTCCTGCAGCAGAAGCCCGATGCCAAGCCCGGCCCTGAGCGCCGACATCAGCGTCGCGAAGGTCGACACGCGGCAGCCGACCTTCCAGCCGATCCCGGCCTCTGCGAGCGAGGCCAGCATTCGGTCCTGCCAGGAGCAGGCACCTTCGAAGATGATCAAGGGAAGCTCGACCTCGTCATCGATCTCGATCATGCGGCTTGCCGCCCAGACCAGCTGTCGCGACAGATGGCCTCGCGGCGCTTTTGCGAAGCGCGCCGGATCGGCCATGACGATGTCGCATTTTTCCTCGCCTAGCGACTTGCTGAGATCGGTGCTGCTGGCCGATGTCAGCTCGATCTCCACGGAAGGGTGCCGGCGTCGGAAGTCGGCGATGATCAGCGGCAGCCGCGTCACCGCCAAATCCTCGACGATGCCCAGCCGGACACGGCCGACCAGCCTGCGGCCTTCTATCTCGCGCCTGGCATCCTCGCCGATCGCGATGGCCTTGCGGGCGAAGGCGAGCAGGATCTCGCCGGCCTCCGTCAGCGTCACGCCGCGCGGCGAACGGCGCAGCAGCTCGGCGCCGACTTCGCCCTCTAGGCGCTGAAGCTGCATGCTCACCGCCGCCTGGGTGCGGGCAAGCCGATCGGCGGCCCGGCTCACCGTTCCCGTATCGGCCACGGTGACGAAGGCGCGCAGCAGCCTGACGTCGATATCTCCAGTCATAAGAATTCCTGATAGCTGTGTCAGCACTATCAGGCTATCCCAAAGGCCGGTCTAAATTCAAGGTCCGCTCGCATCAACGAAACAGGAGCAGCCTCCTTGTCCTACAGAAGAAGATTTGAAGAGCTCGGTGTCGCCTGGCCGTCGCTGTCGCGGCCCGCTTTGCCGTTCTCGCCGACGGTTCGCGTCGCGGACATCGTCTATGTCTCCGGTGAGATACCGGAGATTGGCGAGGAGATCGCCGCGATCGGCCAGGTCGGCAGAGAGATCGATCTGGCTGCGGCGCGGAGCGCCGCCCGGCTTTGCGCGGGCAACATCGTCTATTGGCTGGACAAGGAACTGGACGGCAATCTCGACCGCGTCGTCAAATTCGCCAAGCTGACCGTCTATGTGAATGCGGCGACGGGCTTTTCGGCCTATTCGGAGGTCGGCAACGGAGCGTCCGAATTTCTGCTCGATATTTTCGGCGAGCGTGGCGAGCACGCCCGCTGCTCACTCGGCATGGCCGGCTTGCCGGCCAATGTTTCGGTCGAAGCCGACGCCATCGTGCATGTCCGCTGACGCATGTCGCCCAAAGCATGCCCTCGGGCCTGACCCGAGGGTGCGCAGTGAAACCAGAAGGAGGCTTGGCTTGATGGCTGCAAATCTTGAGGGGCGGAAGGCGCTGGTTCTCGGCGGAGGCAAGGGCCTCGGCTTCGGCGTCGCTGAAGCGCTCGCGGCGAAAGGCGCCGAAGTCATCCTGGTCGGACGAGGGGAGGAGACCCTGGATGCGGCGCGGCGCGCGATCGGGGCCGCCGGCCGCGTCTGCTCGACCTTCAGCGCTGACCTGTCCGACAACGATAGCGTCTCCCGGCTGTTCCGTGCCGTCGAGGAAGAGCATCAGCGGATCGACATCGTCCTGCTCAATGGCGGCGGCCCGCCACCCTTTGCGGCCAGCGTCTTCGATGCGAGCGTCTGGGAGAAGCAGTTCACCAGCATGGTGCTGAGCCAGATGCGCATTGCCAGTTCTTTCCTGCCCGGCATGCGGGCGCGGTGCTGGGGGCGCATCATCGCCGTTTCCTCGACTTCCGTCCGTGAGCCGATCCCCGGCCTTACCGCTTCGAACGCGTTGCGTGCGTCGCTCGCTGGCTGGGCCAAGACCCTGGCCGGCGAAGTGGCTGCGGACGGCGTCACCGTCAACCTGTTGCTGCCGGGCCGTTTTGCGACGGACCGGACGAAAGAGTTCGACGCCATGGACGCAGCCGACAGGGGTGTCGACGCCGCCGTGATCGCCGCCGAGAGTCAGGCCGAAATCCCGGCAAAGCGTTATGGAACCCCCGCCGAGTTCGGCGCGGTCGCTGCATTCCTGGCCAGCGACGCCGCCGCCTATGTCACCGGCGTGGCGTTGCCGGTGGATGGCGGACTCAGCCGCGGCATTCTGTGAGGGGCAGGGTGATGTGACGGCACGATTGCTTGCATCTCACAGGAACGCCCCTCGTGCCTTTTATCTGCGCGGGGGGCGTCCTGTTTGTCGTCCGCCTTTCTCAAGATCGCTCTTCGAGAACGGCTTTCGACACTGAAAAAAATGCCCCGGCGCCAAAATGGTTCCCGGCTAAGTGGTTTTTTCGGCGGGCAATAGCCCGGCGCTGTCGGAAGTGCCTGCACGGGCAGCCGCCACGCGTCTCTGCGAGTGTGGCAAATCAAAAAAATTGACACAACGCGCAAAGAAGTCTATAAGAACTTTGTCGATGTTTGTTTGACCGACTTTTGTTATCCGCGTGCCGAGGCGCGCCTTTGACGAACTTCCCCATCAAAATCGAGACAAACGTTGTTATGCATCCGCATGACAGCGAACGAATATTTGCCATGGAAAGGGTTCGTTATGAGCACAGGCACAGTTAAATGGTTCAATGCCACCAAGGGTTTTGGTTTTATTCAGCCTGACGACGGTTCTGCCGACGTTTTTGTCCACATCTCAGCCGTCGAGCGCGCCGGAATGCGCGATATCGTCGAGGGCCAGAAGCTTGGCTATGAGATGGTCCGCGACAACAAGTCGGGCAAGATGTCCGCCGACCAGTTGAAGGCGGCCTAAAACGGAATTAAGCCTCACCGGTGACCACGGATGTACTGGCACCGGTGAATGGCAAATTCCAGCGCATGATCGCGGGATGTTAAATCTCGGAACGGATCATGTGCATTGAGAAGAACGTTTCTTTGCGCGTCTCTCGGGATGCGCAGGCGCTCTTATGGAAGGTCAGGCAGTGCCTGGCCTTTTTCATTTTTGCACTTCGACCGCCGAAAGAGCGCTGCTCGACGGCCCGGACGTGCTAAGGACGTTTCAGCAATTTGAAACCGGCTGCCGCTATTGCTTTGTGCGGGATCCTGGCCGAAAGACCAGTCTCGCCACTTTTCGGCGGCCCGCTCCGAACCGGGAGAAAGACCTTGACCGCAACTTCAAAGAAACCCCGCGACCAAGCCGAATCCATTTTTAGCAAGACCCGGACCCAGTCAATGTCGCTCGACCGCATCATTTCCGAACGGGATGCCGTCAGCGAGGCCCGCGAAGCCAAGACCGCGCGGCTTCGCGAACTGCGCCTGGAAAAGGAAGCCGACGAGATGGCGGCGGCCGTTGCGCTCGCAGCCTCGCCGAAACGCGCAGGCAAACGCTGATGGCCACCAAACGTGTGCCTCAAAAGGCGATCGCCGCCGATTCGACCATCGCCGATGTCGTGGGCGAGCTCGACAAGCCGGTCGAATATGTCCGGCGCGTGCTTGAAAAGCTCGAGCGCTGCAGGCGTGTCCACGGCGATGCCCAGGTGCGGCTCGGCGTGCGCGGCCGTGCCGAATGCCCCAATTATCTGATCGAATACGTCCGGGAAAACGCTAAGACCCACGAGCGCGTGACCTATCAGGATGCCGCCTATAGCGGCAGCACGCATCGCGAGCTGGCGCCCCGGCACATCGAGGAGGCCAGGAACTGGTCGCCCGAAGAGATGAACATCACGGCCGTTTCGGCGCTCATCGGCCGCCTCCGCAATCCGAATGCGCCATCATCGCGTTTCTCTGACGAGGATTGATATGGCCATCAAGTTTTCCGCCAAAGACCAGCCGGCAGCGCCTGCTGCCGCCGTAAAGCCGGCCAAGCCGGCGGCCGCGCCGAAGACCGGCGAAGCCGCCGAAGCGGGCACCGATCTGTTCAGGTCGCCGGCCGAAGCGCCACCGCGCAAGCCGAAGAAGAAATAGCGCCTTTGCAGCAAAATACCGGCCGGAAATCTGCGCCAAAGCTGCTTGCCTTGGCGGTCGCAGAGGATTGTTCGTCGCCACAAGACGGCGCCGACCCGGTTGCCTTCGATTGCCAGACCTGTGGCGCCTGCTGCGCCTACTCGTCCAGATGGCCGCGCTTCTCCACCGAGGATGACGCGCAACTCGAGCTGATCCCGCAAAAATACGTGGCTGCCGACGAAGCCGGCATGCGCTGTGACGGCGCCCGCTGTTCGGCACTGTGCGGCGAGGTCGGCAAGTCGACTGCCTGCGGCATCTACGAGATCCGCCCCGACGTCTGCCGCGCCTGCATGCCAGGCGATGACGACTGCCTGATGGCGCGCCGGGCTCACGGACTGCCGACGCTGTAATGACGGCCCTCGGGCTGGCGTCTCAGTTTGAATTTCCACCTTGTGCCAAAGAGCGGACATTCTCAGTCAGATGATCGCTGCGGTAGAGGCCAGGCGATCGTCCGGTCAACCGTTTGAATGCCTGCGAGAACGACGGCACCGATTCATATCCGACGGCGCGCCCGATCTCGCCAATGTTCTGGTTCGTTTCGCGCAGAGCCTTGGCGGCAAGGTTCATCCGCCATCGAGTCACATAGGACAGCGGCGGCTGTCCTATAAGTTGGGTGAAGCGACGCGCGAAAGTGGCCCGGGACTGTGCCGCGCCGCTGGCAAGGGAAGCGATGGTCCAGGGATTACCCGGCCGCTCGTGGATTAGGCGCAAAGCTTGCGCAATGCCTTTATCGCGTAAGGCGCCAAACCATCCCCCTGTTCCGAGAGGCTGATGTTCTATCCAGGCACGCAGCAAGAAGATCAACGTGCTATCGAGAAGGCGTGGGGCGACAATATCGTGGCCGCCGAGATTGTCTTTCGCTTCGACCTGCAGAAGTTTCAGGACAAGCCGCAGCGGCTCGCTGGTGTCTATCTGATTTCGGGTCAAATGAATCAGCGGAGGAAGCAGCGAAACCATCGGATATGGCCCCACGCCGTCGAGTGAATATCTCGCACAAAGAAGAGTTGTCGCGCCGCCCTCGCTTTTCGGTTCCGGTCCGCTCCGATTTGCGGAAAGGACGGCAGATATGGATGCCGTCGGTGCATCCGCCGGATTACAAAGAGTATGTCCGACTCCGCTCGCGACAAGGATGACGTCTCCCTCGCCTAAGCGGATCGGCTCCTTTTGACCAGTCAGCCGCAACCAGCATTCGCCGTTCTGTATGACGTGGATGGCGGCATTCCTTGTCGGATCGACTGAAATACCCCACGGCCGATGTAGGATCGCGCTGCCGATCATGGCGCTGCCAAATCTCAGCGAAGCAAGAACTTCGGACAAGACGTCCACGAGAACACATCCTCCGATAATGCATCAGGCGACGATATTAGACGATTGGATAAGAATCCAGCGGAATAGCGTATCGACCATCTCACAAGCGCGACAGATTATGTTGGCAATGTCGGCGTGCGGACGCTCCTGTCCACAACAGGCAGAAGCAGGCACCTGAAGGAGCAAAACATGCGTGAACCATCAAATCCATTTCCAGCCAAGATTCATAATTCGCTGGAGACCAACAAGATGATCGTCCTGGACTTCATCGACAAAGCAGTAAACCAAGGGAACATCGAAGCTGCTTCGATGCATTTTGGCGAACGCTACATCCAACACAATCCGAACATTGCGGATGGTGCGGACGGTTTCAAAGCCTATCTGCATCAGCTCAAACAGTCATTTCCCCTCGTGAGAGGAGAGGTGAAGCGGATTTTTGCTGAAGGGGATTTCGTCATCGTGCACATGCACGCAAAACGCGAACCCGAAGAGGAGGGCTTGGCCATCGTCGACATTTTCAGGCTGAAGGACAGCAAGCTCATCGAACACTGGGAAGTTCGGCAGCCCATTGCGGATAGCAAGCTGCATGCCAATAGCATGATCTGAATGCGGATAGACGGCAGCGTAAGGAGCCAACTCGCGCTGCTGGAAGGTGCAGCCTCGGTTGTGGGCGAAAATTTCGAAATGAGACATTACCTGCTCTCAGGCTGGCTTGTCCCCAAGCATTTCGCTGGTTACGCTGCCAGCGGCAGGGCCAGCACCGGGAGACCATCTGTGAGCCTCGAATTCTTGTTGACGTCGCTGATTGTCGTGGCTTCGCCCGGCACCGGCGTTCTCTATACGCTGAGCGCCGGTCTGTCGCGTGGTGCGCGCGCCAGCGTCATTGCCGCTTTCGGCTGCACGCTCGGCATCATTCCGCACATGGCGGCCGCCATCACCGGCCTCGCGGCGCTGCTGCACACCAGCGCGGTCGCCTTCGAGACGCTGAAATATCTCGGTGTCGCCTACCTGCTCTACATGGCCTGGAACACGCTGAGGGAGAAGGGCGGCCTGAGCGTCGACGAAAATGTCGCGCCGCGCTCGGCCGGCAAGGTGATCACCTCGGGGATCCTCATCAACATCCTCAATCCGAAGCTGTCGATCTTCTTCTTTGCCTTCCTGCCGCAATTCGTCAGCACCACCGAACCGCATGCGTTGTCGAAGATGCTGGAGCTCAGCAGCGTCTTCATGCTGCTCACCTTCGTGGTCTTTGTCGGCTACGGCATTTTCGCGGCGTCGATCCGCAGCCATGTCGTGTCGCGGCCAAAGGTGCTGACCTGGATGCGTCGCACCTTCGCCGGCGCCTTTGTCATGCTCGGCGCCAAACTGGCGCTGGCGGACCGGTAGGCAGCCTTATCCCTTCACGTAGCCCATTGCCTCGACGATCTGCCCGTCCGCTACGCGCATCAGATTGACGCCACGGATGGAGTTACCGTCGGCGCGCCAGTAGCGCCAGCGGATCGTTGCCCGTTCGCCGGCCACGTAAGTTTCCTCGAGGTCGAAGCGTGTGCCGGGTTCGGTCGCGATCGCCGACCATAGCCTGATGCAGGCATCACGGCCGATATGACGGGCGCCATCCGGTGCCGGCGTCGTGTTTTCGATGACGCAGTCCTCGGCCACCAGGCCCGGGAGTGCCGACGGATCATGAAGCTGGAACACGTCGTTGAAGCGTCGCATGATCTCGGCCGTCTGTCTGGATTGATCGTCTGGATGGACGACGATGATGCTGTCCTGTTTCATTTCAGTATCTCGATTTCATTTTTCCGCAGCGGCCGCGATCAGCTCCGCGTTGAGCGTGATCTCAGCCACGCCGGCCAAAGCGCGCGAGACAAGGCATGTCGTCTTGGCGGATTGGGCAAGGCGCTGGAATTCCTCGGACTCCAGCCCTGGAATCTCGGCTTCAGTTTCGAGGTCGATGCGGGTCAGCGTCGGTCCAGCCGCGCTGGTGCCGAGATGCACCTTGGCGAGGGTGCGGATCCACACCGGAACATGGCCGTCTCTGCCCAGTATGGCGCTCAGCGCCATCGAGAAGCAGCCGGCATGCGCTGCCGCAATCCGTTCCTCGGGGTTGGTGCCGGGACCGTTCTCGAAACGCGACGGGAAGGAGTAGGCGCCTTCGAAGACGCCGCTGCCGAGCTTCAGCCGGCCCGAACCTTCTTTCAACGGTCCCTGCCATTGGGCTTCTGCTTCACGAATGGTCATTGCATCTCTCTCCATTGGTTTGAGGGGGGTCGATTAGTCAGGCGCCGTCGACGACCACTTTCCCGAAGACGTCGCCTTGCTGGAAATAGCGGTAGGCGTCTTTGGCCTCGTCGAAGGCGAACACCTTGTCGATGACAGGCTTAAGGCGATGCACCGAGATGGCGCGCAGCATGGCTTCGAGGCCGGTGCGATTGCCGACGAAGAGGCGGCTGATGGTGGCGAGGCTGCGCTGGTAGACGGGGCCGGGAATTTGCACCGTCCCGCCTTTCGCGTCCTGTATGGTGAGAAGCACGATGCGCCCGTAAAGCGCGCAGGCGATCATCGATTGCGCGAAAGTCGGCGGGCCGCCGGTCTCGATGACGAGGTCGATGCCACCGGTTTGCTCGCGCACCGCCGCACCCCATTCCGGCGTGTCGGCGGTGGAGACGACGAGGTCGGTGCCCAGCGCCCGCAGCCGGTCCACCTTCTCGCTGCGCGAGGTAACCGCCACAACACGGCAGCCGAGCAGCTTGGCGAATTGCAGTGCAAAACAGCGCGACGCCGCCCGAGCCGATGACCAGAACCCATTGGCCTGGCTTCGGCATCTCGGCCCCCGTCACCGCATTCCAGGCGGTCAGGCCGGCGCAGGTCAGCGTTGCTGCTTGATGCCAGTCGAGATGATCGGGAAGCCGCACCGCCCATTGCTCGTCGAGCATCGCGTATTCGGTCAGCATCCCGTCCAGCGTGCAGCCAAGCTGGTCGATCAGCCCGGCATTGATGCGGCCGTCGATCCAGCGCGCGATATAGCTGCCGGTGATGCGGTCGCCTACGGCAAAGCGGGTGACAGAATCGCCGACGGCAACGACTTCACCGGCACCATCACTCAGCGGGACGACGCCTTGGCGCGGCGTCAGCGGATAGGTGCCGTAGAGGATCATCGTATCGCGACGATTGAGCGAGGTGGCGCGGACGCGCACGACGATCTCGTGCGGCTTCGGCGTCGGCGGCGTCCCGTCGCGCATCACCAGGCACTTGGTCACGCCGGTTCCTTCAAGACGATAACTGCGCATTTGCCTCTCGTACTATGTAGACTAATCTACATAGTAGATAGACCGGTTGTCATATTCGAGGCAAGGCCTATAATGCTCACTCCTGACAGAGGTTGACATGGCGAACGACACCCGCATCCGCATACTCGAAACGACGGCGCTGCTGCTGAGGCAGCGCGGCTACCACGGCACGTCGCTCAACGACATATTGAGTGCCTCAGGCGCACCGAGAGGCTCGCTCTACTTCCACTTTCCGGGCGGCAAGGATCAGCTGGTCATCGAGGTGACGCGCGACAGCGTCGACGAGGTGACGCAGAGGCTTGGCGCCGCGCTCGCTGCCGAAAAGGATCCGGCAGTCGCCGTCCACCACATTTACCAGTCGATCGCCCGCATGCTGGAGGACAACCAGTTCACGCTCGGCTGCCCGATCGCGCCCGTGGTGCTGGACTCGCCGACTGACATGCCGGAGCTGGCCGAATTGTGCCGCTCGGCTTTCGAGCAATGGATAGGCTTGCTCAGGGCGGCCTTCGTCAGGGCAGGGGTGCCCGAGCGCCGCGCGCATGCGCTGGCGCTGCTGGTCGAATCATCACTGGAAGGGCTGATGGTGATCGCACGCGCCACCCGCGACCGCGCCCCGGTGCTGGCGGTGGCCGACGAAGTCGCCGCGGTGATTGAAGGTGCATTGCCGGCAAAGCTCTCGCCCTCGCGGCGTATTGACGCCGCCGTCTGAGCGGGCAACCCGCTAAACAAAGCAAACAAAAAGGGCGCCTTTCGGCGCCCTTTCTGTATCTCAAGGCTGATGGGTTGGATTAGAAATCCATACCACCCATGCCGCCCATGCCGCCGCCGCCCATGCCGCCAGGCATGCCGCCGCCAGCCGACTCCTTCTTCGGAGCCTCCGCGATCATGGCTTCGGTGGTGACGAGCAGGCCGGCGACCGAGGCCGCGTCCTGCAGAGCCGTACGCACAACCTTGACCGGATCGACGATACCCATGGCGATCATGTCGCCATATTCGCCGGTCTGGGCGTTGTAGCCGAAGGTCGCGCCCTTGTTCTCGAGGATCT